>JAZRGH010000026.1:0-18501 GCA_045644085.1 Alistipes sp. | reverse complement strand
ACCGACACCGCCAACGCAGGCAACAAAGCGATAATTACATCGCCCATCAAGCGTGTGGTCGAGAGTGAGCCATGAATATGCGGAGCCGAGGCTACAATAGTTCTGTTTGCCATATCTTTTTCTCCTTTATTTCTTTGCGTTACGAGCGCGGATAATACCCATTACAGTCTGCTTGCCAAGGCGTACATAGTCCAACAATGCAATGTTTGCAGGACACGTAAATTGGCAACATCCACACTCAATACAACTTACAATATCATTCTTCTCTACCTCGTCCCAAGCCTTCTTCTTCGACTGCTTTGCGAGGAGATAAGGCTCCAAGCCCATAGGGCAAGCCTCAACGCACTTAGCGCACTTGATACAAGCCGACGGCTCACCACGCAACGCCTCCGCGCCACTCAATACGGTGATACCCGAACAGCCCTTCATCACGGGCGACTGCAAGTTCGACATCGGACGTCCCATCATTGGGCCTCCGTTCAAAACGCGGTTATCGCCCTCAGGCAGACCACCACACTTCTCGACGAGTGCCGACACCGGTGTTCCAAAGCGAGTAAGAAGGTTCTTTGTATCCTTTATGCTCTTACCCGTAACGGTTACCACACGCTGCACAAGTGGCTTATTCTTCTGCACTGCCTCATATACTGCCACCGCTGTCGAAGCGTTGCAAACCACTGCACCAACATCAATCGGAAGTGCCGGTGGAGCAGGAACCTCGCGACCTGTTACGGCTGCAATCAACTGCTTCTCGCCACCCTGCGGATACATTGTTTTGAGAGCCTTAATCTCTATGCCATTATATCCCTTTGCCAACTCTTCAAGGTGTTTAATTGCATCAGGCTTATTATTTTCGATACCGATAACCGCCTTTTCAACCGACACAGCCTTCATCAAAATCGAAGTACCGACCAACAGCTCCTCACCGCGCTCCAACATTGTGCGGTAGTCCGAGGTGAGATATGGCTCACACTCAACGCCATTGATAATCAAAATCTCAGCCTTCTTGCCATCTGGAATAGACAACTTAACATGGGTTGGGAAGGTTGCGCCACCCATACCTACGATACCACACTCCTTGATGCGAGCAATAATCTCTGCCGACGAGAGGTTGCACTCCTTAACCAACTCGGTTGAGAGGTCGATACCCTCTGCCCACTCGTCGCCCTCGCGCTTGATGGTAATCATCATCTGGCGCAAGCCCTGACCATTTGGTTGCAAATCTCCTGCGGTACCAGTACCCGAAATCGGAGCGTGGATATTTGCCGACATAAAGCCCGTAGCCTCGGCAATCTTATCGCCCACCTTCACCGCATCGCCCTTCTTCACGAGAGCCGTAGCAGGTGCTCCGATATGCTGTGCAAGTGGAATTGTCACCACATCGGGCAACTCCATCGGCTCAATCGCTTTCGCCTTGCTCCACTCTTTATTATCTGACGGATGAACTCCGCCAATCGGAAAAGTTTTCATATATCTTTTTTGCTTTTAGCCATTAGCCATTGGCCATTGGCTTTTAAGGTTTTATTTTAGTAGTTTTTAGTTTTCCGTTTTCCGCTCTCCGTTTTCCGCTTTTGGAGGTAGTGGTGCGAGTCCAACCATCTTGATTGCTCCCGTTGGACACTCTGCCACGCACTTACGGCACAAACGGCACTTTGTCGAGTCGATAAATGCCAAGTTATTCTCGATGGTGATAGCGCCGAACTCACAAACCTTCGAGCACTTACCACACCCGATACAACCCGCTTTACAAGCTTTCATCGTCACCGGGCCCTTATCCTTCGATACACACGAAACATAAATCGCGCGATTCTTAGGCCACTTCTTACGCAACTCGATTACGCCCTTCGGACAAGCCGAAACACAGGCACCACAAGCGGTACACTTGTCAGCATCGACCTCCGCCAGGCCTGTTTCTGGGTTGATGTGAATTGCATCGAATGCACACGCCACAACACAGTCACCATAGCCCAAACAGCCATAAGCGCAGTTGGTCTCTCCTACATAGGTTGCCGATGCAATAGCGCACGACTTTGTACCTGCATAGGTCGAGGTGCGAGGTCGCTTCTCGCAAGTGCCACCGCAACGAACAGTTGCAACTTGTGGCTCCTTTGTTGGAGCAGCCTTACCAAGATAGTCGGCAACGGCCTTCATGCAGTCAGCGCCACCTACCGAGCAGTAGAGCGATGAGATATCGTCCTGCTCAACCAATGCACACGCCAAACCACGACAGCCAGGAAAACCACAACCGCCGCAATTGGCTCCTGGGAGCATCTTCTCGACATCGTCGATGCGAGGATCCTCCTCTACCTTGAACTTCTGCGCTACAAAGTAGAGAATCAATGCCGCTACCACACCCACAGCGCAAAGTGTCAGAATTGTAAATAGTAATGTGTTCATTTTATATTAGTTTATCTATTGTAAAAATTACATTTTTCGAAATTCTATTTCGACATAGATATAAAACAGCATAGTAAAGTGCAGTGGTACCCAACGAAGCCAACGCAGCAACCCCCTCCGAGCAGCCCACGACAACAGTAAATATCAACGTTCCGACGAGTACCGCCAATGGTAGAATATAGCACAACAACACCGCTACCAAGCCCATACTTTGACGTGCCGAAACCTTCACAACCTCGCCAATAGAATAGTTTGCAGCATCGTCGGTATAGACCATTATTTCGCGAGTGGTACCCTGTCCCATAGCACACGCCTTGCGCGAGGCACACGAACCACAAGCCTCCATCACCTCGATATCGACACGCACAAAGTTACGCCCTACGAGCGCAACCATACCCTTATGCTCTATTTGTTCAGGCTGCTTCACAACGAGAAAATGTTAATCTCCGTATCGATTGATCAACGGCATAAGACGCTCGTGACCGAAAGCACAAGCCGACAATCGCAACACCGGAGGGAACTGATAACGCTTCTTCTCGTTCTGCATAACCATCGAGTGAATCTTCTCGACAACCTCTGCATCGAAGCCTGCGTTGATAATCTCCTCGCGATGCTGTCCCTGCTCTATCATTCGCATCAGAATAGCATCAACGACATTGTATGGTGGAAGATAGTCGCTATCCTTTTGTCCCGGATGCAACTCCGAAGATGGCTCTTTTTCGAGGATATTCTCAGGGATAACATCACCCTTCAACTTATTGATATAGCGCGCCAAGTCGTACATCTCGGTCTTATACAAATCACCCGTAACACTAAACGCTCCCGCAGTATCACCATAAAGGGTACACATTCCGAGTGCATTCTCGCTCTTATTTGACGAGTTGAGCACCACATAGCCCTTTTTGTTCTGCACAGCCATCAACATAATGGTACGCAAACGCGCCTGAATATTCTCCTCTGTTGCATCGAACTCATGGCCACCAATCGCTGGCTTCAAGGTATTCACAACCGAGGTATAAGCCTCCGAAATAGGCAACACGCTATATTCCACACCGATACTCTCGGCCAAAGCCTGCGCATCAATTACCGAATGATCAGTCGAGAACTGCGATGGCATAAGCAGAGCCTTGACATTCTCCTTTCCGAGGGCCTCAACAGCAATGCAGGCTACAACTGCCGAGTCGATACCGCCCGACAGACCTACACAAGCCTTTGTATATCCGTTTTTAAAGAAGTAGTCGCGCAAGCCCAATACTGCTGCGTTATAGATATAGCCCGTGCGCTCATGGCGTTCCAACTCCTTCGGCAATTCGCAAGGCTCATTGTCCGCCAATGTGTCGTAAACGGCAAAATCCTCCTCGAAAGATTTCATCAGCAAAGCGATATCGCCCTTGTCGTTTATCACGCACGATGTTCCGTCGTAAACAATCTCACCCGAACCGCCAACGTGGTTGATCAAAACGATAGTCTTCGACTCCACGAATGCCAAGTTGTGCATAGTTTCATAACGATACGACATCAAGCCCTTACCATAGCGACGAGCATTTATACTGAAAATGATATCTACATCGTTGTCCACCTCTTTCAAGTGAGAGAAGTCGTCACCAACAACAATAGCGACCTTCTCGCCCGCAATACGAACTACCTTCACACCTTCGCCACTGCTCAAAAAGCCCATTTCGCGGCGTGCAGTGATATTCGCCTTGGTGATATATCGCTTAATCTTTCCGTTCTCGATAACTACTGCTGCACTCTGAGTACCATTCTGCATAAGCACAGGAGTACCCACAACAGCCGTAATGCCGTTGCAATAGGAGGCTATCTCATCGAGAGCCTCATCGCATAATTCCAAGAATGTGGTTTTACGAAGGAGATCGAAAGCCGGAGTGCCACTCAATGCCTGTTCGGCAAAGACTACAACATCTGCACCCTCCGCTTTTGCGTGTTCAACCGCAATAATGATCTTTGCGGTATTGCCTGCAATATCTCCAATGGTGTAATTTAATTGTGCAAGAGCTATTTTCATTGCTAAAATCGGATTATTTTTCTTACTTTGGCGCAAATATAGTTATAATTTTATAAATTATAAACTTTTCGTCGCCTTTTTATCCGATTTCGACTCAGCAATTTCAGTATTTCATCGTAAGCAGTCGATAACTCCAAGGTTCCATGTCGCCCCAAGTATGTTCGTAGAGGGTAGTCTGCTCGCCGGCAACGACGTCAGTGTACTCTCCCGAATAGATTCCCGTATGGAAATCGGCAAATATTTTATATGGCGACAAATTCGCTATATAAACAACTCTACCCTGCTGATTTTCGCGCACAAAGGCAAGCAAGCAGTCGGGAGCATTTGTGTTGATTTCAACAAACGACCCCCCTTTATCCGCTGAGTTAAGGGCCGAGAAAGCGTGCCTCATCTCACACAATCGGCGATACTTTTCAGTAGCCTTATTAGCTACAAACTCAGGCATCGCATCTTTATCGAAGAAGGCAAACGAATGATCGTAGCCAATCTCCTGTCCCGTATATATCAACGGCAACGACTTAGGCAAGACAAACGTAAGCGCAGTCATCGCCTCCAACGCCTCGCCAAAGCGACTCTGCTCACTGCCACTCCACGAGTTCTCATCATGATTTGAAGTGAAGGTCATATGCATAGAGCTCTGCGGATAGTCGTTTAGCAACGAATATATTTTGTTTCGCAACTCCCAAACGCGGGTTTGTCCCTGCGCCACATCAACCATAGCATGATGCAGTTCCCAACCATAGCAGGCATCAAATGCGCGATCAAAGAATTCTCGACCCTCAGCTTCGGCAAGCATAAAAATATCCGATTTTACGCTTTGCAGTTCCTTGCGTACCTCCTGCCAAAACTCCAACGGCACAAGCATCGCCATATCGCATCGGAAGCCATCTACGGCATGCTTTTCAACCCAGAATTTCATCGATTCTATCTCTCCGCGCCATACCTCCTTTTCGGCATAGTTCAGCTTTGCCGTATCGCTCCAATCCCAAGGCACTTTCGCCACACCATGCTCATCACGCTCATACCAATTCATCGGCTTATTTTTCAACCATTTAGCATCTCGCGCAGTGTGATTTGCAACCCAGTCGAGAATTACCCTCATGCCAAGGCCGTGAGCCGCCTCTACAAAGGCGTCGAAATCAGCCATTGTGCCAAATTCGGGATTTACGTCGCAATAGTCCGAAATGGAGTAATATGAGCCAAGCGAGCCCTTACGTTCAACCTTTCCTATGGGATATATAGGCATCAACCATACAACATCTACCCCCACGGCCTTCAAATGTTGTAAATGGCGCATTGCCGCAATAAATGTACCCTCCTCCGTAAGCTGTCGGACATTCATTTCATAGACGACTCCGTCGTAACTCCAAATCGCGTGTTGCATTCTATATTCAGACTTTTCTTTCAATTTTCGGACTCCAAAATTAAAAAAAAGTATTCAAAAATGCAAAAACGTCTTTTTTCATACAGAAAAACTTTGTTTTATATATTATAAATGGTATCTTTGCGCGTGTTTTGTCTTCATAGGCTCAACAACTACAAACTAGACGAAGATTAAATTAAAAAAATAGTGACAAAAAATGAAACGAATTTTCAAAATCCTCTCGATTGCATTGGTTGCAACATTACTTATTAGTTGTAACGCTGCGCAACGAATCATCTATGATTTCAACAAGGATGAGTCGGTAAAGAGCGTGCTTGCAGACGGACAGATTAAGATCAAGCCGCTTGACCGCCTTACGGTTGTAGTATCAAGCCAGTATCCTGAATTGGCGGCTCCATTCAACACCTCTACATCGTACAACTCCCTGTCATTCAATCCGCTCATGTCGAGCACGACCAATGGTATACAATCTTTGCAGATTCGTACCGTAGATGAAAACGGCATGATTGAAATGCCTATCATCGGCAAGATTCATTGTGCAGGCAAGAGCCGTTCAGAGTTGGCAAGCGAGATAGCCAAGAAGATTATTGACGGAGGATACATCAAGGACGCCATCGTAAATATCCAGTTCGCAGATATGAAGATCTATGTTCTTGGCGAGGTTGCTCGTCCGGGACAATTCGATATCACTCGCGACAAGATAACCGTTTTGGAGGCTTTGGCCATGGCTGGCGATATGACCATCTATGGTAACCGTGCCAATGTAACGGTAATTCGCAGTAAGGGCGAGAAGGAGTACGAGACTTTCGAATTGAACTTCCTCGAAGGCAATCAGATGTCATCTCCTGCATTCTATCTACAACAAGGAGATGTAATCTATGTTCAGCCGAACAAGTACAAGGCAGCAACTTCGGAGATCAACCAGAACAGAACTTTCTGGCTCTCTATTGTCAGCACCTTGATTACTGCAACATCGTTGGTTCTCACAATTGTTAATTTTGCTCAAAGACATTAATACTACCATGGAGAATATTTCACAGAACATCATCTCTCGTAATACAGAGCACGAGAATATCTTCCAGCGCACGGTTTCATTGCGCGAAATAGTTGATAAGTCACTGAAAAATTGGTACTGGTTCGGTATATCGGCAATAGTATTCTTATGTATCGGAGCATTCTATCTACTCTCGACATCGCCTACATATCACCGTGAAGCTACAGTCCTAATCAAGGACGCACGTCGTGGTAGTGCTGCCAGCGAGTTGTCGGCATTTGCCGATATCGCCGGTATTTCGACACGTCGTAGCGTGGACAACGAGTTGTATGTATTGCAATCTCGTCGTCTTATGCTCGAAGTGGTAAACCGACTCAATCTCACCACCAACTACTCGACAAAGTCGCGTTTCAGAACCATCACGCTCTACAAGAACTCTCCTATTGAGGTCACTTATGTTGACGATTTGGGAGGCAAGGGTTGCGCTTTCACTGCACTCTTGACAGAGGACGGCGTAACGATTTCGGAGTTTTCGTGCACACGCAAAGCTTCGGAGCGAGATGCTAAAAAGAGCGATGAGAAGTTCACCACGACAGCTAAGTTTGGCGAGGTTATAAGCCTTCCAAACGGACAAATCACCATCAACCCGACACTCTACTTCAATCCTGAGCAGGTTGGCAAGGAGATTCGTGTTTTGAAGGGTACACGCGAGGCTGTTGCTACCGCATACCGCAACAGAGTTCAGATGGCAGTGGCAAGCAAGATGTCTTCAATTATCAATCTCTCGCTCAATGACGTTGTTCCACAGCGTGCAGACGATATTCTCAATACCTTGCTCGATGTATATAACGACGATGCCGTATACGACAAGCAAATTGTGGCAGAGGCTACTGCAAAGTTTATCAGCGAGCGTTTGCAGGTTATTGGTGATGAGTTGCACAACATTGATGGCGACATCAAGAACTTCAAGGACAAGAACAACATCGTAGATATCAAGACTGAGGCTACTCGTCGCACCGAAGGTGCTATGCGATATGAGCAGGAGATTGCAGCTACAAGCAATCAGATTGCAATGTCGAAGTTTATTCGCAACTACCTCAGCGACAACTCGAAGGATGTAAATATTATCCCGGCAACGACATTTGATGGAAGTGCCGCTATCGCAGCACAGATTGCCGACTACAACGAGTTGGTTATTCACCGTTTGAAGTTGGGCGAAAACAGCGAAAACAACCCGCTTGTTCAGCAATTAAATCATAATATCGTTTCGGTAAAGAATGCTATTCTTGCATCACTCACCTCGAACATCAAGGCATTGGAGATAAAACTCGCAAACTTGGAGGACGAGGAGCGCAAAATCAACAGCATGATTGGTGCTGTACCTAAGCAGGAGCAGGAGTACCTCTCGATTGCACGTCAGCAGAAGATTAAAGAGGAGTTGTACCTCTATCTCTTGACCAAGAGCGAGGAGAATGCTATTTCGTTGGCTATCACCGAGCGTCCTGCACGAATTGTAGACTACGCTTTCGGTGGAAACCGACCTGTATCGCCTAACAAATCGCTTATCATGTTGGCAATGATAATCCTTGGTCTTGGCTTACCATTGGTTGTCATCTACATTCTCATTCTCACCAACACGAAAGTTCAGGGCAAGCACGATATCATCAAGTACTGTACAGTGCCATACCTCGGCGATATTCCAATTTACGAGGGCCACCTCACCCGCTCTATTGCTGTTCGCGAGAGTGGTCGTGACAAGGTTTCGGAGGCATTTAAGATTTTGCGTACCAACATGGGCTTCATGTCGGGAGGCAAGCAGCAGCAGGTTATTCTTACCACTTCATCGAATGCTCACGCAGGTAAGACCTTCGTTTCGATGAACCTCGGTATGACACTTGCTTTCTCCGGCAACCGAGTTCTGATGATTGACCTCGACCTTCGCCGTCGTACCCTATCGAAGCATATGGGACAGCGTAGCAACCCTAATGGTGTAACCAAGTATCTCAGTTCAGCTGATGTTCAAATCAACGACATCATCGCAAAGAGTGGTTTGCACGAGAACTTCGACTTTATCTACGCAGGTTTGCAGCCGCCAAACCCTGCCGAGTTGCTTATGTCTAAGCGTTTGGACGACCTTATTGCCGAGTGTCGCAACCGCTACGACTACATCATCATCGCCAGCGTACCCGCATTGGTTATTGCCGATGCAATGATTACCAGCCGCGTAGCAGATTTAAGTATCTACGTAGTTCGCGAGGGATTGTTGGAGCGTCAGCAGTTGCCTGATATCAACGCATTGCACGCAGAGAGCAAGTTACGCAACATGTGTATCGTACTCAACGGAGCAAGCGAAACCCGTCAGGCTTACGGATACAGCTATCGCTATCAGTACACCTCCGGTTCGGACAAGAACAACCATGGTTGGCGCAAGATTTTCAAGGCAATGGGATTACTCAAATAATAAACTAACAGATAACGGAATATTATGTCTTATACAGGATTATATATCGCTGTTGATTTTGACGGAACATGTGTAACCCATGAGTATCCATATATCGGACAAGACGTGGGAGCTGTACCTGTGCTGCAAGAGTTGGTAGAGCAGGGCCACAACCTCATTCTCTACACAATGCGTAGTGGCAAGCTCGAAAAGGAGGCTGTCGCTTGGTTCAAGGAGCATAATATTCCCCTCTATGCCGTAAATTCAAACCCTACGCAGAAGAAGTGGACAAAGTCGCCAAAGGTGCATGCCGATGTCTATATCGACGATGGCGCATTGGGAGTGCCACTCATTCACTCGATGACCACCTCTCGTCCCTATGTCGATTGGGTAAAGGTGCGCGAGTGGCTCGTAGCAGAGGGATTCTTGTAGATTAAGAGGCTCATAGCCAATGGCTAAAAAAGCGAATAAATGAGTGACAAAAAAATGTCACTCATTTATTTTTTCTGCCATTTTGGCAGAAGAACGGCTGTGGCACAAGGTTTGAGCATCGGATTCTCAAAAGCAAAAAATAACAACAATAATATAAATAGGTATGAAAAACGGAAAAATAGGGGTTACGACTGAAAACATCTTCCCCGTAATCAAAAAATTCTTGTACTCCGATCACGAGATTTTCTTGCGTGAGTTAGTGTCGAATGCCGTAGATGCAACACAGAAGTTGCGAACTCTCGCCTCAACAGGTGTTTTTGCAGGCGAAACCGGCGAGTTGGCAGTTCGTATTGCCGTAGATAAAGAGGCTCACACTCTCTCTGTTACCGACAACGGAATAGGTATGTCGGCAGAGGAGGTTGAGCGCTACATCAATCAGATAGCCTTCTCAGGTGCCGAGGAGTTCCTCGCAAAGTACCAGAATCAATCTATCATCGGCCACTTCGGTTTGGGTTTCTACTCGGCATTTATGGTGTCGGACAAGGTGGAGATTTTCACTCAATCGTACGACGAGTCGAAGCCTTCGGTACATTGGGTTTGCGACGGCTCGCCTGAGTACTCGATGGAGGAGCTCTCGGATAAGCGTCAGCGCGGTACTACAATCGTCTTGCACCTCTCGGAGGAGTGTGCAGAGTATGCCGAGGAGAGCAAAGTCAGCGAGTTGCTCAATAAATATTGCCGTTTCTTGCCTGTACCTGTAATCTTTGGCAAGGTTAAGGAGTGGAAAGATGGTAAGTATGTCGATACCGACAAGGACAACCGCATCAACGACACCGAGCCATTGTGGACTCGCAAGCCTGCGGATATCACCGAGGAGCAGTACAAGGCGTTCTACCAGGCACTCTACCCTATGAGTGAGGAGCCGTTGTTCTCTATCCACTTGAACATCGACTATCCATTCCACCTTACGGGTATTCTCTATTTCCCGCGTATTCATAACAACTTTGAGATCCAGAAGAACAAGATTCAGCTCTACTGCAACCAGGTATTCGTTACCGACGAGGTACAGGGCATCGTTCCGGAGTATCTGACACTCCTGCACGGTGTTATTGACTCGCCAGATATTCCGTTGAACGTATCGCGTTCCTACTTGCAGAGCGACAGCAACGTAAAGAAGATTTCGAGCTACATCACCCGCAAGGTTGCCGAGCGATTGAACGAGCTCTTCTCGACTATGCGTGAGGAGTACGAGCAGAAGTGGGACGATCTGAAAATCTTCATTCAGTACGGTATCCTAACCGACGAGAAGTTTGCCGAGAAGGCATCGCAGTGCATGTTATGGAAGAACATCGAGGGCAAATACTTTACTGCCGAGGAGTATTGCACTGTTGTAAAGGATTTGCAGACCGACAAAGACGACAAGTTGATTATCCTCTACACTGACGATATGGTTGGCAAGCACTCATTCATTCAATCGGCCAAAGCGAAGGGTTACGATGTATTGGAGATGAACGGACAACTCGACAGTCACTACATTAATTGGTACGAGCAGAAGAACGAGAACACCCGTTTTGTACGTGTAGATAGCGATATCATCGACCACCTTATTCGCAAGAAGGAGAGCGAGAAGATTTCGTTGAGCGAGGCACAGCAGGAGATTATGCGTCCTGTATTCGAGAGCCAGTTGCCTGATGATGAGGATATTCGTTACAACATCTCATTCGAGGCCATGTCGGCAGATGATGCTCCGATTGTCATCACACAGAACGAGTTTATGCGTCGTATGAAGGATATGGCAAAGATGTCGGGCGACCAGATGAGTCGTTTCTATGGTCAGATGCCGGACAACTTCACCATCGCAGTAAATGGCAACCACCCTATCGTTATCGACATTCTCGCTGACGTAGAGAAGGCATACGGCGACAAGTTGAAGAGCATCACCAAGAAGATTGATGCAGCAGTAGCTGAGGAGAATCGCTTCGAGGAGATGACCAAGGGCAAACGCGACGAGGAACTCACCACCGAGGAGAAGGATATGCAAAGAGAGCTTTCGGAGAAGGTCGTAACGCTTCGCGATGAGCGCAACCTCCGCCTCAAAGAGATTGGTAAGGAGAATACTCTGGTGCGACAGATCATCGACCTTGCACTTCTCTCCAACGGAATGCTCAAAGGCAAAAATCTCTCGGACTTCATACAACGCTCCATCTCGCTGATTGGTCAGAAGGAGTAAGAGAAAAAGGACTGCTGATGCAGTCCTTTTCTTATTCCATCATGGAGGTTATCTTATCGACCACATATTGCGGTGCTCGGCAAGGACGACGAGTCTTGCCATCGAGGAAGCCAAGCCAGGTGTGTCCCGTATTGATAAGCGTACCTGCCTCGTTATAGAGCTCGTAGCGCACCTTAAAGCGCACCATAGGAACCTCATCGATAATAACACGCACGGTCAGCACATCGTCGAAATAGGCGGGCTGGATATACTTACAGCCAACCTCCAATATCGGTGAGATAATACCTCGCTGCTCCATCTCGAAGTAGGACAATCCCCACTCGCGCAGAGCCTCGACACGCGCCATCTCGTAATAAACAATATAGTTCGAGTGATGCACGATACCCATCTTGTCGGTATCCTTATAATTCACACGAATCTTTGCATCGTAAGTTATCATAGCAATATCTCTATTTTTTGTGAAAAGTACTCCGTCTGCTTCACTGCTCCATGCAACACTTCGCAAGTGGCAGGCTGACCGTTAATGGTGCAGTCGTAACGACCATCTCGTGGCAGCAGCTTATATTTGTCTGTCGCAACCACGCCTTCGCTATCGGCTATACCTATTATTATATATGGGTGACCTAGCATCTGACGGGCAAGCGACAAGTCGCCCTCCGAAAGAGCCTTGCGAATGGTGGTCGATGATACTTTATTTCCGTTGTCGGTATATTGCGCCACCTCGACAATCTCCAATGGCGTATGCTCGACCAAGAACGAGTGATCGCCAGCCTTGTTGTGGCCGAAGTGGTGGTTATAGCCAATTACAAGTTGCTTGATGTGGAGTGAGCCAACTATATAATTGTCTATAAACTCCTCGCGCGAAAGGCGACTAAACGCCTCATCGAAGGGTATCACGACAACATAATCGATGCCCGTCTGTTCCAACAGAGCGCACTTCTCCTCGAAATTGGAGAGCAACAGCAACCCCTCGTCATTGCCGAGTGTGATGCGCGGGTGAGGTTCGAAGGTCAAAACAACACTCTCGCCGTCCGATGCCTTCGCTCTGCGAACAACCTCGTTGAGCAGTATGCGATGACCGCAATGCACTCCATCGTAGGAGCCCACCGTAGCCACTGCATTACGAAGTGCAGGGGGATTATCAAACCCTCGTATAACCTTCATCGTGCGTTATTGATTGTTATTCTCCTCGGCAGCCTTTACGAAGTAGGCCACTTTTTCGAGAATGGTTGTGATGTCATAGTTCTCGACAACGATACCCTGCGGGAAGTTCATCGGCACCGAAGTAAAGTTCAATACGCCTTTGATTCCTGCGTTGATGATAGGCACAGCATATTGTGCCGCAAGCGAAGACGGAAGCGAGATAATGACAATGCTGATGTCGTTCTGCTCGACCACCTCCTCGAAGTCATCAATATGATAGCACGGAATATCCATTATGGTCTGTCCGACCTTTGCTTCATCTACATCGAAAGCCGCAGTGATGCGGATATTGAGCTGCTTAGAGTTGAAGTACTTGGTGATCGCCTGACCGAGGTGTCCCATACCCATAACGGCAACCTTCATGGTGTTCTCGCTGTAAAGTATCGAGTCGATAAAGTCGATGAGGTCCTTCACGTCGTAGCCCTTCTTTGTGTCGCTCGAAAAGCCTATCAGCATCAAGTCGCGACGCACCTGCACCGCAGTAATGCCGTGCATACCTGCCAAGATGTGCGAAAAGACATGGGTAATACCTCGCTTGTGGCAGGCGAGCAGTGTTCGGCGATACTCGCTGAGTCGCTCAATTGTTTTTTCGGGTATCGGAGTCTGAATATTAGGCATAATCTCTCTATTCGGTTGTTATGGTAAAGTTACTGTTGTAATTTACCTTTATCCATTGGTTATTGACGCGCACTCCACTTGTTACATCCGCCTCGAAGGTGTATGGCGTAAGTAACGGCATTGAGTGAGCCCCCTCCAAACCTGTCTCCATTGCGCCATAGAGTGCCTTTACGAAGAGTACGGCTGCATCGTAGCCACGATATGCATAGAGCGATGGCAGTGCTCCAAACTCCTCTACAAAGCGTTTGTCGAAGGCCTTAATCTTCGGCTCGCTGCGACGAGCATGGTAGGTCGAGAGCATCGTTACATTGTTCGCAAAGAGTATTGCTCGGTCCATATTGCGATAGCGATTCCAACGATTGTTGCCATATACCACAAACGGCACAACTCTCTGTGAGCGGGCTGTAAGGGCTATATTAGCCGAAGCAATAGCAGCCAGAATTCTATCGACCTCTATCTCGTTGTCAGCCGTAACGACCACCACAGTAGGCTCTTCGCCACGTAGCAGTGGCGACATATCGCTTGGTGAAGGGGTATCGTCAACCTCTAAACCTTCGGCTCGCATCTTCTCGCGCTCTTTCTCGCGTTTCTCGATAATCGAAGGGTGCTCATAAATATATTTATGCTCCACTACATACGATGTATCTTTGAGCATCGAGCGCACCTCGCTATCGAACTCCTTGTCGATGCTCTCTGCCGAGATTATCACCACTCGCTTCGAGCCATCGAACATTCCGCGCACCTTGTCCAACTTCGACGACGGAGAGGGCGACATCTGGAAGATATTGTTGCCGACACTCTGTGTCAGGTTTGCCAAAGGCGACACTATCGGTATATTCTTGCCATGCAATGCCGTAGCGATAGGTATCAACTCGTCCTCGTATATCGGGCCTACGACAAGGTCGCTCTTTTCGAGAGCTCCCGATGCAACAATCTCCGATACGCGGTTATAGTCGTGTGCCGTATTGTAGAGCGAAAGGTTGACCGAATGGCCTGACATACGGACACTGTCTAAGCCAATCAAAAATCCGCGATAGAAGTCGAGATAGTTTTGTGATGGTCGCTCCTCGGAGCCGAGAGGCAACAAGAGTGCCACCTCTGCCCTATCGCCCTGCTTCAAGGTGCGGAACAGAGCCTGCTCCGCTTTGCGCTCCTCTGTTGAAGGGAGTTGCTCCGTCTGCTCTGCTGCTGGTGCTACCGCCACCGATTTAACACTCTCCGTTTGGGTGGGAGCAGATGATAAATCCGTTGTCGGTAGGCTCTGCGACTGCGCAGTGGTAGCCTGTAACGGTATGGTGAGCAGTTGTCCCGCCTTCAAGCCCTTGTGGATATGGGGATTTGCCTCCTGCAACGCTTCGATGCTCACTCCGTATCGTTTCGACAACGAGTAGAGAGTCTCCTTCTTTACAACCTTATGGGTTGTCGTAGGGGCAACAGCCTTTGCGGGAGCCGAAGTTTCAGCAACCTCTGCTTTCACCTCTGCAACCTCTGCCTTTACATCGGCCTTTACATCGGCCTTCACAGGTATCTTGATGCGTTGTCCCGCCTTCAATCCCTCGGCGAGTACCTCGTTAGCACCCTTTATGTCATCTACCGTAACACCATACTTGCGAGCCAACGAGTAGAGTGTTTCGCCCTTCGCGACGTCGTGAATGGCATACTTCGCTCCACCGATAACAACAACTTCCTGTGCCAAGACATTCGTAGAGGCACCAAACAATAAGAGGGTTAGGGTTATGAGTAAACTGCGTAATCTCATCAAAAAAAGCATTGGCCGTCGGCCATTATCTATTCTATTTCAATCTTAATTTTATCTCCGTAAAGACCTTCTTGGTGTAGGCAGGGAAATCGCCGTTCATCAGCCAATCGTAGTAGCTCGGCTCCTTGCGGAATACCTCCTCGACGCTCTTACCCTTGTGCTTGCCAAAGGTTATAATCTCCACGCCATTCTCATCGTAGCCGATGCGCCCTGCGAAGTCTGCTGTCTTGCCACGCGAAGAGAACTCCGAGAGGAAGTCAACACTATTCTCCAAGTCGCTATACTTATCCAGCTGCGCACACAACACCTCGTAGGTAGCCATAGTGTCGGCATCTGCACTATGTGCAGCCTCCAACTCCTTACCACAGTAGAAGCGATAGGCAGCCACCAAGGTGCGCTCCTCCTTCTTGTGGAAGATGTTCTGCACATCGACATACTTCGCCTTCTTGAAGAGGTCGGTATCGACACCTGCACGCATAAACTCCTCTGCCAGCAACGGCAAGTCGAAGCGATTGGAGTTGAAGCCACAAAAGTCGCAACCTACCATAAACTCGCGCAACGACTTCGCCACCTGACGGAATGTAGGGCAATCGCGAACATCCTCATCGGTGATATGGTGCACTGCGGTAGCCTCAGCCGGGATAGGCATCTCCGGGTTTATTCGTCGGGTACGGATAATCTCCTCGCCATCGGGCATAACCTTCACCACCGAAATCTCGACAATGCGATCCGTGGCGATATTGGTGCCCGTGGTCTCCAAGTCGAAGAAGACCATCGGGCGTTTCAAATTCAATTTCATTCGCTAAAAGTTCGATGCTCGTTTAAGCATTAATCATCATCGGCATCAACAACATCAATGTCGAGCTATTCTGAACATCGTCATGAACAGGCTTATAGACTCCTGCACGGGTAGAGTCTGCCAACTCAACAAGGATAGTAGGTGTTTCGAGGTTTGTCAAGATCTCCACCAAGAAGGTCGATTTGAAACCGATGGTGATTGGTGCACCCTCGTAGCTGCACGACAAAGTCTCGTTTGCCGAGATCGAGAAGTTCACGTCCTGAGCCGCGAGAACAACCTTATTGTTCGAGATGTCAAGACGGATAAGGTTTGTTGTAGGGTTAGAACATACTGCCACACGCTTGATTGCATTGAGCAAGCCTACGCGGTCCACGAGCAACTTGTTAGGGTTTGCCTGCGGAATAACTACGTTGTAGTTAGGGTATGCGCCCTCAATCAAACGGCACACCAATGTGCTGTTCGACAACTCGAATACAACGTTCTTCTGGTCGAAGGTCATCTTCACCTCGCCCTCCTCCTTCAAGAGGATATTCTTCAACAAGTTTGCTGGCTTCTTTGGCAAGATAAATGCAGCCTTCACTCCGCAAGCGCACTCTACGGTGTGCTTAACCAACTTGTGAGCATCGGTAGCTACGCAGGTGAGCTCTGTCTCGTCGAGGTTGAAATACACACCATTCATCACAGGGCGCAACTCATCGTCTGCTGTTGCGAAGAGTGTCTTGTTGATGCCGTTTACCAAAACGTCCACATCAAGCGATACCTCGGTCTTCTCAGCCGAAAGCTCGTGTGTCTGCGGATAGCTTACAGGGTTCGCTCCCGGAACTGACGAATGTCCGCTGTTCCAAGCGATGTTAATCTCCCAATTGTTCTCGTTCACGTCGAGGGTGAGAGGCATCTCCGAGCACTCCTTCAACACGTCGAGCATCAACTTTGCAGGTGCTGCAACTATTCCCTCGCGCTCTACATTGTCGACCTGAATGGTACCTACCAATGTGGTTTCTAGGTCCGAAGTGGTAACCTTCAACTCGTTGCCCGACAACTCCATCAAGAAGTAGTCGAGAATCGGAAGTGTGTTTTTGCTGTTGATAACCTTACCGGTTGTTGCCAATAATGACAAAAGGGCTGAACTTGATACTGTAAATTTCATAATTTCTGTTATTTTATATTTGTTTTTCTTTCTAGTCAATTACAATGTCGCCAACTTTTCGAGTGCCTCCTCGATCATCAGGCGAACAAATGGTTTGTAGTCGGTGCAAGCGTCCTGCGCTATGCGGTGGGCAATGATTGTGCAGACCGTATCTGCCTTATGGCCCATCAATACGGACAAGCCTGCCAATGCCGACGACTCCATCACGAAGTTGGTGATGCAGCGACCGCCAAAGCGGAACGCCTCAATCTTCTCGTTCATATGTAAATCCTGCGGCTGCAAGCGCACTCAACGACCTTGCGGTGCGTAGAAGCCCGGAGCGGCAATGGTTATACCCTCGCGCGTCACATCTTTGAACAACTCAAAGAGCGACTCATCTGCATTCACGAAGTATGGCGCAGTCAACTGCGGATTCCAACCCGTATGCTCCACAAAGGCCTTCTCAATAGCGAGGTCGCAGACATCGTTACGCCCTGCGTAGTAGTTCAACAGACCATCAAAGCCGACCGATGTACGCGAGAAGACGCGCTCGCCAACCTTGATATCCTCCTGCAACGCACCGGAAGTACCAAGACGCACCAAGGTAAGCTGTTTGAAATCATCATTCACGGTACGGGTCGCAAAATCTATATTTGCCAACGCGTCAAGCTCCGTAACCACGATGTCAATGTTGTCAGTTCCTATACCCGTTGAAAGAACAGTCATTCGGCGTCCCTTGTACGAGCCCGTAATAGTTTTGAACTCACGGCTCGCTACCTCACACTCCTTCTCATCAAAGTAGGAGGCCACCAATTCAACTCTTCCTGGGTCGCCTACCAATATCACGATATCGGATATTTGCTCTGGGCGAAGGTGCAAGTGGAATATAGAACCATCCTCATTCACAATGAGTTCCGACGCTGGAATAACTCTTTTTTCTTTCATAATCTCAAGTTTTAATAGTTTTTGTCTTGGATAATTGGCATAAAAATAATATATTTACATCGAATTTCAAAGAGTTTGCCAATTTTTTTATTAAAAATAAAAACACACCATTATGACACTTATTAAATCTATCTCCGGTATCCGTGGTACC
>JAZRGH010000025.1:0-26397 GCA_045644085.1 Alistipes sp. | reverse complement strand
GGAGCCTGCTGCAATAGTTTATCCTGTAACATTCTTGGCATCGCAGCCATACACCGCAGGTACTTTTGCTCCTCAGGCAACTCCTATGTATGCTTACGCTGAGGCTGAGTCGGGAGCAATTCAGCTACAACACCTCACAGGTGTTCTTCGCTTTGCTGTTAAGGGTGCAGGCGAGGTTTTGACTGCTATGACAGTTACTGCGGAGAACGGCAAGATTGCAGGTAACTTCGACATTGACTGCGCAACAGGTGCTTTGACTGCTCATGATGATGCAAGCAACACTATCGCAGTAACCTTCGGCGAGGGCTTGACACTCGGTGAGGAGGCTACTCCAATCTATGTAGCAGTTCCTGCGGGTGAGTACGGCATCTTCACTGTTGTATTGTCAACTGCTGATGCAAAGAAGATGACTGTTAAGTTCGGTAGCAATGGTGACAAGCAAATTAAGGACAGCGTTGTTCGCGAGTTCGCAGATTTCGTATTTGCAGAGAACGACCTTGACAGCAAGTGGTTTGAGATCTACACTGTTGCCGACATGTTGGCATTTGCAAAGACTGCTACAAACTTCCCATACGTTGGTGCTAAAGTTATGGCATCTATTGACATGACAGATGTTGAGTGGACTCCTATCGAGGGCTTCGGTAAGGTATTCGATGGTGGCAACGAGAATGCTCATGTTGAGGGCGACACTGGAATCCACATCAAGGGTTTGAGCGCTCCATTGTTCGGCTCCACTTCGGCTACAATCCAGAACTTGAAGCTTACCGGTGTAAATATCACCGAGACAGCAGAGCGTTTTGTAGGTGCTGTTGCTCGTTATATCGAAAATGGCGCTGTAAAGAACTGTAAGGCAGAGGGTACTTTGGTAATGAACAGCACCACCAATTATGGCGCAGATGCTAACACTAGCATGGCTAGTATCGGAGGTATTGTAGGTCGTTCACTGAGCTCTGCACTCTACAACTGCTACAATAAAGTAGCCATTACTTTCACTTCGTCTTGCGATTCTGAATCGGCTACTACATTTTCCTCTTGTGTCGGAGGTATTATAGGTGTGGCTCTTGATGCAACAACTTTGGAGAACTGTACCAACGATGCCAAGATTCTCTTCAATGGCACCAGTACTCCTGCCGGAAAATCCTTGTACCTTTGTGGTATTGTTGGTTATTCATCAGAAAATAACGATACCGAGCTTTTGAAGAACTTATTGAATACTGCGAATGGCGACATCGAGTTTGCTGAGGCCGCTGTATTTACCGGTGAAAGCGCTCGAATGTATGGTTGTGTTGGAGCTATCTACGATGGTCAGACCGCAGTTGAGAATATCGTAAACAGGGGCGATATTTCGTTCTTGGGAACTGCAAATAGCGAGATTCGAGTTGCCGGAATTGCCAATAACCTTGGTGGTAATACAAGTACTATCAAGAAGCTTGAAAACTATGGTAATATCTATATCAGCGGTACTGCAAAGAGTGCAACCAACTATGTTGGAGGTATTGCAAACCATACCGCAGGAGCTGTCACACACAAGATTGAGGATTGCCACAACTATGGTAGCATCAATCTCACCAGTGCAAATTTAAATAAGAATATGTATTGCGGTGGTATTATCTCCTGCAACACCAACGGTACTGCACAACTTGTAAACTGTACTAACAACGGAGCCATCATTGCATCCGGTAAGATGGGATCAAGTGCAACTTATTTTGCAGGTATTACTGCCTATGCTACACAGTCAGTGAGTCATACCAAGTGTGTAAACAATGGAGCAATGGAGTTCTCTGGTACATTTTCCGGTGATTATTTTTATGCCGGTGGTATTATGGGCTGTGTCAAGACCGCAGGAAGTATAACCAATACAGAGTGTGAGAACGCGGGTTCTATCACTGTATCTGGCACTGCATGTCCATCATACATTGGCGGTTTTATTGGTATTTCAGAAAGAACAACCACTTTTGGCTCATGTATAAACAGCGGAGCAATAACAATTAGTGGTACTACTAGCACACTCCATTTAGCTGCATTTTTGGGAAGTAGCAAAGCTGCTACTATGACTTGGACCAACTGCCAAAACACAGGAAATATTTCTCACAGTGGTACATCGAGCGGTATTATTGCATGGGGAGGATTCTTGGGATATTGTAACGCTTCTGGCAGACCAACCTGGGACAATTGTACAAATGAAGGCAACCTCTCGTTTACCGGCCACGCAAAGTCTAACTTCTTTATGGGAGGTTTCTTTGGATATCCAACCGCAGGCGCAGTGCTTACTTGGAATAGTTGCGTAAATAAAGGTGATGTAAGTGCTACCGGAAAGCATACACACGCTGACGATAAGAAGACACGTGTTGGAGGTTTTGTTGGTGGTACATACGCTTCATGTAGCTTCTACTCTTGCACAAACGAAGGTGATGTTACCATTAACCTTTCGGAGGCTGGAGCTAAAATTGATATCCATGCCGGAGGTTTTGTTGGTGATGTTGAGAGCGGTTGGTACATTCTTATCGACAAGGCAGCTGATAGCGACAAGCCTTGCGTGAATAAGGGAACCATTACCATTACCGGTACTTATTCCGACGCTTGCAACGTAGCAGGATTTGTTGCATCTGCAGACCATAATAGCGGTAACGGATGTATTATTAAGAATGCCGTAAATGAGGGTGAGATTAAGTGTGTAAACCTCAATACTCCGTCAGCTGCTGTTCGTGTTGGTGGAATTGTTGGTTATGTTAATAGAAGCTCCTCTCAAATTACTAACGCAACAAATATCGGACCTATTACAGTGAATAATGTTGATGTAAGTTCTATTCATCTTGGTGGAATTTGGGGATCAATTAATGCTAGTAAGTCTCCGAATGGAACGTTGAAGTCGCAATGTAACATTAATGTAACTGACGCAAAAGTTAAATATAATTTCTGTGTTGGAGGTATTGCTGGTTCTAATCTTACTACCAATGCTATTTCGAATGCTCATAGCCTCTGCAACATTTCGGCGGTAGGCCTTGACGATGGCCGCAAAACTACAAGTACCGATGGCAAAACTACATACACTTTCGGCCTCGGTATGATTGTAGGCTCGCACCGTGGTGCAACAGCTTTGGTATCGGGATGTAAGCTCGGTGGTAAGTATGCTCTTACCGCAGACGCAAGTGGCCAACCTGAGTGGAAGACTATTTCTGCGGATGTTGTCGGAAGCACAAACGACGAAGGCGATTTCCAGGCGGATCCAAACTTTACTCCTTTCTGGAATAAGATTTATGGTGGCACTTGGGCAGATGCCGGTAGCGGAAAGTGCGACTCTTGCTCATACATCAGCGAGATTAATTAATTAACAGAATAGTTTAACGAGTAAAAATTTTGAGTACTATGAAAAAGACATTTTTGAGCTATTCTGCTCCTGAGATTGATATTTTTGACGTGGTAGCCGAGCAAGGCTACGGTAACAGCTCTGTGCTCCCCGACTTCGGAACAGAGGGTGACGACTTAGTATACTAAGTTTTTAGTTAATAATTAAATTATTTGGTGGGGTCGAGTGGAAAGAGTTTTCCACTCGGCCTTTTTTATGACACCAAAAGTCCGACACTATGGGCTCCTCGCCAACTATCTCTATATTTGTCGCAAACTATAAAATCAGAGATAATGATAGATATTTTTGAGCGTTTGGAACATAGCACAGGAGGCCCTATCGGGCAATATATGAGTCGCGTACATGGCTATTTCGCCTTCCCGAAATTGGAGGGCGAGATTGGCCCGCACATGCGTTTCAGGGGCAAGGAGGTTCTGAATTGGAGTCTCAACAACTACCTCGCCCTGGCAAACAACCCCGAAGTGCGACAAGCCGATGCCGAGGGTGCTGCCGAGTTCGGCCTGGCTGCGCCTATGGGAGCACGTATGATGAGTGGGCAGACACGATATCACGAGCAGTTGGAGCGCGAACTTGCCGAATTTGTCGGCAAGGAGGATACCTTTCTGCTGAACTTTGGCTATCAAGGTATGATTTCGATAATTGACTCGCTGCTCTCGCCTCGCGATGTAGTGGTTTACGATGCTGAGGCTCACGCCTGCATTATCGACGGATTACGCATGCACAAAGGCAAACGATTTGTTTACGGCCACAACTGCGAAGAGTCGCTCCGCAAGCAGCTACATCATGCCACCGACCTCGCCGAAGAGCAAGGCGGAGGTGTACTCGTCATCACCGAGGGTGTCTTCGGCATGAAGGGCGACCTCGGATTCCTCGATGTGATAGCAAGGTTGAAAAGCGAATTTTCGTTCCGTCTTTTGGTCGATGATGCGCACGGCTTCGGCACAATGGGACGAGGTGGACGTGGCACTGCCGACCACTTTGGCGTAACCGAGAGTGTCGATGTGTTGTTCAGCACTTTCGCCAAGTCAATGGCAGGCTTCGGGGCTTTTGTAGCCGGTCCACGCTGGCTCATAAACCTATTGCGATACAATATGCGCTCGCAACTATATGCCAAGTCGCTACCTCTGCCAATGGTGGTGGGGGCTTTGAAACGATTGGACATCATACGTCGCCACCCCGAGTATCAAGAGCGACTCTGGGAGATTACTCGCGCCCTGCAAAACGGACTACGCGATAACGGCTTCGACATTGGCGTTACACAATCGCCCGTAACTCCCGTATATATGCACGGTGGCAACGAGGAGGGTACAAACCTGATTGTCGATTTGCGCGAAAACTATGGTGTATTCTGCTCGATAGTCATCTATCCCGTAATTCCAAAAGGCGAGATAATTCTGCGCCTTATCCCTACGGCAGCGCACACCCTCGAAGATGTCGAGCGCACCATCGCAGCCTTCAAAGCCGTACGCGAGAAGTTCGAGTTGGGATATTATCGCTCGATGCCCATTCCTCAAATGGCAGACCCTTCCACAAATCAATAAAAAAGAGGCTGACACGTTTTGTGCCAGCCTCTCTCTATTTACGAGCCGTATTATACGGTCATAATCTCTTTCTCCTTCTTCTCGAATGAAGCATCGATAGACTTGTTGAACTTCTCAACAATCTTCTGAATCTGTGCCTCACCGTCCTTGCCCTCGTCCTCAGGCATACCATCTTTAACAGCCTTCTTGAAAGCCTCGACTGCATCGCGGCGTGCATTGCGCAATGAGATACGTGCGTTCTCAGCCTCTGCCTTCGACTGCTTTACGAGCTCCTTACGACGCTCCTCGGTGAGAGGTGGCATCGAAAGACGAATGCTCTCGCCATTGTTCGACGGAGTAAGACCAATATTAGAGTCGATAATAGCCTTCTCGATAGGACGAATCATATTCTTGTCCCAAGGCTGAATAAGGATAGTCTTTGCGTCCGGTACGGTAACACTCGCCACACCCGAAACAGGAGTCTGTGAGCCGTAGTAATCAACAAAAACGCCATTCAAGACATTCACCGAAGCCTTGCCTGCACGAATATTTGCCAAAGATTCCTCCAAGAAATCTACCGCCTTCTGCATACGAGCGGTTGCATCATTAAGAATTGTTTTAGTATCCATAGTATCTATTTTTTAATTGTTTCTTCAATCAGTTTGATAAGTTCTGCAAACTCGGCCTCATCGTAACCAACACTCGCCTTTACAACCTTACCCTCCTTGTCGATAAGGAAGTTGCGAGGGATATAGGTCTTGGCGTACTCGCCATAGACACGGCTATCGGTGTCAAGTCCCATAGGGAAGGTATAGCCCATCTTCTCGCGGAAGGCGGCAACGGTCTCCTTCTTCTCGCCACGCGAGACAGGAATAAAGACAAAGTCTTGCCCCTTGAACTTCTCGATGATATCCTTCTCGACGCGAGCCAACTCGGCACGGCATGGAGGGCACCATGTTGCCCAGAAGTTCAACAACACAACTTTACCCTTCAAGTCGGAGAGTTTAATCGTAGAGCCGTCGAACATCTGCACCTCGAAATTAGGTGCCTTTTGACCATCTTTAACGAGAGTTGCCTGCTCAGGTGTAGGACGATCTTGCGCCTTTACCGTAGCAGGATTCCACAACAGAAGGAATATTGCGAGTATTACGACCAATACAAGCATTACCACCAAAGCCAATGGGCTCTTTTTCTGATGTCTTCTCTTCATAGCTGTCCGTTTTATTTATGAACCAATGTTCCTATATTCTCACCACGCAACACCTTCATAAGGTTGCCCGGAGTATCCATGTCGAAAACGATGATATTCAGGCCATTCTCCTTACAGAGGGTGAAGGCGGTCATATCCATAATCTTCAAATTACGTGCATAAATCTCGTCAAACGATATCTCGTCAAACTTCGTAGCAGTAGGGTCCTTCTCCGGGTCGGCAGTATAGACTCCGTCCACACGAGTACCCTTGAAGAAGCCATCAGCCTCAATCTCGATACCGCGCAATGCCGAAGCCGAATCGGTAGAGAAGTAAGGATTCGATGTTCCGCCACCGATAATTACGACATATCCCTCACGCAAATATTCGAGAGCCTTATCCTTTGAATAGTACTCGCCGATAGGCTCCATACGAATCGATGTAAGGACCTTACACTTCACACCCTCGTCGTTCAAAACAGCCTGCAAAGCCAACGAGTTGATAATTGTAGCAAGCATACCCATCTGGTCGCCCTTCACGCGGTCAAAGCCCTTCTTCGCGCCTTGTAAGCCACGGAAGATATTGCCACCGCCAATTACGATACCTATCTCGGTACCAAGCGCTTGTGCCTCCTTAATCTGCTGCGCATAGACACGCGCCTGATCCATTGAGATACCATATTTCTGCTCGCCTTGCAATGACTCGCCACTCAACTTCAAAAGAATTCTTTTATATTTCATAAGGGTTCATTTTTTGTTTCTAACTACAAATATATGAAATATAAATTAAAAATAGACCATTCAGGATTAAAAATTTACCGAAACCGCCTCTGATTTATAGAGCTCTCAAAAGGTCCACAGGTGCAACAGCCTCCTGCTCGGGCGAAATGCCTCGCTCCGCCAAAGCACGTTGCAACATCGGCAGGCGAGCCATAAAATGGCTGTTTATCTTGACAGGTGGGCACAATTCAATACCTTGTGCCTTATAAATAAGCCAGACCAACTCCGAGCAATAGACCTCCTCGTTGTCGAAACTGAATTTAAGGTCGTACCATCGTCCCAGCCACTCCTCCTGATCTATCGGCTCGGTTAGTTGCTGAACAGGACGTTTGATGATATACTTTTTACCCACCGACTTATCGACAAATCGTTCTATGGGAAGAATACGCACCGTCGTATCCGCCTCCATGATTTGCACGCCTTCGGGAGTATTCACCGCAATACCGCAATGGCTCCATATCGACATCATTCCGAGTTTCACGAACTTCGACTGGAAAGACTTTGTTTCGATAAAGAGTATATCGCCCTCGCGCAGAGCCGACAAATCGCCACCACTGCGACATGAGCCACACAACAATACCAGCAGTATTAACAGCAACTTTTTCATTGTTTATTTTCTCGCTTTATTCTCTCCCCATTCGTATCTCGCTGCCTCAATACCGAGCATTGCGGTAATGCGTTCCGTAACTGTTTGACATACCGCCTCGATATCTTTTGGCAAGGAGTAGAACGAAGGCGTAGCAGGTAAAATCACTGCACCCGCCTCTGTCAAAGCGGCCATATTGCGAAGGTGTATCAACGAATAAGGTGTCTCGCGCACCACAAAAATCAATCGACGTCGCTCCTTCAACATCACATCGGCACTCCTCTCTATCAATGTTTGCGATACCCCCGATGCCACACGACCAATGGTTCCGACACTCGACGGCACAACAACCATTGCGTCCCAACGGGCCGAACCGCTTGCAGGCGAAGAGAAGAGATTGTCGTTATCATACTCCTCGATTTTTGACGACGAAGGCATTGTTTCGCCCTCATGCGCCACAACAGCTCGTGCATTCGCACTATAAATGACCGCAATACGCTCCACCTCATCGCTCTCAACAAGTGAGGTAAGGAGCTGTCGTGCATAAATCGCACCACTTGCCGCAGTAATTGCCACTACAATCTTCATTATAACTCTATTGCTTTACATTTTAGACCAAGTTCTTCAATCCGTTCCAACACTTTTGGCAGTGCATAACTCATATTTGCAAACGACTTCTCACTATCATGGAAGAGGATTATTGCCCCTGCTTTTATGTGAGGCAGCACACCTCGCAGACACATCTCACCCGTAAGTTTGCGATTGTAATCGCGAGATATCACGCTCCACATCACTATTTTATAACGTTGCGCCACAGCCCTAAGCTGCGATGGCGTAACACGCGCATATGGTGGTCGGAAAAGATTACTCTGTACCGTATATGAGGCAAGGTCAATATCCTCCAAATATCGTTCCAACGACATCAGATAGCCGTTTTGATGCGAGTAGGTATGATTACCTACTCGATGTCCGTCGGCAAGTATTTTTGCATAGAGGTCGGGGTATTTCTCGGCATTTTTGCCCAGCACAAAAAAGGTTGCCTTTGCGTTGTGGCGTTTCAGCATAGCCAATATCCACTCTGTAATACCCGGCGTCGGACCATCATCAAACGTGAGATAGACACCTCGCTCGTCCTCAATCTGCCAAACCAAATCGGGAAGCATCTTTCTTATGAATTTCGGCGGAGTAATCTTCATCTTGCTTACATCGTTTAACCACTGCAAATATAGCGATTTTTCGGCAAAAAATTTGCGAATAAAAAAAAATGGCTAACTTTGCTAAATAAAAATTTATCCCTATGAAACAGCTGTTAAAGTCATTTTTTATCGCGATATTACTGCTCTCAACAGTCGGTTGCGATAGTTTCCGCTCGCTCACAGGAGCAAAGAAGACGGCACAAGGATCGCCTTACGAAGTGTTAGTCGTATGCGACGGACACGAATGGGAGAGCGCACTCGGCACGGAGTTGAAAGGCGTTCTCGAAACACCCGTCGAGATGCTCAATCAAACCGAGCCGATGTTCAATGTGGTTCGCATTACTGCTCGCGACTTTAAGCACCTGCTACCATCGTATCGTAATATTTTGAAGGTGCTATGTTCGCCGGATATAAAAGATACCGCAATACTCGCACAATATGATGTTGTTGCCTCGCCACAGATTGTCTTGACATTTCAAGGTCCTTCGATTGATGCGATGGTCGATTACCTCAAAGCCAACGGTACAAGTCTGTTGCAGGTACTCGAAATGGCGGAACGCAATCGCACCATCGAATATGCCCGTAAGCAGGGAGCAAAAGCCTTGGAGAAGATTATTCGCGAAGAGTTCGACGTTGAGATGCACATTTCCAATGGATATCTCTTCCGTGCCGAGAGCGAAGATTTTGTTTGGGCATCGAATGAATACCCCGTAGCAAGTCAGGGCTTTTTCCTCTACACTCACCCATTCAATGGCAAGGCAAGCATTACCACCGAGGCCCTTGTTAAGGCTCGCGACGAATTTGCGAAACGTATTCCGGGACCTACCGATGGCTCGTATATGACCACCGTAAAGCGCATTCCGAATATCGAAGATGATGGTTATACCAACTTCCTGCCACAGCGAAAGGTCGTAAAAATTAATGGCCGCGACTGGGTTGAGCTACGCGGTTTTTGGGAGGTGGAGAAAGATTTTATGGGTGGTCCTTTCGTAAGCTACACCACCCTCGACAAACGCTCCGGCAAACTATTTACGATTGACTGCTATGTCTATTCGCCAAAGTATGGCAAGCGCAATTTCCTTCGTCCACTCGAACATATCGTTTACGGAGTAACCTTTCCAACAAAATAGAGTATGAAGAGATTACTAACCCTATGTACCGTGCTCTGCTTCGCCCTTGTAGCGATGGCACGGAGCGAGCAACCTCTGCCAAAGATGTTTGCGCATCGTGGCTGTTGGAGCAAGGTTTGTCCCGAGAATTCTATCCCTGCCGTAGGTCGTGCCGCACGCCACGGATATATGGGTATCGAGTGCGATGTTAAGATGACCGCCGACGGCAAGATGGTTATTATGCACGACAAGACCATAAATCGCACTTGCCGCAATGCTGACGACTACTCTAAAATTCAAGGCAAAATAAAAGTTGAGGATTTGACCTTCAAGCAGTTGCGCAACAACTATGTGCTCGCATCGCCAAACCACGACTATCGTACACCTGTTCCAACTTTGGAGGAGTTGTTGAAGGAGTGCAAGAAGCATAATATTGTGCCGATGCTCCATTCGAAGTATGTTGAGTCGTATCGCCTGGCGCAGAAAATTATGGGTAATAATTGGATCTGCTTCACAAAGGACGTGAAAGCTTTGAAAGAGTGCCGCAAGTTCTCAAAGTGTCTTATTCTATACGCCATAGACGAAAAGAACGCTGAAACTGCATTTGATATATTACCTCAACTTGGTGGCAAAGTGGGTGTTTCATCAATGCGACGCGAAGCTCTTACTCGCGAACGCATCAAGCGACTCAGGGAGTGTGGCTACGAGGTACAGTCTTCAATTTACAAGGCTCCTCGCGAGGCGTATGCCGTACGTGACGGTGTTACGATTATCCTCTCGGATTTCAGTCTTATGCCCGACCCCGACAACAAGCCTGTAAAGGTTGTCGAACTCAACCCCCAGACATTGGCGCAGGGACAAACTCTTCGCATCGTGGCTGATGATAAGGTCAAGGAGGGTGGCGTTGCTATCGACATTGAGTTCGAGGGTGTTCTCGAAATCGCACTCGACAAGGACAAGCAGCTCTATACGCTATACAACAACGGCTCGTACCATGACCGCTTCGGAACCCGTTTCACTGGTCGCAAGGCAATGGTAACACTACATGGTGTAGAGGAGAGCAAAATCAAATCGGCAAAGGTATATTTCTACGAGTTCTAAAACTTTGTTTTAGGAAGATAGAAAAAGGTGTCCTTTTGGACACCTTTTCTTATTTGAGATATTTGTCTAACCAACCAAAGAACTCTCTATTCCAGACCAACGAGTTTTGCGGTTTGAAGACCTGGTGAGCCTCATTCTCGAATGATACCAATCGAGATGGGATACCACGCATACGAGCCGCAGTGAATGCTTCCAGCGACTGAGTATAAGGTATGCGGTAATCCTTCTCTCCCGTAATAATCAGAATAGGTGTATCCCACTTTGCTACTGCCTTGTGCGGCGAGTTTGCATAGGAGCGCATCGCCACCTTATTCGACTTATCCCAATACGGACCGCCATAGTCGTTATTCACAAAGAATAACTCCTCGGTATGACCATACATCGACTCGAAGTTAAATATTCCACAGTGAGCAATAAACGCTTTGAATCGCTTCTCGTGATGACCTGCAAGATAGAATGCCGAATAGCCTCCGTACGATGCACCGACGCAACCAAGATGCTCCTTATCGCACCACTTCTCTTTTGCCACGTCGTCGATAGCGGCAAGATAATCGCGGATATTTTGACCTGAGTAGTCACCCGAAATTTGATCGAGCCACTCCTGGCCAAATGAAGGCACTCCACGTCGATTAGGAGCCACTACAATATAGCCCTGTGCAGCCATCAGCTGGAAATTCCAACGATAACTCCAAAACTGCGATACCACACTCTGCGGACCACCCTGGCAATAGAGCAAGGTTGGATATTTCTTATTCTCATCGAAGTCTGGCGGAAGAATAACCCAAGTGAGCATCTTCTTGCCGTCGGTAGTCTTTACCCAACGCTTCTGCACCTCGCCCATTTTGATATGGTCATAAACAAAATCATTTACGGCTGTAATTTTTGTCATTGCACCCGTCGCCAAATCGAAGTCGAAGAGCTCCGAAGCCATCGAGATAGTCATCACCGAGCCGACACACTTCTCGCCACACAACTCAAACGAGTTGATATCGTGGTCGCCCTTCGTCAACACCTCAACCTCGCTTGCTCCACTGCTCTTTACGCGACAAATCTGATGAGTCGCCTCGATTGGAGCAATAAAGTAGAGCGTATCTTCGTCTGCCCACACCACATTCGTAGCATGATAGTCGAAATTTTTAGTCAAGTACGAAATCTCGTCCGTTTCCAGGTCGTAAATCATAAGTCGCTCTTTGTCCGCCTCGTTGCCTGCGCGCTCCTGCGAGCGAAAAGCTATCTTATTGCCACTTGGCGACCATACAGGATACTTGTCGTAGCCCACAAAAGGGAGGTATGCAACATCTTTGCACAGGTTGCGAGTCTTACCATTTTCAAGCTCATAGACAAAAATGTCCGAGTCGGTGGATACGGCATACTCCGCACCTGTAAGAGGCTTGCATGTATAAGCGAGTTTTTGGCTGTCGGGGCTCCACGCAATCTCTGCATGGTCGAAATATGGTGCAAGCGGAGCGTCCCACGCCGACTTCTCGCCTATGATATCCTTGCCCGTTCCGACACCATTTGCCAAAAGGTCAGCAACGAAGATATGAAGGTATTTTCCGCTATCCCAATAGTCCCAGTGGCGCACCATCAAATCATCGTAGATGCGAGCCTTTGATTTCGCCATATCATCATAAACATCTGCCGAATTGATATCCTTTGCATGAACATACTGTGTGTAGTAGATATGTTTCTCGTCTGGCGAAATGCCAAAGCCCTCGATGCCGCCCTCGATACTCGACACCTGCTTTGGCTGCGAGCCGTCTGCCTGCATCTTCCACAACTGCATATCGCCACTACGATTTGACGCAAACCATATATCCGCACCATCTGTACTCCAAACAGGCGAAACAGATGTAGCAGAAGTGTCTGTTAATTCACACTCTTCGCCTGTTACAAGATTGCGACTTACGATTATGGTAACACCCTTATTTTCCTCCATATTGTAACGAGTGAGGGTATAAAGGAGTGTTTGACCGTCAGGCGAAAGTGCATGTTCGCCTACGCGACCCATCTTCCACATAACCTCAGGGGTGAGGCGAGCGGCAGCAATCTCCTCCGCAGTTAAAGCGTTGTCGATTTTGATAGACTCTGGGGCCGTATTACACCCCGCAAAGCCCGAAAGTAACAATGACATAACAATAATTAGTTTTTTCATCTTCGTATTTAACTTAAAATTCATATCTTTGTAGTGTACAAAAATCCGAAAAAATGCAGTGGAAAATATATTTTCTCGATAAACTCCTCATTCTCACCGACTCGCCAGTCGAGGTCGATGAGTACTATCGTATGCCTTCGTCCGAACTTTCAAGGGCGAATGTACTCAAAATTTTCGAAACCACCAACACCATTGTTGTTCTCGACAAGATGATTGAGCTCTATATTGAACAATTTGTCGGTGAGTTCAAGTGGGTTGAAGCGGCAGGAGGACTTGTCGAAAACGAGAAGGGCGAAACCCTTATGATCTACTGCTATCGCCATTGGGACCTTCCGAAGGGGCATATCGACCCGGGCGAGAAGGCAGACGAAACAGCCGTACGCGAAATTGCCGAAGAAACAGGTGTCGCAGGGGCAAAAATTGTTCGATTTTTGTGCAATACAATGCACGCCTACGGCGTTTATGGAGAGTGGGAGTTGAAGCAGACGTCGTGGTATCTCTGCTCGGCAGAGAGCTGCCCGACAAAGCCGCAGAAGGAGGAGGATATCGCAAACGCGAAGTGGTGTTCACCCGAAGAGGTAGAGGAGAACCTGCTCTATACTTACCCCACCATACGAAATGTATTCGCAGCAAAAGACGAAGCTAAAAAGATGTAGATTATGGTAAAGATTCTTTGGGTTGATGATGAAATTGAGTTGCTGAAACCACACATTATGCTTCTTCAATCGAAGGGGTTCGATGTGGAGACTTGCAACAATGGTTACGACGCAATAGATATGGCAACGGAAGTTGCCTACGATGTCATTATCCTCGACGAGATGATGCCGGGAATGACAGGTCTCGAAACCTTGCCGCTCATAAAAGATATTCGTCCGACAACGCCAGTAATTATGGTTACCAAGAGCGAGGAAGAGGATATTATGGATAAGGCTATCGGTTCGAAGATTGCCGACTACCTCGTGAAACCGGTGCACCCATCGCAGATGTTGCCTCTTATCAAGAAGCATGTGCTGTCGCAACAACTCGTAACCGAACAGACCACTGCCGACTATCGTGCCGAATTTGGTCGCATCGCTCTATCGATGCAGAATGCCTCGACCTTCCAACAATGGGCCACAATTTATCGCAAATTAGTAAATTGGGATATCGAATTGGTTGGAGGTGACGAGTCCATACGCGAGATCTTGCAGTACCAGAAAGCGGAGGCAAACCGCATATTCGGACGCTTTGTCTGCGACAACTACAAGGAGTGGATTAATTCTCGCGACGAAACCACGCCTATAATGTCGCATACTCTTATGCGCAACCGCATATTCCCTGTGGCAGACAACCACAGCAAGACTACCCTGCTCCTTATTGACAACTTCCGCTATGACCAATGGCGCACCATCAGTGGCATGTTACGAGGATACTTCGACATTGCAACCGACGACTTTTACTGTTCGATACTACCTACTGCCACACAATATGCACGAAATGCGGTTTTTGCAGGTCTTATGCCGTTGGCGATAGATAAACTTATGCCAAACAAGTGGCTCAACGACAACGAGGAGGGTGGTAAAAATCAATACGAGGAAGAGTTTCTTACACGTCAAATCGCACAGGCAGGAAAACGCTACAAGACCTCTTTTGATAAGCTTGTACGTCCGGAGGCCGGGCGCAAGTTGATTGACAATATACAGCATGTATATGATGCCGATTTTTCGGTCATTGTGTATAACTTTTTGGATATCCTCTCGCACGCACGTACCGAAACCGATATTATCCGTCAACTAACCGAAGACGATGCTTCGTTCCGTTCACTTACTCGCTCATGGTTCGAGCACTCCGAACTTTTCACTCTGTTGAAGATGCTATCGGAGCGCGGTCATACTGTAATTATAACCTCCGACCACGGAACAGTGCGCGTGGATAATCCGGTAAAGGTTACCGGCGACAGGGAAACCTCAGCAAATCTGCGCTACAAGACAGGACGCAACCTCGCCTATAACCGCAAGGAGGTTTTCGAGATCACGAAGCCAGAGGAGGTACAGCTACCATCATCGAACCTCTCTTCGAGCTATATATTTGCCTACAACAACGACTTCTTGGTCTATAACAACGATGCCAATCGCCATATCCGCTACTATCGCGATACGTTCCAGCATGGAGGTATCTCGATGGAGGAGATGATTGTGCCGTATATCGTATTACAGCCAAAGAGATAGAGGATCTCTACCGACGTATGTTATTCGTTAAAACGGAATATGGGTATCCAGCATTTGGATACCCATATTTTGCTAAGAAGCGGTTTACTGATAATAGTAATGAAGATAGTCAATGAAAGATGCTTCCAACAACTCTTTTTACTTAATAATTAAATCTTCCGCCTTTATCTTTGGCACGAAATGTACACCCTTTTCACGATAGTAGGTAGTACTCTCGTTTTCGGATATATCGACTACCTCTATACGCTCCGCCGAGCGGCCTATTGCCAATATCAACTGCGGAGCAACCGATAGATTTAGCACCTCGCCAACCTTATCTTTGTCGAATGCAGCAATGCAGACTCCGTTCAAACCCATCTCCACTGCGCGCAACAATATAGTCTGCGCAGCGATGCCCAGATCCACATCTACATATCGGCTCTCCTTATCGCTACAAATCACCACAAAGGCATTTGGCTCGGTACCCTTCAATGGAAGATTTAGTTCGGGTAAAGCTCTGCCAAGACGTATATGGGGCAAGAGCAGATGAGCCTCCTCGTCGGAAACAAGACGATATCGCAACACCTGCTGATTCATTGCCGATGGTGCTAATCGTGCCGCCTCAACAAGTGATACGAGTTGGTCGCGACGCACCTTGAACGATGTATCAAAACCTCGTGTCGAGCGATTTTTTGACAACAGCGACATAAGCGACACTCTGCGAGTACGCACCGAGGCGCATTTCTGCGCCTCGTACTCCTCCATCTTACGACCTAAATAGTTATCAGCCATTTAAAATGGATTTTACTTTTTGCTCTTCTTCGCCTTGCCAATCTTCACATCAACATATAGAGGAAGGTGGTCGGAGAACAAGCTATCATAAAAGATGTAATTCTTCAACACCTTGAATGACCCATTTACGCCAAAGACATAGTCGATGCAGGCACGCGGATCATGCGAAGGGAATGTATATTTGCTATCATCTGTCAAAAGCTGTGCATACTCCTTGAATGCAGTGATTGGTGCCGAGTTCGGACGTGCATTCATATCGCCAACAATAAATGCAGGCTTATCGAGCTTCGAAACCACATCCTTAATAATGGCTACCGACTCCACTCGATATGGCTCACTGAGCGAAAGGTGGGTACAGAGCAGGTAGTACTTATCCATCTCCACAACGAGCAGACCACGCGGCTCTCGCGGACAAGGCAGTCGATGAAACGCCACTGACAAAGCTGGTTCTTTGGTGAGAACACCTATTCCGTATTTACCACCAGTATGGGGAATTGTAGGACCGAAATAGGCGTGATAGCCAGCCTCTTCGGCCATTCTACCAAGCACATAGAACTTATTACGACGAGTTACGCTATCAACCTCCTGAACAGCCACAACATCGGGTTGCACCTCACGAACAAGTCTGCCACAACGCCTAATGTCTTTGATGCCGTCCATACCACCACCATTCTTCACGTTGTATGACATAACGCGTACCTTCTGCGCCGATGCGACAGTTGTCACACCTATGGCTAATACCGCTAAAATTAGAATAAACTTTTTCATATCCTTTATGCTACTTTATTACGAATTTGCCTTGTCGTATCCATCACGTTTTGCTCCCCAGATAGCCAAGAATATCAGGGTGCCTATTACTGCCATAGCAATAACGCTGATAAATACATAATTCCATCCATACTTGTCAGCCAACCAACCAATTCCTACGCCCGAAACCGCAGTCGAAAGGTAACCGAAAATACCTACCAAACCATTAGCGGTGCCGGCTGCTTTCTTTGTTGCCTGGTTTGTTACAGCTATACCAACCAACGCCTGTGGGCCATAGATAAAGAATCCCGCCATTGCCAAAACAGCAATCAAAGCCCAGCCTGGAGCCATGCCCGGATGGAGGTAGAATAGGTAGAACGCTCCCATTGCCAGACCTGCTCCTACCATACACCACATACAGGTGCGGTGAGCACGACCTGCGAAGAATTTATCAGTGAACCATCCCGCAACGAGTGTTCCCACAATTGCCATAATCTCGAATGCTCCAACAGCAACAGCTGCCTGCTCAAAAGTCATATTGCAAGCCTCTGTCAAGAACTTAGGTCCCCAGTCAAGCACCGAGAAACGAACTACATAGACAAAGAAATTAGCAATGGATAGTGCCCAAACGATAGGGTTCTTATAAACCATCTTCTGTACATAGGCACGACGAGCCGCTGGGTTGTCCTCTGCATCCAACGAAGTCTTCGAACTCTCCAACTCAGGTAATCCTACCGACTTAGGCGTATCACGCAAGAACGCAAACAAGCCCAAAGCGCCAACCAATGCTATCAAGCCCGGAATCCAGAAGGCCCATTGCCAAGCTCCGGTATGCTCGGTACGAGTAACAATAGCTCGTGTAGCCTTAGCCTGAGCCTTGTCAATATTGCACTGCTTGGCAATCTCCGAAGTGCTAACCTCTACACCGCTCTCGACAGCCTTGTCCACAGCCTCCTTTACAGCCAAGAAGTTTTCTCTTGAAAATGTATAAGTGAATGTAGAGTCTTTCTTGCCCTCCTTCATCGAGCAAACTACATCAATGATGTAGCCACCATCGTCCAAAGCCTTCGGCTCGCAAACCTTTACAACCTTGCTAATAGCCTCATTAGACTTCTTTACGTCGTCCTTGAAGAGTGTTGTAACGTAGTTGTTGGTAATCTTATCCACATCCTGCTGCGAGTGGCTGAGGACGGTACCCATATTGGCCATAATAAATCCGCAGAGGATAGCCAAGATGCTCGCACCAATAGAGTGCGAAGTGTTCCAAATCGACTGCTTTGTGGCCAACTCCTGTGGCGGAATCCAGTGCGAGAGCAGTCGTGCGCAAGGAGGGAAGCCACTACCCTGGAATATGTTGTTCATCACCAACAAAATGGCAAAAACAACGATCAAGGTGTGCGGAGCATCGCCAATCTCGATGCCGAGAAGCTGCGGAATAAATCCGAATGCAAGGCTCGCCAAAGCGCAAAGCGCAAGACCTATCGACATGTGGTAGCGAGCGTTCATGCGGTCGGCCAAGATGCCGTTGAAGTAGCGAGAGAAGCCGTAGACAAGACCAACAATGGTCATTACGATACCGAACGATGTGTTCGATATTCCATACTCTGCCGACAAACCCGGCATCGCAAACGAGAAGTTCTTGCGAACAAAGTAGAAGAAGGCATAACCTATCATCGTAACGATGATTGTTCGCCACTGCCAAATTTTAAATCTCTTCTGAGTCTGTGTATCCATAGTTTAGGTTAATTTTATCGATTATTTCAATCCGTGAGCCTCCTTTACAAGTTCGCCGAGGACCTCTATGCTGTCGCACACCAAGTGTGGCTGCTTTGGAGCTGCGTCGCACACCTCGAGGGTTGTTTCGCCCGAGAGCACCAACACGCCGAAGGCACCTGCATTGTGAGCCATCTCGATGTCGGTGTAGATGCGGTCGCCCACCATTGCCACCTCGTCAGCCTCGTAGCCGAAGCGGCCAAGAATTCCCGAGAGCATATTTGGGTCGGGCTTGCCGAGGGTGATGTCGGGACGACGACCTGTGGCATGAGCCAAACACTCGCAAATCGAACCGCAGTCCACCAAAACGACCTTCTGGTCGGTAGGGCAAACACGGTCGGGATTTGTGGCAATATATGGCACATTCTGCGAAATCCACCACGCTGCACGGCAAAGACGGTCGTACTGCAAGGTCTTGTCGAATGCAACAACCACTACATCGGGCACATCATCAGCCGACTCTGCGGTCGAAACGAAGCCCGCCTTCTCGAACTCGGCTACCATCGAAGGGGTACCAAGCAAGAAGAGTCGCTTAGCCTCGGGATAGTGAGTCTTGATGTAGCCGATAGTGGCGATAGATGTAGTATACATCTCCTCACGGGTAGCCCCGATGCCGAGTTTTGCCAACTTTGCAAGGTAGTCCGAAATTCCCGCCGAAGGGTTGTTGGTGAGGAACGAGTAGTTCAAGCCCATCTCCTTAACGCCACCCAAAAAGCCCTTTGTATATGGGAAGAGGGTTGCTCCGAGGTAGATTGTACCGTCCATGTCGAGCGCAAAGTGCTTCAACTTGCGCAGACGCTCCATCAACTCATCGTGCGAATAGATCGAGCGATACTTGTTAAACTGTGCCATTTTTCTCTTTTTTATCTTTTGTTACACTTTTTTGCATATTAGAGCAAACAAAGGTAATGATTTTTAACCATTTGCCAAAAAAAATTTACCTTATATATTTTTACAAAATATGTGTTGCATATATAATTATATTTTTATACCTTTGTCATATATGTTTTGATGCGCATACGAAGAAAAACAGATAGAAACACAACTAACAACTAAATTATTAACTTAAAAAACACAAAACGATGAAAAATTTGACAAAAATTTTCATGGCGGTTGCTGTAGCATTGTTCGCATTCTCGTGCGTGCAGGATGCAACCGAGGACCTTGGTGTAAATATCAAGGGTCAGGGTGTGACAGAACTCACACTCTCGATTGGAGAGGTTACTAAGACCCACCTCGGCGACAAGGTCGTGAACGAGGATGGCACAAGCCTCTATCCGCTCTATTGGAGCGAGGGTGACGCTATTTCGGTTAATGGCGTGAACTCGAACCCGTTGACAGGCATCGGCGAGGCTGCCGACACCGCAACTTTCTCTTTTGAGCAGGAGATTAAGACTCCTCTCCATGTTGTCTATCCTGCAGTTGCAGTTGCAACTGTTGAGGAGGGCGAGGAGGTTCCGGCAACTTTGTCGGCCGTAAACTTCTTGGCTGAGCAGCCTTACCCCGTTGGCACATTTGCTCCTCAGGCAGCGCCAATGTATGGCTATGCAACTGAGGTTAACGCCGAGACAGGTGCTGCTGCTGTTGAGTTGAAGCACCTCACAGGTGTACTTCGCTTGGCTCTTAAGGGTAATGGCGAGAAGGTAACCTCGATCAAGGTTAAGGCTGAGAATGGCAAGGTGGCAGGTGCATTCGCTATTGACTGCACAAATGGCACATTGACTGCAAGCGAGAACACTTCGGACACCGTAACCGTAACCTTCGCAGAGGGTTTGGTACTCGGCGCTGAGGCTGCTCCTATCTATTTGACCATTCCTGCAGGTAACTATGGTACTTTCTTGATTACCGTTAACACCGAGGCTCACGGCAAGATGACTGTTAAGTTCAACAGCCATGTTAAGCCTATCAAGGCAGGTACAGTTCGTGAGTTCAGCGAGTTTGCATACGAGGCTAACACCTTGGATGAGGAGGCTGATACCTTCATCATCGACAGCGAGGAGGCTCTCATCGAGTTCGCAAAGGTTTCAAAGGCGTTCTACCCACGCACTTTGGCTAAGGTTGTTGCTAATCTCGATATGACAGGCAAGGAGTGGACTCCGGTTGACTTCTACGGTGCTGACGCTACATTCGACGGTGGTAGCGCAGAGGGCTACACAATCAAGGGCTTGTCGGCTCCATTGTTCAATGTTGCAGTTTCCAACATCAAGAATGTGAAGCTCACCGACCTCGACTACGAGATTACTCAGGGTGCATACTCGGGTGCTATCGTTTGCCAGTTGTATGATGGTTTGGTGGAGAACTGCTCGGTAGAGGGTAAGGTTAACATCAACAATACAACTCTTGCAGAGGCGGCAGCAAACTACTCTGGCGTAAATCACGGTGGTTTGGTTGGTCGAGCAGTTCGCTCTACTATCAAGAATTGTACTAACGACATCGACATCACCATCACTTCGTTGACAGCTCCAACTTTGGAAGTAGGCTGTACAGTGGGTGGTCTTGTAGGTGGCGTAAGCGTTAATTGTACCATCGAGGATCTTACAAACAACGGTGATATTACCTATGTAGGTACTGTCAAGTTGGGTAATGCATACATCTCGGGTATTGTTGGTAAGAACGACGATACTAACGGTCAGAACGACTTTGTAGCCTTCAACAACTGTACCAACAACGGTAACATCTCAACTGCAAAGGATAGTGCATCGCAAGGCGAAATTCTCCTCTCGGGTATCACCGGTCGTTTGGAGATTAACGAAGATGTTGTTTGCGACAAATTGATTAATACCGGTGATATTACTCTCAACGGTGCCTGCACAGGTACTCGTCTTACGGGTGGCATTGGCTATGTAGGTAGAGCCTCTCTCACAAATTGTAGCAATAGCGGAAACATTGCAATCAACACCGGAGCACAAACTCCTTTGGCATACTTGGCAGGTATTGTGGCCGGTACGATCTATGCAGACAAGCTTGAGAATTGCCACAATACCGGAAGTCTCACTATTGGTGACGGCGTTGCATTCACCGGCGCTGTACGACTCTGTGGTGTTTTCGTTACAACTGCTAACGACACTGCAAAGACTGAGCCTACCGCAATTACCAATTGTACCAACCGTGGTGCTATCTCTATTGGTAACTGTACCAACACTAACTCCGGATCTGGTGGTCGTTTGTATATTGGTGGCGTAGCCGGAACAGTGAACGATGGCTATATGTCGAACTGTATTAACTACCCAACAGGTACTATCACTATCAAGACCGGCAATTGGGCTGCAGAGTATATGATTGGTGGTTTGGTAGCATATATTGGTGTTAACAACGCCACTTGCGTAGCGTCGACAGTTGCTGACAGCTCGAACCAGGCAGATATTATGATTGCTCCGGTCGGCGATGCTGCAAAGGGTGAGATTGGTGGTATTACCGCCGAGACATACTACAACAAGAAGGGCGATCTTCGTGCAGACTATCTCCGTGTAACCAACTCTGGTAACATCACCCTCAAGGGTACGTTTACTGGCGGCGGTCATCCTTGGTTGGGCGGCCTCTTGGGCATCAACAACCACGACAATATGTTGTTCAAGGATTGCGTAAACTCGGGTAACATTACCCACGAAGCAACAGCTTCTCCTAACATTGGTGGTTTTGTTGGTCGTGACGGCAACAATAAGGAGTTCGTTATCGACGGCTGTACCAACTCGGGTAACATCAACTATAATGTTGCAGCAACCTCTGGCGTTTATGCCGGTGGATTCATCGGTCACAGAAATGATGTGGGTGCAACAATTATCAAGAATAGTGTTAATGAGGGTGCAATAACCGTTGCGAACCAGACATTGGCTAAGAGCGATTGGTCTTGCAATGTTGCAGGCTTCGTTGCAAGCAATACTACAGACAAGCTCACCGTAACCAACTGTACAAACGGTAAGTTGAACGACACCACAGGCAAGGGTAATCTCACCTTGGGTAATTGTGATACAGGTATTGCTCTCGGAGGTATTGTAGGTCGTTGCGATAAGGCTCCTACAATCTCGGGTTGTAAGAACTATGCTACTATTATTCAGAATGGCTTTGGTGGTTATGATAAGACTAAGCGTGCTCACATCTCTGGTATCCTCGGAAACTGCTCAGTTGGAGGTATTCAGATTACCGAGTGCGAGAACCACGGTACCGTAGAGTATGTATCGCCTAACCCTCGTAAGGATGCTCGTACCGATGTTGCCGGTATCGTTGCAACAACTGCAAGCACCGGCAACCTTATTAAGGATTGTAAGAACTATGGTACTATCAACTACAAGGCGAAGAAGACCAATGCCGGTGAGGTTACCGTCGCAGGTATCACAGGTTGCCCACAGTCTACTACTATCGTTGAGAATTGCGAGAACCACGGTCTTATCCACGCTTCGGGTGCTACAACTTCGGGCTACGACATCGGTGGTATCGCAGGTGGTCCTTCGGGCGCAGCTATCGAGTTCTTGAACTGTAAGAACTATGGCGAGGTTAAGCAGTCGGGTGCTACAGCTGGCACTACATACATCGGTGGTGTCATTGGTTATGGTTACTCGTTCCACGTATTGCAGGGTTGCGAGAACCACGCTACAGTATCTATCAACAACACCAGCGACAAGTCGTTCTATGTAGGCGGTATTGTAGGTTGGGCTCGTATCGCTTCGGGTAATGGCACAACCGTAGTGGCACACACCGTTAAGGATTGTATCAACTACAGCAACGTCTCACTTGCAGGTAAAGGATATACATGCCACGCAGGTGGTGTCGGTGGTCGCATCAACAATGAGGATGCCGAGATGTCGTGGGCTGAGATTAGCGGCTTGAAGAACTATGGAACCATCACTTATGGCGTAACAGCATCTAACGCAGCTGCTTGTGGTGGTATATTTGGTTCTGTTGGATTGAATGCAAATATGCCTGTTGGTGCGTTGAACAATATGACAGGCTTCGTACACTATGGCGATATTAAGGCTATCGGTTTGCAGGGTAATGTAGGCGCTATCTTGGGCGTTGATCGCAGTGCGAATATCATCGTTAAGAATGCACAGCTCGGTGGTAACTTCATCTACTCAACAGAGACTGGTACTGATGCAAGCGGCGAGGAGGAGACTTGGGATGTTAAGACTCCAATCGACCTCACTATGATCTACAAGACTGCGATCACCGAGGCTCAGGCAATTGAGGATGGTTGCTCGATTATAACCGAGAAACCGGCAGTTCCTGCAGTTCCAGCACAGTAATTAACGGAGTAGTTTAACAATTAAATTTCGAAGATTATGAGAAAGACTGTTTTGAGCTATTCTGCTCCAGAGATTGATATTTTCGAGGTTGTAGCCGAGCGTGGCTACAGCGTAAGTGAGCCGGTTCCTGGCGGTGTCGGTTCGATGCTTCCGGGCTTCGGAACGGAAGACGACGAACTCGTATATTAAAAGAGATTGCGGAGCTATCAAGCTCCGCAATTCTTTTAATACATCGTGTGTTACCTATCCCCCAAACCCCCTTTCTGTAAAGGGGGCTTGTCGCTTCGCTCGTCCCCCTAACTTAGAGGGGACATTATTTTTTCTATTCCTCCCCTGAGTTAGGGGAGGTGCCCGTTAGGGCGGTGGGGTCTGTCAGTTTGGTCGCATTTGCAACATGGGCGGTCGGAGGCTATGGCCGAGCGAGAAAAGCACCATATATTTGTTGCTATAAAATAAATATAAGGTATATGGTGGATATTTTCGAGCGTTTGGAGCATAGTGCCGGTGGGCCTATCGGACAATACATGAGTCGTGTGCATGGGTATTTTGCCTTCCCGAAATTGGAGGGCGAGATTGGCCCGCATATGCGTTTTAGGGGTAAGGAGGTGTTGAACTGGAGCCTAAACAACTACCTAGGTTTAGCCAATCACCCCGAGGTGCGAAGGGCCGATGCCGATGGTGCCGAGCAATTTGGCCTGGCGGCCCCGATGGGAGCCCGAATGATGAGCGGTCAGACTCGTTATCACGAAGAGCTGGAACGAGAGCTCGCCGAGTTTGTGGGCAAGGAGGATGCCTTCCTACTGAACTTCGGGTATCAGGGTATGATTTCGATTATCGACACCCTGCTCTCGCCCCGTGATGTGGTGGTATACGATGCCGAGGCTCACGCCTGCATAATCGACGGCTTGCGTATGCACCGAGGTCGTCGCTTTGTCTATGCCCACAACGACAAGGCCTCGCTACGCCGTCAGTTGCGTCACGCCACCGACCTGGCCGAAGAGCAAGGCGGAGGTGTTCTCGTTATTACGGAGGGGGTCTTCGGAATGAAGGGCGACCTCGGCTTTTTGGATGTCATAGCGGAGCTGAAGGGCGAATTTCAGTTCCGACTTTTGGTCGATGATGCACACGGCTTCGGCACTATGGGCAGGGGTGGTAGAGGTACGGCCGACCACTTTGGTGTGAGCGATGCAGTGGATCTCTTGTTCAGCACCTTCGCCAAGTCGATGGCCGGCTTTGGAGCCTTTGTGGCGGGCGAGAGGTGGCTCGTTAATATGCTACGCTACAATATGCGCTCGCAGTTGTATGCCAAGTCGTTGCCACTGCCAATGGTGGTGGGTGCGCTGAAACGATTGGATATTATCCGTCACCACCCCGAGTATCAGGAGCAGTTGTGGAGTATTACCCACGCCCTGCAAGAGGGATTGCGCCGAAACGGCTTCGATATTGGCGTAACAGAGTCGCCCGTAACACCTGTGTATATGCGTGGCGGAAACGAGGAGGGCACAAACCTAATTGTCGATTTGCGTGAAAACTATGGTATTTTCTGCTCGATAGTCATCTACCCTGTGATTCCGAGGGGAGAGATTATCCTGCGCCTTATCCCTACCGCAGCTCACACGCCGGCCGATGTCGAACGGACAATCGAAGCATTCAAGGCGGTACGAGAGAAGTTCGAGTCGGGCTACTACCGCTCGATGGCTATACCTCAAATGGCTGACCCCGAGTTTAATGGTTGTTAGGGGCGAGCAAAAAGCGAGTCCGCAAAAGTGCAAATAGAGAGGTGAGTGCAACAATAATAAACCCTTTCTAACACCGCAGCATACTAAGCGTATGTGAACCACTTGACCAAATTGCTTAAATAGGCGAGGGAATTTTGTGCCAAACAAGAAAGCGAGTCCGCAAAAGCGCAAATAGAGAGGTGAGTGCAACTACGCCATAAAATCAGAGATGGTTGAGGGAATTTTGCACCAAACAAGAAGCCGAGTGCGCAGCATACTAAGCGTATGTGAGCAACTCGGCTACCGAAGTTTAACGCAGTAAACGCTGCTTAAAAACGATTTTTACAGCCAGTCGGAAGATGAGTAGGAACTCTTCGGTGCATTCTTCACATTCGGGAAGTAGGTTACACCCGTGAGTTTCTCCAACTCCTCAATCGACATCATATCAGCAGCCTCAGGTTTGTGACCCTTAGCCATCTTGTGGCAGATAGTAAATGCCGCACACTGTAATTCACTTGCCGAACAATCTTGAACACGCTTGCCCGTATTTCCCTTCTTGGTACGCAACAACGCATAGTAGAACATCGTAGGACACGACACATCGCTACGACCACCAAACGAGATAGTCTTTGGCGAAGCCGAAGCTCCATTCTTCGAGAAGCTCTCGAAGTAGCAACCTATAACAACATACAATGTATCGCTACAAACGAGTCCATCAACGTGATCCTCGAGGTTATTCCACGCACCACCGCCAGTATTAAAGGTGTCGCTATACTGCGGTGCTATATTGGTGTAGTAGAACACCTGCTTGTTGGTTGCAGTCGAACTCAAACGCTCTGCCGAGCCGAGCATATGACCTTTATTGCAACCACCACCCGTGCTCTTGCTGTTATAGTGAATACCGCTCGGAATCTTCGGGTCCTTGCCGGAGGCATCGGT
>JAZRGH010000024.1:0-60674 GCA_045644085.1 Alistipes sp. | reverse complement strand
AAGGTTTTTCCACCAAGCGAGAAGGTTTTTGCTTCTTCGTTCATAATAATTTCGCTACAACCCGAAACGCAACAAGTACCCATACCACGAGCAACAACGGCTGCGTGCGAAGTCATACCACCACGAGCAGTCAAGATACCTGCTGCGTCGAGCATACCCTTCAAATCCTCTGGCGAAGTCTCGGTACGAACGAGGATTGCCTTCTGACCAGTCTCAGCCAATACCTTCTCAGCATCGTCTGCGAAGAATACTACCGGACCTGTAGCAGCACCTGGCGATGCAGGCAAGCCCTTAACGATAACCTTAGCGTTCTTGATAGCTGTCTTGTCGAATACAGGGTGGAGCAACTCGTCGAGTTTCTCAGGCTCGCAGCGCAAAACTGCGGTCTGCTCGTCGATCAAGCCCTCAGCCAACATATCCATTGCGATCTTCACCATCGCTGCACCGGTACGCTTACCGTTACGGCACTGCAACATCCACAACTTACCGTCCTGGATTGTGAACTCGATATCCTGCATATCTGTGAAGTACTCCTCCAAGTGGTGCTGGATCTCGTCGAGCTCCTTGTAAACCTCTGGCATAACCTCCTCGAGTGAAGGATACTTCGATACGCGGTCCTCCTCCGAGATGTTCTGAGCCTTAGCCCAACGACGCGAACCCTCGATAGTAATCTGCTGTGGAGTACGGATACCTGCCACAACGTCCTCACCCTGTGCGTTGATAAGGTACTCACCATTGAAGATGTTCTCACCGGTAGCAGCATCACGCGAGAAAGCAACACCGGTAGCCGAGCTGTCGCCCATGTTACCGAATACCATCGCCTGAACGTTTACTGCGGTACCCCACTCTGCTGGGATATTGTTCAACTTACGATAGAGAATTGCACGCTCGTTCATCCACGATCCGAATACTGCGCAGATAGCACCCCAGAGCTGATCCCAAGGGTTTACCGGGAAGTCCGAACCGGTCTGCTCCTTAACAGCAGCCTTAAACTTAGCAACCAAAACCTTCAAATCCTCAGTTGTGAGGTCGGTATCCATCTTAACACCGCGCTCCTCCTTCAACTCCTCGATGATAACCTCGAATGGATCCTGATCCTCCTTCGAAACAGGCTTCATGCCGAGAACAACGTCACCGTACATCTGTACGAAACGACGGTATGAGTCCCAAGCGAAACGTGGGTTGCCCGAGAGCTGCGAAACAGCCTCAACAGCCTCGTCGTTCATACCGAGGTTGAGGATAGTATCCATCATACCTGGCATTGAAGCACGAGCACCAGAACGTACCGATACGAGGAGTGGCAACTCCTTGTCACCGAACTTGCGGCCTGTCAAAGCCTCAACACGCTTGATAGCAGCCTCAACCTCCGGACGGAGCAACTCGATAACTGCAGCCTGACCGTGCTGGTAGTACTCAGTACAAACATCGGTAGTGATAGTAAATCCCGGAGGAACCGGAATTCCGATAAGGTTCATCTCGGCGAGGTTTGCACCCTTACCACCGAGCAACTCTCTCATCTTGCCATTTCCCTCGGCCTCTTTGTTACCGAAGAAATAGACGCGCTTTACATTTGTCATAGCAAAACTTTTTAGTTAATATTATTAATGATAGAAAAATAGTTTCTTAACAATTTCCACTGCTTCCAACTAACAAATTTAATGATATTTTTTGCAAAATCAAACAAATATCAAAAATTTCGTAAAAAATGGCTCTTCATGGAGCGCAAATATACTAATTTTTTGTCGATTTTATAAAACAATTACTAAATTTGCAGAAGAAAACGATAACACAATTTATTTTTTACTTTTTAATAAAACATTATCTATTATGAAAAACCTGAAATTTATCTTGGTTGCATTGGTGGCATTGTTCATCTCTGCATCGGTAGTGGCACAAGAGAAGCCAAAGACTCTCACTTTGCCATCGGGTGTTGGTAGCAACATGGTGCTTCAGCACTCGACAACCGTAAACATCTGGGGTTGGGCTAAGCCAAAGGCATCTGTAAAGATCAACCCAAGCTGGCTCGGCTTGAAGAAGCCTCTCAAAGTAAAGGCTGATGCAGAGGGCTTCTGGATTTTGCCTGTTCAGACTTTGGCGGCAAGTTATGATGCTCACACCATTACTATCTCGTGCAAGAAGGAGGTTAAGGAGTTGAAAAACATCCTCTTCGGTGAGGTTTGGCTCTGCTCGGGACAGTCGAATATGGAGTGGCCGGTTCGCAAGACTCCTGATATGAAGGCTGAGTTGAAGAACGAGGCTAACAACGCTATTCGTCTCTATTGCACAGGTCGTATTCAGTCTTCGACACCACAGAATGATGTTCCTGCACAGCGCAAGCATAAGTCTCAGTGGTCGGTTTGTAACTCGAAGTCGTTGGCTGCTTTCTCGGCTGTGGGTTACGGCTTTGGTAAGGAGTTGCAGGAGGCTTTGAATGTACCTATCGGTCTTATTGACGCATCGTATGGTGGTACTCCTATCGAGGGTTGGTTGAGCGCAGAGTACTTGGCTAACAATCCAAAGATTGCAGCAACTGCAAAGAAGATAAAGAACAAGAAGTGGAAGAACCGCATTTCGTTCCTTCACAATGCTAATATCTATCCTATTCGTCACACTACTATTGCCGGTGTTATTTGGTATCAGGGTTGCTCGAATGTTTCGAGCTGCGGCACCTATTACACCATGCTCAACCATCTCGTGAAGTCGTGGCGCCAGGAGTTCCGCAATCCAGAGATGCCATTCTATATCGTTGAGATTGCTCCACACACCTATGGAGGTATCAATGGTGCACGTCTTCGTGAGGCTCAGGCTCGCGTAGCTGCTCGTACTGCAAACTGTGAGTTGGTTGTTACAAATGACCAGAACCAGATCCCTGGTGATATCCACCCTCCAAAGAAGTGGGATGTTGCTCACCGTTTGGCACAGTGTGCTCTTGGTGGCCACTATGGCAAAACTACTGCCGAGTTCCGCTCGCCGGCTTACAAGTCGATTGAGGTTGAGAATAACGCTATCCGCGTTCATTTCAATAACGTTCCTACAACACTCGTACAGAAGGGTGAGGGCCGTATCAACGGTTTCCAGATTGGTGTTAAGGATCCGGCAAATGAGAAGAAGTTGATCTTCTCGTTGGCTGAGGCTCAGATAGATGGCAATACAATTGTTGTTTCGGCAGAGGGTGTAGAGAATCCGGTTGCTGTTCGCTATTGCTTCAATGAGGATATGGGTAACGTATTCTCGGCAGAGGGTCTTCCACTCGGAGCATTCCGTAGCGACAAGAATAATCGCTCGCATAGCGCTCGTCCTTATGTTGAGAAGCCATCGGAGATCGCTATCAAGTTCGAGGGTCAGGGTTATACCCGCTCAACATTCACAGAGGGTGCACAGCTTTGGGCAGGCAATACATTTGTGATGGGCAATGTATATCCTAAGGAGTTTGAGGGCTTCGAGATGTTGGTTCCTGCTCCTGTTGAGAAGGGACAGATGAGCGTAGGCGGTACTATTACTGCACAGGCTGATGGTAAGATTTATATGCTTACTTCGAACAGCGGTGCAACCCGCAAGGCTCCTTGGTATTTGCTTACTTCGGCATACACTCGTTGTGCAAAGGATGGTAAGTTGAAGGGTACATTCTACATCGTTGAGCGCGAGGTTAAGGCCGGCGAGGTTGTTGAGTTGCCAAAGTTCAAAAACACTTGGGGAACAATCGTGTTGGCCAAGAGCATTGAGTATTAAAATAGAATTTGATATTCAGCTTATAGATGCAAAGGTCTGCCAAATTTTTGGCAGACCTTTGTTGTATGTGATAAATGTCTGTTACGACTAATTACTTGCACCTTGGAAAAGGAAGATATAAATCTCTGCTAGCAAGGTTTGTTAGCAAGAGTAAAAATTATGCCCCACAGTTATCTGTGAGGCATTTTTTTGAGGTCTGAAGCGGATTCGAACCGCTGTACGAGGTTTTGCAGACCTCTGCCTAGCCACTCGGCCATCAGACCATTTTCCCGTTTTCGGTTTGCAAATATACAAACTTTTCTCCAATCTGCAAAATTTCAAGCAACTTTCATCAAATTATTACCCTTTTTCCCTTGAAGAAGTATCGAAAACCATAAAGAGCAGTCTTTATTTAGGGTATTAGTCGCAAAAAAACGAACCACCATTACGGTAGTTCGTTTCATTTGCGCCTGACGCTTTCTCGATTAGAGAGCGTTTACGTGCAACTGAGCTGCGCTCTTGAGGTTAGCAGCCTTGTTCTTGTGGATAATGTTGGTCTTAGCCAACTTATCGAGCATAGCTGTTACCTTTGGAAGCAAAGCCTCGGCAGCGCTCTTCTCGGTTGTGTTGCGAAGAGCCTTGATAGCGTTGCGGGTAGTCTTGTGATAAAGACGGTTGTGTGCACGCTTAGTTGCTGTCTGGCGGATTCTCTTAACAGATGACTTGTGATTTGCCATAGTTTTTTCTTTTTTTATTTGTTTTTATTTTAAATTCTTAATCATTTAACGCATTTGAGGTTGCGCCAGAACCTTTTCGCGACCTTAGTCGGTTTCGGATAGACCTTTTGTCCGCTCCTAAATCATTGTGTTACCACTCCGTCTGCGTCGAAAAGCGCTCTCACGCCCCTCTCTCGCAGTCTTGTAGCCCGTACGAGAGTCGAACTCGTCTTTCAAGAATGAAAATCTTGCGTCCTAGCCGATAGACGAACGGGCCTTACCACTATAACCCTACGCGGGTATTTAGCGGTGCAAAGGTACAATAAAAAATTAGAATTAAAAATTAAAAAAATTGATAAAAATCGGGAAAATGCAGATGGAAAGCGGTTGTAACTACCTGAAAATTCGACATATTTCGGTAGAGGCATCGCTTGTTGGCACCTTTTGCAGTGTTGCATTCTCGATTATGGCGAAGGTGTCGCATACGGGGAGGGCCGAATCTACGTCGTGAGTAGAGAAGAGTATGCACTTACCTTGTTTGTGTGCCAGATCGGCAAGCAGACGGCACACCTCGAAACGTGTTGGGATATCGAGGAAGGCAGTTGGCTCGTCGAGGAGGATAATAGGTGTCTGCTGTGCTATGGCGCGAGCAATCATCGCGCGTTGCAGCTCGCCGTCCGAGAGAGAGGAGGTGTCGCGCTTTGCCAAGTCGCTCATTCCGACGGCGTTAATGGCGTCACGAACAATCTCGCGGTCAATATCTTGAAGGTGTCCAACCCAATTTGTGTAAGGAGCACGTCCCATTGCTACCAAATCCTCAACCAGGAGATTTTCGATACGGATACGCTCGGTGGTAACTATCGCTACCATTTGAGCCATCTTTTCGGGCGATAATTGGGCAAGCGGAGTGCCGTTGATTATGGCCTTTTCATTCGATGTCAAGGCGCGCAGAAGGGTGCTTTTGCCAGCACCATTGCGACCAATGAGGGCGCAAAGTTCTCCCATGGCGAGGTGTAATGACACATCTCGCAGAATGGTGCGCGAGCCATATACGAGCGATATGTTTTCGAGGCGTATCATCGGCGGTGGGTTACAATATATATTACAATCGGAATACCCATTAATGCAGTAATGGTGTTGATAGGTAGCGCGAAATATTTCGCTATAATATCACCTATGAGCAACATTGCCATACCCGAAAGCATTGTCGCGGGCAGGAGTATGCGGTGGTCGGCAGAACAGAACAACATTCTTGCGATATGCGGTACGGCAATACCCACAAAGCCGACAGGTCCGCAAAAAGCAGTTATAGTACCCGCAAGCAGTGTTGTCGAGATGAGAATTATGTTGCGCGAGCGCGAGATATTGAGTCCCATCGATGCGGCATATTGTTCACCCGCAAGGAGCATATTCATTGGCTTGATGGCAGCAACGGCCATTGCCAAGCCCGCTACGATTACGGGAGCAAGTACCGCCAATTGAACAGCGGTAACATCGCCTAACGAGCCCATTGTCCATACAACATACGATTTAAGCGAAGCTTCATTGCTGAAATATTGCATAATCTCGACGACGGCTCCTACGCCAGACGAGAGCATGATGCCGAGAATCAGCATCACCATAATATCCTTGATGCGTCGAGAAAGGGCTACAACAAGGAGTAAAACGACTGCCGAGCCTATCCATGCAGCACCCGCCGTACCTATGGTTTGGAATGCTGGCGAGAATACTATACCGAAGATTGGAGCACCCAGCAAGAAGAGTGCTACACCAAAACTTGCACCAGCCGAAACACCGAGAACATAAGGGCCCGCCAACGGGTTGCGGAATAGAACCTGCATTTGTAGTCCGCTGACAGAGAGTGCCATACCTGCAAAGATTGCGACAATGGCACGCACAAGGCGAATATCAATTACGATGCTGCGAATCTCCTCCGAGCCACCTCCGCAAAGGGCAGAAACCACCTCCGACAGCGGTATCGATACTGAGCCTACGGCAATATCCACAACAAAGAGTACCGCACAGAGTGCAGTAAGCAGAATAAACAGTGTGGTGGAACGCAACTTCATTAATTTAATTTTTTGTAGTAGTATAACTCTTCGGTTGCAACTTCGTAGTGCAGAATCTTAATTAGATCTTCGAGAATGATGTCGGGGCGAATAGCTCCCGACTCCCAAAAGTCGCTACCTCTACTCTCGTTAGTTCGTTTGGTGTTGTTGTATAGGCGACCAAAACGCACTGCATCAACCTTCGCAAAGCGAGGTGCCGAGGCTTTTAGCTCCTCCATCGAGGCGATCTGTCCGAGGTTTATCCAAAAATCTGCACGTGAGGCGTACACCAATGCCTCCTCCAAAGAGATTGGCTTGGAGGTGTTTGAGTCGTTGTCAGGGTAGATGTACTCTCCTCCTGCATCCTCGATAAGTCGCACCATATAGCTCTGATGCGGTGGCATAAACCAAGCGTCGCGATATGGTAGGTTGAGCATTACACGAGGTTTATGGGCAGAACAATATTTCTTGCTACGCAAAGCGTTGTATCGTTGCTCAACTCCTTCGAAAAAGGTTTTACCCTGCTCCTCAACACCGCAAAGTGAAGCAAGAGCTACAACCCACTCCGCCTTTCCGAGCGGATCAGCTTCGAGGTAATCGCCTATATATATATAAGGTATGCGGAGTTCGTCGAGTTTGTCCGTGATTGATTTTGCCTCGCTGGCTACGCCATAGAGTAATACGATATCGGCATTGAGGGCTCGAATCTTCTCAAAATCGAAGGCAGAGTCATATCCAACTTCACATATTTTACCCTCTGCAATCTTATCGCATAGAGCAGTATTGTAGATAAATCGGCAACCCGACAATCCGACGATGCGCTCATTGCAACCTATTGCTTCGAGCATTGCCGCATGACTTGATGACATTGCCACAATGCGCTTTGGCGGAGAGAGCGTATCTATTGAGGTGTAAAAGACAATCCCTTCTGCTCCCTGCCAAGGGTTTTTGATACAGAGCAACTTTTCTCCGGTGATTTTGTCCTCTTCTATGGAGAAGCCTTTGGCATAGCGAGGTGTGTAGATTGGCTCGGTATGGCGCACCTCTGCCGTGTGACCACACGACAGAAAGAGTGAAGCCACAATAAAGAGTGCTATTTGTGCCAATCTCCTCATTTTCGTTGGAAATATTTAAAGGGATAATAGGTGCTTTGCCTGTGCCAATGCAGCTTCGGTGATAGTATCGCCCGAAATCATCTTTGCAATCTCCTCGACACGCTCCTCCTGCGAAAGAGGTCGTATATTGCTTCGGCTCTGTTCCTTATAGACAAGGAAGTGGCGTGAGCCCTTCGATGCCACTTGTGGCGAGTGGGTAATGTCGATAACCTGCATAGACTTCGAAAGGCGAGCGATGATATCGCCCACATCGTTGGCGGCACGGCCAGAAATACCCGTATCAATCTCGTCGAAGATGATTGTCGGCAGGGCAAGGTGTTGTGCGAGAATGGTTTTCAGAGCCAACATCACGCGCGAAAGCTCTCCTCCTGATGCAATCTTCTCGATAGGTCGTGGTTCAACCGATGCGTTTGCCGAGAAGAGGAAATCAACCGTATCTGCACCCGAAGAGGTCGGTGTGCAAGGTGTTACGGCAATCTTGAACTCGGCATCTGCCATCGCCACATTGTGCAAAATATCGACTACACCCTTTGCAAAGGCGGGCGAAGCCTTAACACGTGCGTCGTGTAACTGTACAGCAAGTGTAGTAGCTATCTTTTCGCACTCGGCAACATGTTGTTCTGCCTCGGCAATCATCTCGTCACCATGCTCAATAGCCGAGAGCTGTTCTGTATATTTGTCACGCAAGGCAATCAACTCCTCGATGTCCTCGCAACGATGTTTTCTTTGTAAGGAATAGATTAGGTCAAGTCGGCTGTTTACCGCATCAAGACGCTCGGGGTTGGCCTCTATGCGTTCCAAGTCGTAGGCGGTTGTAGCCGATATATCCTTCAACTCCACCGCAGCCGAGTGTAGGCGCTCTATCAACTCCGTTGCTGCCGAGTAGTTTTCCGATACACGGCGCAATGAGTTCTCCGCATCGCGAAGCGTTGTCAAAACGCCCGTTACATCCTCGTCTAACGATTGCGTTACGCGCTGTAATGCCTCGCTTATCGAGTCGGCATTTTCGAGCGTACGCAACTCCTGTTCCAACTCCTCTACCTCGCCTACGCGAAGCGAAACACCACGCAACTCCTCCGCCTGATGGCGCAACCAATCCTCCTCGTCGGCATTGCGCTGTGCGGCTGATCGCAACTCTTCTAACGATTTGCGAGCCTCCTGTAAAGCGACGAAAGCCTTGCGGTACTCAGCGAGCAACACTCCGTTGCCTGCAATCGTATCGATAGCGTGAATACGGAATTGCGGAGAGGAAAGAATAAGGTTTTGATGTTGCGAATGAATATCGATGAGGTATGCTCCGAGTTGTTTCAAGTCGGTAAGTTGTACCGGCTGATCATTTACGAAGGCACGACTCTTTCCGCTTGGCGAAATGGTACGACGAATAATTGTTTCGTGGTCGTAGTCGATATCCAACTCGACAAAAGCCTCCTCCAATCCGAGGTTTTTAATGTCGAACTCACCTTCGACAATGCAGGCGCGCGAGTTGTCCTTTATTGTTGTGCTGTCATTTTTGGCTCCGAGTAACAACGCCAAAGCACCCATCAGAATCGACTTTCCTGCTCCCGTTTCGCCCGTGATGATATTGAGCGAGGAGTCGAACTCGATTTCGAGGTGCTCTATAAGTGCGTAGTTCTCAACAACCAATCTGCGCAGCATACTAGTCCTACTTTAAAAGTTTTTCGATGTGGTCGGCAATACGCTCGGCAACCTCCGACTTCGAGAGAAGTGGTAACTCCTCGCGATGCAAAGCGTCGATGAACGTAACCTTGTTGGTGTCACAACCAAAGCCTGCACCCTCATCGCGCAACGAGTTTAACACGATCATATCGAGGTTTTTCTCGGCGAGTTTCTTCTCAGCATTCACCTGCTCGTTGTCGGTTTCGAGAGCAAAGCCTACAATTTTGCGCGAGCCCTTTATCTTGCCGAGTTCGAGTGCGATATCCTTCGTCTTGCACAACTCAATCGAGAACGATGCATCTCTCTTCTTGATTTTGGTCGAACTTACCTCTACGGGAGTGTAGTCGGCAACGGCAGCACACATAACGGCGCAGTCGCAAGCCTCAAACTCAGTCACCGAAGCCTTGTACATATCCTCTGCCGAAAGGACATTTATACGACGCACACCCTGTGGTGCGGTCAATGCAGTCTTGCCACTTACGAGTACTACATCTGCGCCACGACGAGCCAATGCGTCGGCTATGGCGTAGCCCATCTTACCCGTAGAGTGATTCGAGATGTATCGCACAGGATCTATCGCTTCGATAGTTGCTCCTGCGGTAACCATTACGCGCTTTCCCGTTAAAGTCTGCTCTGCCGAGAGGAGTCTATCTACTGCTTCAACAATCTGTTCTGGCTCCATCATACGGCCTTTGCCCATCAAGCCACTTGCCAACTCACCCTCGGGCGATTCGAGAATCACGACACCGCGCTCGCGCAACTTTGCGAGGTTCTCTTGTGTAGCCTCATGGCAGAACATGTCGCAATCCATGGCGGGAGCGACAACGGTCTGACAACGAGCCGAGAGATAGGTTGTGAGCAGGAGATTGTCGGCAATGCCGTAAGCCATCTTGGCAATAGTGTTCGCTGTAGCGGGCGCTATGAGATAGCAATCTGCCCACTCTCCCATCGAGATGTGCGAATGCCAATCACCATTTTCAGGGTTGTAAAATTCGACGGCGATAGGATTCTTCGATAATGTAGCCATTGTAACGGGGGTAATAAACTCCTTGGCTGTCGGAGTCATTACGACCTTGACCTCTGCTCCTGCGACACGCAAAAGACGACAAAGCATAGCAGCCTTATATGCAGCTATGCTTCCGGTTATACCGAGCAGTATATGTTTGCCCTTTAACATCTTCTCAAAAAAGCTAATTGCTAATAGCCAATTGCTAATAGCCCATAGAGTTACTCTTTGCCGTCGCGGAAGTATATCTCATCGTCGAGATACTCCTCGGTAGCGATAATTACCGGCTTTGGAAGACGCTCGTAATAGCGTGAAATCTCAATCTGTTCACGATTCTCGAAGGTCTCCTCCATGGTGTCGGTTGGCGACGAGAAGTCGGCAAGTTTGCGATTCAACTCGCTCTTCAACTCTGCTGCAATCTGATTTGCACGACGAGCGATAACGTTGATGCTCTTGTAAACATTGCCTGTCTCATGGTCGAAATCTACGAGTTTGCGAGTTACAGTGTTGTTCGGAATGTTTTTCTTAATTTCCATAACTTTATTTTTGTTTGTCTATGTTGTTTTTGTCTAAATAATCTTTTGCCTCCTTGATATAACGTTCTAACTCTTTGCGTCGTTTCGATTGCGGAAACTCATTGACGAATGAGTAGTACGAATCGAGAACATTCAAATAGCGCTCTCCCTGTTTATCAGCGATGGAGTTGTGGGCCAGGCGATAGTTCGATACAGCAATCAAGTAGAGTATATCTTCACGATGCGGAGTATCCGGGTATTGCTTTAAGGCGTTTCGTAGAGCCACAACAGCCGATTTGTAGCGTTGAATCTTGAAGTAGGTGTAGGCATTAAGATATGCCTTCTTCTTCAATCTCTCGGTCAACTCTGTGATGAGGTTCGAAAAGGCCTCTACTCGTTTCGAGTTGGGATAACGCTCTATAAACTCCGAAAAGGCGATTATCGCTTCGCTTGTAACACTTTGATCACGAGTAGGGTCCGGTGAGAGGTAGTAGTGACACATTGCCAACATCGCCTCGGCGTCCTCGACGAAAATGCTACGACCAAACTTACGACGGAACTCGTCGAGTTGTGTTGTTGCATCTGCATAATCGCGGTTTTTGAACTTACTGCGAGCTGAGAAGAACGCGATGGAATCTTCGCGAACATCTCCTACATAATACGCCTGGCAGGCATCGAAGAGGTCACTCGACTGCTTCCACTTTTCGCGACCATAATATTTCAAACCCTCAGAGTAGATGAGATCAGGGTCTTCACTCTTTATGATTTTGTGAACACTTACCTTCTTGCCACTTTCAACCTTTTCGCGAATGGTCATACGCTCTGCCTTTGCAAAAGCAGTGCATACAACAAACATTGCACACAGTGTCAAAACGATATTTTTGGTTACAAACTTAATCATAAAAACCTCTTTCACTCGTCTTTTTGCCTTTTATCCCTCACGTGCATACGCGTGATAAATCGTGCAAAGTTATAACGAATATATTAAACCGCAAAATTTATACTGGTTTTTCTATAATTTCCTCCCCTTTTAGGGGAGGTGCCCATTAGTAGGATACTCTCGTCTATTTCAAAACGCCTTTGGCAATCAACCACTCGGCAATCTGTACGGCGTTCAAAGCGGCACCCTTCTTAATCTGATCGGCAACACACCAGAACGACAAGCCGTTTTCGCAGGTGATATCCTTGCGGATACGGCCAACATACACCGGCTCTTTGCCGGCGATGAACAACGGCATAGGGTACTCCTTCTCCGACGGATTATCTACTACAACTACGCCTTCAGCTTCGGCAAATGCCTTGCGAGCCTCCTCCGGCGAGATTGGGCGCTCGGTCTCAACCCAGATGCTCTCCGAGTGAGCACGCATAACAGGTACACGCACGCAGGTTGCCGATACAGCAACGTCCGAGTGCATAATCTTGCGGGTTTCGTTATGCATCTTCATCTCCTCCTTGGTATAGTCGTTGTCGGTGAAGACGTCGATATGAGGTATTACATTGAAAGCCAACTGATAAGCGAACTTCTCAACCTTCGCCTCCTCACCCTTTGCGAGCGATGCGTGCTGCTCCTCCAACTCGGCCATAGCCTGTGCACCTGCACCACTTGCCGACTGGTAGGTCGAAACATGTACGCGCTTGATGTGCGACAATTTCTCGATGGCGTTCAATGCAACAACCATCTGGATTGTGGTACAGTTCGGGTTTGCGATGATGCGACGTGGAGCGTTCAATGCGTCCTCGGCATTCACCTCTGGTACAACCAACGGCACGTCCGAATCCATACGATAGCAACTCGAATTGTCAATCATTAAACAGCCATATTTTGTAATTGTTTCGGCATACTCTTTCGAGATTGAGCCTCCTGCCGATACCAACGCAAGGTCTATATCCTTGAAATCGTCATTGTGTTGTAACTCTTTGATAACTATCTCCTTACCTTTGAATACGCGAGTCTGTCCGGCACTACGAGCCGAACCGAACAACACCAATTCGTCGAGCGAAAAATTGTGCTCATCTAAAATTTTAAGAAACTCCTGTCCTACAGCGCCACTTGCGCCAACAATTGCCACCTTCATATTTTGCTGTTATATTTAAGTTATTATTTTCTTAATTTTCCTAATGTCGCTCCTCTTGCTTTAATCGAAGAACTCGTCATGGGCGGTTGCCGCAGCCGAAGCCGGTGTTTCTGCATCTTCGCACTCCGCAGCCTGCCATGATGCCGGGCGGATAAATTTGTCCGTCTTGTCGATGTTGATGTTTGGATCTCTGTGTAATCGTCGTAAGAAGTCGCCTACGATTGGCAAGGCCATAACCGAACCCTCTCCGCGGTTACCCAGTGTGATGGATTGATCCTCGGCTCCAACCCATGCTCCTGCAACAAGTTTAGGGGTAATACCCATAAACCAGGCATCACGATTTTCGTTAGTTGTTCCCGTCTTTCCGGCAATCTCTACGCCATACATGTCGTATCCCCAACCCATTCGTCGGCCTGTACCATGAGTAATAACTCTCTGCATCATCGTAAGCATCGTATAGGCCGATTCTTTGCTGATGGCATCTTGTGATGAAGAGGTGAATGTCGATATAAGGTTGCCCTGACGATCCTCGATGTGTGTTACAAAAATAGGAGTGTTATATACACCTTCGTTTGCAAAGGTGGAGTATGCGCTAACCATCTCGTAGACATTTGATTCGAAGGATCCGACACACAGTGCATATACCGGATCGATAAAGCTCAAAATACCCATGTTGTGAATGAAATCGGCCACAGCTTCGGGTTGTTTTGCTTGTTTCATAATCCACGCCGAGTAGTTATTGCGAGAGTGTGCCAAACCCCAACGCAGAGGGTGTAACACTCCGTCATATTCGACATTTACCGACTCCTTTGGCGACCATGCTGCTCCCACAGCCGTTTCGATTGTTACAGGGAGATTTGGCACCATGGTGCAAGGTGTCAAACCAAGGTGGTCGATAGCAAAGGTGTAGATAAACGGCTTTACCGTCGAGCCGATTTGTCGTTTTCCCTGCTTTGCCATATCGTACTTGAAGTATTGGAACGAAGGACCTCCGATGTAGGCTTTGACATGGCCTGTTTGTGGCTCCATTGCCACAAATGCAGCACGCATAATACGTTTGTGGTGGAGTATCGAGTCGCGAGGTGTCATCAGCGTATCGCACTCTCCATTGTAGGTAAAGATCTTCATCTCGCACTTCTTTGTGAAGCTATCATAGATGTCTTTGTCGCCCATACCTGCCGATTTCATGTTGCGGAAACGATCCGAGTTGCGCATTGCTCGTTTAATAATAGCCTCGATCTCTTCCTCGTTGAGATTCTCAAAGAGAACATTGGTCTCCTTGACCTTCCTATCCATTGTAGGCTGAATAACATGCTGCATCTGCTTATGCAACGATGCTTCTGCGTACTCCTGCATGGTTGTGTTGATGGTCGTATAGATTCTTAAACCATCACGATAGATGTCGTAAGACGAGCCGTCGGCTTTGTAGTTTTTATGGCACCAGCCGATAAGAGGATTCTCGTCATACTCTTTGCACGCCTGCTCGTAGTCCCATGTTGTGTAGAAGTTACGACGTTTAGGGCGCTGTGCGTTCATCGTCAGACGCAACATCTCGCGGAAGTAGGTTGCGCGGCCATAGTTATGCGATACGGGGCGATAATTGAGCGTAATAGGCAGTGCCGACAACGAGTCGTATTGCGCTTTGGTAATTCCGCCCGCCTCTTCGATACGTTGAAGAACGACATTGCGACGGCGAAGTGAATTTTCCGGATTGCGTATAGGTGAATAGCGTGTTGGGGCGTTTACTACACCAACCAATACTGCGGCCTCCTGTAAGTTTAATTCGGCAGGAGTCTTACCAAAGAAGGTTGCAGCAGCAGACTTTATACCAAAGGCATTCGAGCCATACTCTACGATGTTGAGGTACATTGCGATAATCTCCTCTTTGGTGTAGTTGTATTCGAGTTTGAGAGCTGTAATCCACTCCTTGAATTTAGAGACTACCAACTTTATGGTGCGAACAATCTTGTTTTCACCACGCTTTCCGCGAGGGAAGAGATTTTTTGCCAACTGTTGTGTTATGGTGCTACCGCCACCTTGCGACGAGCGTTGCAGAGCAATGGTCTTGACACCCACACGTGCCAACGATACGAGATCTATGCCCGAATGAGTGTAGAAGCGAGCATCCTCCGTAGCGATAAGTGCTGCTGCAAGAGGTGGCACTTGTCGACCTGCTATTGTGAGCAGAGCTGTTGAGTCTTGCGGATAGAGTTCGGAGTACTGCACATAGGAGCGATTTTGCACAAAAAAACTACCTATGGTCTGGCCATTGTCGGCATATATCTCGGTTGCCAAGTTGCTCTTTGGATTTTCCAACTCCTCAAATGACGGCATGCGACCAAAAACACCCATTGCTGTCAGAGAGAGCATCAATGCCAATGCCACAACAGGTGTCATGGCCACAATCCAAAGCCATTTTACTATCCGTTTCGTCTTGTTGTTTTTCTTTGTTGTACCCCTCTTGCGAGAAGTTGTGCGAGTAGTATTCTTTTTTGTCTGCATAGTTCGTATTGAGTTAGAATGGTAGTCCGAATCCCACCTTTATAAATGGACGTCGGTTCTCTCTGTCGCCGCTATGTTTGGTTAAAACGGTTGGTTGATATATTGATAGCGTGAAAGACGTTGTTGCTGCGTCAGGCATACGGAAGAGGTTAAAGTCAAGCGAAATATCTCCTCCGTAGGAGATTATCTTATGGCGTTCCAGTCGCGAGGAGACACTTGCCTCCTTGTCGATATACATTGCCTTGTGGTTGAACGAAGCATAATCTACACCAATATTCAGGCGTACTCGCTTGAAGTGAATAACAGGGCCAAAACCCATATCCGGATACCAAACCGGCAGAGCATAATTAACAGATGTTGCCACATAGTTTCGATTCTCGATTTCGGACGAGTAGAATCCGCGAGGAACCAATCGTCCCGAATGGAACGCAAGGTTGGATAACGACTTTTCGTGGCCGAAACCTCCGAGCGAGGTCTGATATACGGCGGCCACCGATAGCGAGTGGTGTTTCACGATGCCCGGGAAGTATGCCTTGCCATAGACCGAAACAAGGTGACGGAAGTTCTTATCCGCAGGGTTGAGAGCATAATTTAAGGATAGCACCTGTCCCCAGCGCGGTAGAAAATCTTTGTGAGCCAAGCGTACCTGATCCTGATATCCCCAACCAAATTGCAACAGGTGAACTCCCTCCTTGTAGCCTACTTTTGCGATGTTGCTTACACTGCCATTGCTTAACGAAATGGATAGTTTATCGATTTTTGCCACAAGGCCATTCGAGTAGTTATAGCCTGCCGTAACCTGAACATAACGAGTGTGGTAACCCGCCTGGAAATAGAGTGGTAACGACGCCATGAGACCCAGATTATAATATTTTCCGAGATCCGGCACTTCGTTAAGCACCAACTCCTCCTTGCCCGTTATAGGGTTTGTGATATACTCCTCTTTACCTCCCGGAAGAATGATTTCGTAACGATTTGTCAGAGGGTTGTAGAGATAGGTGTATGCCGAATATAGCTGCTGTGTACCTCCATAGGTGGCATTGATGCTCAAATTCACACCTAAACCATAGTAGCGGAACGATCCTTTGAACACATGTCCTTCGTGTGCATTCCAACCCCAAGTGAGGAAACCGTCTGCCGTAGAGAGAATGTTCTGCGACATAATTGTAGCTCCGACATTGAAGTCAAGTGCTCCCTCCTCGGCGAGTGCAAACGGATCGTATGACACCGGAGCCCACGAGTGAATATTGAAGAGATGGGCAGGGCCGCTATATCGCTTATTTTTTAACGGTTTCATGTTGTTCGACCCTCCTTTGTTCTCTGCGTTTGCTCGTAAACGCATCGAGTCAACCCCGATAAATCGTACCGTATCGAGATTTATCGTGTTCCACTTTTTGCGTTGCGGATTTACGAGGTTTACGGGCAACTTTGAATATGAAACATTCGGCAAAGTATCGCGCACCATTGTCTGCTTTGCGATGTGGTAGCCGTGTCGATCATAGGTGGTCATCAGCACCTCCTCTTTTTCGCTCGGCATAGGCGAGAATGAACCAAAGGTCGAAGCCGATATACGATATTGTGTGTCGGTGCGAAGATCATAGCAATGCACTTCGTCTTTGCCCGACTGAATAGAGCCGAAATACAACACTCCGTCCTTTGCACGAAGGTCACTCAAAGTGATGTATGCTCCGTTGGTGAGGTGTTCAATCTCGCGATTTCTACCAACACGACCAAGCCACATTCCGCTATCATCGGTAGCGATAAAATATAAGGCGCGTGTGTAGTTGTCGTATGCCAGACCGTGGATTTCGATATCACCGGGAATTTCAACACGCAGATACTCCTCTTCGTGACGAGGTGTCGGATTTCCGCGCACGATGTTGTACACGCCATTCGGGGAGTACTCCACCCATGCCAACTCGTGCTCGCTGACAGGTGTTGGGTAGAGAGCCTTCTTCATTCGATTGAGGGTGCGGGTACGTCCACGGTCTAAGTCCATATAGCATAACTTAGAGTTTATGCGCTCGGCAAAGAGTAGGCTGCGACGATACTCTGTCCACCAGACTCTGCCCCCTACGACTTCGCTTGGTCGTGTTGAAACAGCTCCCGTATAGGCAATATGTTTGCGGAGACCACTCTCGCTATTGGTAACAACAAAGGCATCGGGGCTGTCGAGAGTCTCGCAAAGCGAGAGTACCATGTTGTTGTCAATATATTGCGGATAGCGATGGGCGGTATAGTTGCTCTTCGCATCGACAGATATTTGCGTCGATGTATTTGGTTGATATGGCAATGTGTTCCAATAGTCGTTAAGGTCGGCAAATGTTTCGCGGAACAACTTTGTCGTTGAGGTGCCATAATATTTACGCATCGCTACGTATGTTGTCGCGATGGTATAGGGGTTGCGTACAGCATAACGCACGATTTTATCCCAAATATTCTCGTTGTATTTGGTGTTTGCATAGGCGGTAATCTGGTAGCCGAGTTGATAGTGATCGGGGATATATTCTCGGTATGAGCCACAAAACCACTTGTTGTATCCTCGCTCTTTTGTGAAGTTGCCCATGGCTCGGTAGTGCATCGAGAAAGAGGGTTGTAGGGCACGACCAAACGAGGACATCTGCGTTTCGGAGAGTGTGGCATCACCCTCCAATCCCCATAGTGGCATAAAGAGGAGGCCGATGGTTGAACTCTGCTGGCCAAGCATATAACTGAATATGCGGACAAAGCCCTTGTTCAGGTTGTTGTATTGTACTGCGTGGCGATATTCGTGGGCGGCAAGTTGTTTGAGCCAAGGCATCGAATAGCCGCTTGTTGCGGGTGATGAAAGAATCTCTACACGCTTTGGCAACCACATTACCAAGCCGTTTGACGAGAAGTTCTCGGGGTGAATCACAAACGGAATCTTCATCGGACCATGTCGGAAACCGAAGGCTATGTCGGGTTGTACAGCACGAGCATAATACATCATTTTGTAGCCGAGTGTACGAGCGGTGTCGGGATAGATAACGTCGATCTTCTCGCCTTTGAGCTTGTGCCATTGCATATATGCCGGGTCGGCACCCCACGAGTAGTATTGTGCCGAAGCCGAATATGCACCAAAGAGTGCAACAATCGCAATAACGATATGTTTAATATACCCCTTCACCTATATAGTTAGACCTTTTTTGTCTGTGAATAGCCCTTTTGAAGAAGCAGGGTGGTAACGCGATCTCGGTGGTCACCCTGAATAATAATCTCTCCCTCCTTGACCGAACCACCTACACCGCAGCCCTGTTTCAAGGTACGTCCCAACGCCTCCAAATCGGTTGTCGAGCCGACAAAACCTCGCACTATCGTAGCAACTTTCCCGCCACGCCCTTTGGTGTCACGCCACACACGTAATTTTTGCTTTTCGGGAGCAATTGTTTCAGCTTCCGGCTCCTCGCCGCAGTCGTATGTAAAGTCCGGATTTGTCGAATAGACCATTCCGAGTCGTTCTTTCCAATCTGCCATAATTATCTATTTTCGGCCTTAGTTTTTTAAAGATATGATTACAATATCCCAATTAACGCTACAAAAGTAGCAATTATTTTTGTTTATCGGCGATATTTTGTATATTTGTTAAAACAAATATCAAAAAAAATGGCGACTCACAAGGTTAATAAGGAGCAAAAGCGATTGGAGATGCTCGAAAAAATGCGGGCTAAGGCGCTGATGCGCGGCAGGGTAGATGTCGCTTCGCTACCTTCGTCGCTACCAATAAACGATGGTAAACGCCTTGTTCGGGTGTTTGTCGAGGGGTATGAGGATGTTGCCTTTTGGCGAGGTATCTTCGACCACTTCACAAACCCGTATCTTCGTTTCGAGATTTCGGTGCCGACGCGCAAAGATTTACCAAAAGGCAAGAAGGTTTTGCTATCGATGGCGGAGCAGTCGTCCGAGGAGTTGCTTCTATGTATGGATTCCGACTTCGACTACCTCTTCGACGATGAAGATGAGGTGTCGCGACAAATCGTTGAATCGCCTTATATGTTCCACACCTATACATACGCTACGGAGAACTATTTGTGCTATGCGCCATCGTTGCACAACGTCTGTGTCAAGGCTGTTAAAAACGATATGCATATCTTTGATTTCGAGAGATTTATGGCCGATTACTCGTGTGCTATTTATCCTCTGTTTTTATGGTATGCCTACTCTGCTTCACGCAAAACCGAGAATGTTCTTCCTCTTATAGATTTCAAGGCGGCGGTGCGTATCGGTTACCTCGATATCGAACAAAATGGAGCCAATACGATTGCGTGGTTGAAGCGCAATATCGAGCGTCGTGTTGCCTCGCTCGAAGCCGATAATCCGGATATGGCGAGCGAAATACCTGCCTTTGCCGAGCGTATCAAAAGGAAGGGCGTAGAACCCGAACTTACATATCTGTTTATGCATGGTCATACGTTGATGGATAATGTGGTTTTGATAATATTGAGTGGTGTCTGCGAGAAGTTGCGCCAGATATCGCTTTCGCAAATTATATGCTCCTCGAAGGAGGGTGTGGCTTTGAAAAACGAGATGAGTAATTACACGAACACCTTACGTTCAATTCGTGATGTGTTGCTCGATAACGAGAACTATACGTCTTCGCCGTTATATAAACGATTAAAGGCTGATATTCAACGATATATAGATGCGACAATAGCAAAAATGGGAGTGTAAATTCACCCCCATTTTTCATATAAGATAGTGTAACTTCACTCTTTACAAAGGCTTTACATAGCGCACTGTATCGGGTGTAAGCTGGCTGATGATGAAGTCGTCGCAAACGACATACTTATTGAAGATCTCGTCGTTGTAGTGGCGAATGGTCAAGAGCTCAACTTTCTCGATAATCTCGGTATTGAAACCCTCCTCCTGCAAGGCGGTTGCAACCTCCTCCAAGTGCCAGCTCTCCTCCACGCACAAGCCGAGTTCTACGGCTGTGTTGTGGATAAGGTTTGTCTTGATGCGGAAACGCTCCAAGGTTGCGAAGATGATAGGGAATTTCTCCTCCAATACGAATGAGAGATCTCGTGAACGAAGGCGAAGAAAGCTCTGATTGCGCTTCACGATAATAATCGGCGTCGAAACCGCATCTGCCTCACCATTGATTACCGTTCCTGCTGCGAGTTTATTGCCGAAAGGTTTTACATACAATGGTATGTTTTTGTTCTGCAAAGGCTTGATGGTCTTAGGGTGGATAATCTGCGCACCACTATATGCCAACTCAATGGTATCCACATAGTTGAGGTGGTCAATCTTCACCGCGTCAGGGAAGATTTTAGGGTCCGCATTGAGAATACCGTCAACATCTTTCCATACGGTCATCGAGTCAGCGTTGAGAATATTGGCCACAACGGCAGCCGAGTAGTCCGAGCCCTCACGACCAAGTGTTGTGGTTGTGCCGTCGGGTGCCGAGCCGATAAAGCCCTGACCTACAAAAATGCGACTCTCTGCGCCTGCACACGCACGTCGAAGAGGTGTCTTCGACTCCTCAATCAACACATTTGCGTCCTTGTGGCGAGCCTGCGTAATGAAACACTTACGCATATCGATCCACGAATTAAGCACACCCTCTTTGTTGAGGAAAGCCGAGATGATGGTTGTCGAAACCAACTCTCCGTAGGCTACGATATGGTCGTACCACTCTTCGGCACGACTGCGCTCGAACTTGTTGGTAGTTACGGCCTTACGCAATGCCTCGAACAAAGCATCAACCTTCTCGATGCGATATTCTGCCGAGCCAAACAGATCGGCAATGGTAGTATAGTGATATGCTTTGATTTCGGCAATTTTCTGCTCGCAGAAGGCGGTGTCACCCTTGCGCATAGCGTCGAAAACCTCCTCCAAGGCGTTGGTGGTTTTGCCCATAGCCGAGACGATGATGAACAACTCCTCTTCGTCGCGAACAATATTCAAGAGGTTGCGAACACCCTCGGCGTGACGCACCGACGCGCCACCAAATTTGTAAACTTTCATACGAATTTTGTTTGTTTTGCGGGTGCAAAATTAGAAATAAAAATTAAAAAAATACCTTTAATTTTCAATTTTCAATTCTCAATTCTCAACGGTCAATTAAAAAACCCTAGTAGAGTTCTATGAATTCATAGCTGTTGCCGACAGCTTTGAGGTAGCGCAAAAACTCCTCGCGTGAGATAACCACCGTACCTCGGCTATCGTTGGGGTGGAAGCTTAAACTATCCGCATTTTGGAGGTTGTGGTCGAGAAAGAGGTGCACATGGCTCTCTTCATCGTTAATCAGCCCGAAAGGCGACACCGAGCCGGGCTCCAAGCCGAGGTAGCGCTCCATACGCTGTGGCGATGCGAAACTCAACTTACCCTGATGCAAACGGTGCTCCAAGTCGTGGATAGCCATATCTTGGTCGCAGTCGAAGCATACCAGGTAGTGGCGGTTGCCCTTATGGTTGCGAAAAAAGAGGTTCTTGCAGTGCACCGAGCCGTCATTACGCCAATACTGCTTGGCTATCTCAATCGTTGGCGATTCGGGGTGCGTATAAGCATCGTATTTTATGTCGTGCGCATCGAGGTAGTCAAACACCTTGCGACTGCGCTGATCCAACGCCTCCATAAACTATCTCTTGTACTTTGTGTTGGTATTCTCAAATATAAACGCAAAGGTGTCGGCTGTCTCTTCTATACGCTTCGATGTTGGCTTGCCTGCACCGTGTCCTGCATTGGTGTCGATGCGGATAAGTACCGGATTGTCGCCCTTGTGGCAATGCTGTAACTCGGCTGCAAACTTGAATGAGTGTGCCGGCACTACACGATCATCGTGATCGCCCGTAGTAATAAGTGTTGCGGGGTATGCAACATCTTTGCATAGGTTGTGTAATGGTGAATATTTCACCAAATATTCGAACTGCTCCTTGTTTGCCGACGAGCCGTACTCTACAACCCAGCCGTGACCGATAGTAAAGAGGTGGTAGCGCAACATATCCAAGACTCCCACTGCCGGTAATGCCACAGCAAAGAGGTCGGGGCGTTGTGTCATACATGCACCCACGAGCAAGCCACCATTCGAGCCTCCTGCAATAGCGAGTTTTGCGCTCGAAGTGTAACCCTCTTTAATGAGGTGTTCGGCAGCCGAGATAAAGTCGTCGAAGACATTCTGCTTGTTCTCCAACATACCGCCCTTGTGCCACTCCTCGCCATATTCCGAGCCACCGCGCAGGTTCACTACAACCCATACACCTCCCTGTTCCATAAACATTGCAGCAGTGGTCGAGAATCCAGGGGTAAGGTTGATTTGGAAACCACCATAACCGTAGAGATAGCAAGGGTTTTCACCATTTAGTTTAAGGCCCTTTTTGTGAGATACGAACATCGGTACACGGGTGCCGTCCTTGCTCTCGAAGAATATCTGTTTTGTTTCGTAGTTCTCGCAGTCAAACTTCACCTCCGAGCGGTGATAGAGATATGATTTGCCACTCTCGATATCGTAGCGATAGATGGTGCTTGGTGAGGTGTAGTTTGCTACGGCATAATAGACCTCCTTATCCTCGCGTTCACCGTCGAAACCGCCTACCGAGCCAATTATCGGTAACTCGACCTCGCGCACGAGGTTGCCCTTGCGATCATATTGGAAAATCTTGTTCTGTGCATCGATGAGATACTCGGCAAAGAGATAGTTGCCAGCCATTCCAACTCCTTCGAGCAACGACTCCTTCTCCGGGATAATGTCGTACTGCTTGCCGGTGAGGAGATTTACTCCCACGAGTCGGTAGTTCGCCGCTTTGTCGTTGGTCATAACGAGGGCTTCGTCCTCATAGCAATCGAGCATATAGTAGTCATACTCGAAACCATGGAATAAAACTCTCCATTTTTTCTCCGAGGTACGCTTGTAGAGCAACTGTGTACCCGATGTACCGGCTGACGAGGTGATGAACTGCCATTTGCCGTCCTCGCTCTCGCCACCATGGTGGTAGTGGAGAGGGTTTTTCTTATCCTCGAAAATTAGGATATCCTCCTCCTGTGCTGTGCCAAGTTGGTGGAAATAGACCTTCTGATTGGTGTTTTGTGCCGAATATACCGCTTCGCCCTCCTTTGGAGCATCGTAGGCACTATAATAGAAACCGCGACCATCGCGAGTCCATGATGCACCCGAGAACTTCACCCACTTGATGTGGTCCGAGAGGGGTTGCATCGTTTCAGTGTCGAGAACCTTAATCTCTACCCAGTCCGAGCCTGCCGAAGCGAGAGCATAGGCGAAGTAGCGACCATCTTTTGTAAAAGAGCCGGCGTGTAGTGCCACCGTGCCATCTTCCGAAAGAGTATTAGGGTCAAAGAATACCTCCTCTTCCGCATCGGCAAGATTTCGCTTGCGATAGAGTACGCTTTGGTTTTGCAAACCGCTGTTGCGCGATATGTAGTACCACTCGCCACGCTTTGCAGGTGCACCCTGCGTAGGGTAGTTCCATAGTTCGGTCAGTCGCTCGCGAATTGCATCGCGCTGAGGGAGCGAGTTGAGGTAGCCGAAGGTAACTTCGTTTTGTGCCTTAACCCACTCGGCTGTGCGCTCCGACATATCGTCTTCGAGCCAACGGTAAGGGTCGGCAATCTCGGTGCCGTGATAGTTATCTACAACGCCTTCACGCGCTGTTTCCGGGTATTTTATCTCCATAGTTCTTGAATTTTTCAAAATCATACAGCCAATATATCCTGCCACGTACATTATGGCAAAAAAGACGAGAAAAGCGACTACGCTCTTTGCAAACTCTTTACGATTAATCTCCATTTATCCGAAAGTTTAAAATTTAATCAAGTGCAAATATAATAAAAAAATAGTAATGGCTAATTGGCCAAGGGTTAAAAGCCAAACAACAACGGCCCCCGCAGGAGCCGTTGTTGTTATTTAGGTTGATTCTCGTCGTCGAGGTCGTATAGAAGTTCGATATCATCGACGGACATATTCGAGGCCTCACTTCCCGTAAAGTAGTCGCCATAGCCGGAGCAGGTGAAGGTCAACACCAAATGGGTTGCCGTAGCCTCCGGATCAGAATACTCGATAGGAATGGTCATTGTATGCCAACGCTCGGTGTGCTCAACAATGAGCTCTGGGTTGTTGTCGCTATCGAAATATCCAAGGCCCAAAATACCTGCGGCGGTACGAGGGTCGAAGAAGGTCTTTTCGTCGGCACTATTTACGCAGTGAGGCTCGGCCCAATCGGTCAGACAGAAGAAAACCTTTGTCACATCGGGTTGTCCGCCTACAATCTTTATCTGCTTGCTTCCGATGTGATACTCTGTACCTGATGTTGCCGGTGCACTGTTGATTCGGTCAATACCTCCTCGTGTGTACTTAACCTTAAAGCGCAATGCCACAGGTCTGATATTTTGCGATATAGGACGTCCGAAGAATACCTCGGCATTTGTTCCTCCGATAATATTACCGAAGTGTCCGACAAAGAGGTTTCCTGCCGCATATTTCATCACCACATATCGAGAGCCCATATATGCACTTGTCTCTCCGGTGGAGTCGCTCGGTACATTATCTGCGCTATCTTTCTTGTAAACAGGGTATGTAAGGTTGAACTCCGGTCCCAACATAGTTCCTCCCGGGTTTCCTGTACCCCAGAACATCTCCTGCAACGACGAGAATGGATACCAACAAGCACCAGGCTCCTCGGTAGGCTGGAAGGACTTATCATTGTTGAGTTGTGACCATTGCTCCATATCGGAGTTTGGCATCTGATACGAAGCTGTTGTTGTAACGGTGAAAGTCTTCGATGGAATCTCTGTTGTCGAACCATCTTCCATGGTTGTGTTTGCCCAACCCTGAATCTCGTAGGTGGTGTTCTGTTTCAAACCACGGAGAATGGCCTTTACATAACCCTGTTCATAACGATTATATGGGTTGTGCAAATCTTTTGCATACCACTCCGGATTTGTGGTTATCCACTCTGTTTGACCAACCTCGCGATATTTGAATATGATCTCACTACCATCAATGGCATTTGCTTTTATCCAAATAACATTTGCACCTCCGACAATATGGATAAACTCCGGCTCGGCCAATGTAGGTACAATAATCAACTTCCAGATTGTAGAGTGATTGTGAGCCGCAACGGTTATGGTACGCGATTTGTCGGCATTGTCGAAATCGGTTGGCATATCGGTAATTTCCGGATAGTCGTATGTCGGGCGTGGGCCAAAACGCATATCGGTGGTCTTTACATTCTTGAGATTTTTGTCGCTGCGACGCTTTACAATAGCGCGGTGACCTTCAAGATCCCACTCCGTAGCACCAATCTGACCATCGACTGTCCAAATGCGGTTGATGTTCTGTGTAGCCACAATTTTCCACTCATAAGATTGGTAGTATGAGAGCGTGATGTACTCAGGGTAATCAGGATTCGACAAATCAATCTCCTTGCCATTCAAATCCTTCGATACAACGATTTTCGATGTGTCAGCCTCATAATTTACATTGGTAACTACATCTGCTCCGTATGTTATGGATTTAATCTTCACATTATAGATGTCGGTCTCCTCTTTGAGCGGAATGGTTGCAGTATAAGTCGCACGGTCAAGAACAACCTCACCGCTTGCTCCCTCAACATCGAGCGAGGCAATAAAGAGGTCAACAACAGGTTTTGGTAAATCGTTTTTGATACACGATGTAAGTACCAATACCGAAAATAGTATTATAGAGAGTCGTTTAGTCATGTTGCTACTTCAATTTTTGTTCATTTTTCTTGCTCCACAAATGTACCGTTACGCCGATGTTGATCTCGGCGATATTGAGGCGGAACGCCAACTTCGAAAAGTCGCGTTTGCCAATTGGATTCATCTGCGCGTCGAACTGCTTAATATGGGTGTAGCGCAAACCTCCCAAGCCGAATGATACCGTAGCGCAGACATTCGGGAAAACATACGCTGCGATACCCGGATTGAAGTTGAATGCTACCTTATATGTGTCAGAAATCGATTTGCTCCATTGGTCATTAAACATAAAGCCAAACTGTGAGCGACCATACGAGCCCTCCAACTCCAATTCTCCAAATACGCCGAAACGACCACGCTTGTCGAGTGGAACGTAAGCACGATGGAAGAGTGCAAACGAGTAGGCGTTGCTCAAATACTCCAAGCCGATGCCTGCGGTAGAGAACTCGATACCGTTGATAAAGTTTCCGAGGTTGATGTTGGCATTATCGAAGTGGCCGGTCATATGGGTATAGCCAAATCGAGCACCAATCGAGAGATTGTTACGATAGAAATAACCAAAATATGGTTTTACCGATACGATTGATCCTCCGAGTTGCAGATTGTCCACAATGAGAGCTATCTCCGAGTCATCTGTTGAGAGCGTTCCGTAAGACGCCGAAACTCCACAGATCCATTCTCCCTGGTAGGCGAACACATTCTTATCAATCTCTCTGTTTACACGATTTACCTGGATAAGACCACCCGGCTTACGATTAACCTTTGTAGTGTCGCGCTGAATACCCAAAAGAATACCCTGTGCTACCACACTCTGCACTGTGCTTACCATAAGCACTGTCATAAGTAATGTAAATATCTTCTTCATAGCTGTGTCCGAGTTTTAGAGATAGAATGATGCACCCAATCCGATGGAGAAGATGTTTACTTTGAAATTCATCTGAGAGTTAGATGTTGTTCCCGACACCACCTGGTTGGTTATTTGGCGTGTATTCGAGTAGTTGAAACCCAACACTCCGATATTCACCTCGATAGCCATGTTGTTGGTAAGGAATGCCGAAATACCCGGATTTACACCGAGGGACACATCAAAACTTGTAGCATAAGTTCCGCTCAAACTCTGCTGTGGTCCTGACGCCAATTTAGACTGTGAACCACCCATTGCCAAACTCACTTCGGCAAAGAGAGCAAAGCGCTTATTACCTTTGCCCAGCGGAATGTAGTTTCGCCACAACGCCTCCACATTGTATGAATGTTTGAGTGAGTAGAAGAAGGCATTGTCGAGCGATGTGATCGAGAGGCTTGCATTATCCAACTCGGTAAGTCCGCGCGAGTAACCAAAGCGTACTCCCACCAACGAATTTCGCGAATAGGCATAGCCTACGAGTGGCGAAATCTTGAATTGGTAGCCATTCGACTGAATATCCTCGAAAATCAGGAAGTTGTAGTTGTTGTTGGTATGCGTTGAGTAAGATACCGAGCCACCGAAAACCCACTGACCCTTTGGTACAAATTCGGTGCGAATATTCGCAATACCTCGATTTTGGCGACGCAAGCTGTGGCTATACTGCGGAGTATCCTTACTTGCCACCGCCACAGTGTCGCTTTGTGGCTTTACCTCCTGTCCCTTTGCTACCACCACGCAGGGCAGAGCAAAGAGCAGTAGCGTAAAGAGATTTATAAATTTCTTCATAGGTTATGTTTTGTGTTACCTATTTTATATAAGTTTAGTAAACAAGTTCAACATCGTCGATGTACATCCACGAATCGGTACTACCTGTAAAATAGTCGCCGTAGCCCGAACAAGTGGCTGTAAACATAAGGTGGGTACCCTTCTGTGCCGGATTAACACCCTCCTTCATGTCGAATGGTATATACATCTCGTGCCACTCGCTCTTTGAGGTGGTTGTTTCGAAATATCCGTAGTACAACACCTTGTCGTAGCGACCATTGGCATTTGCTTTTACATCCTCCGGACTTGGGCTAAAAGTGGTGGTATCTGTCTGTGTGCTATCCACAGTGTGAGTAGCAGTCGTCACACAAGCAAAGATTTTGATAAGATCCGGATCGCCTTTTTGACCAATCGAGCCCACATGGTTGATGCTGCCACAGTTATATTTCACCCAGAATTTAATACCTTTTGGCTTTGCATTGTAATCAAATGGCTGACCAAAGATTACGGTAGCACCAGGATTGTTCAGGTTTATAATAGTCTCGCCAAAGTCGCCGATAAACAGGTTTCCTGCACCAAATTTCGTAATACCTAATACGCTAACCTCTTGCGAATCGAGGAAGGCCGAATATGAGCCTGTCGAGCCTGGGCGAACATCCTCCTTTTTGGTGGTCAGAGTCACGCCTCCCATTGAGGTTCCTTCGTTTCCGGTATCCCAATATTTGTTGCTTGAACTTGCTCCCGGATACTTTCCGTCCGAAGACCAAGTTTCCAAATTGCCATTTGGAATTTGAGAACCCTGCTCGGTGGTAAATTTAGCATTAGCTCCAATCTTTTTGCCTCCTACTTCAAGGCTGTATTCATAGGTGTGGCCTGCACTGATACCGCTAACTTGTGCGGTGTAGGTATTTGTGCCACTTGCTACTGCTGCGGAGCGTTGCCATTCACCTTCGCCCTCGCGATAGAGGATAGCTACATCCGAAGGTGTGCCAAATATTGTAGCCGAGAGAGAAGCCGTTTGATTCCACAAATCGGTTGTTGACTTATCATAATCGTTTACGCCAGGCAAGGTGTATGGTAAATCCTTGCGAGCCTCACCTCCGCTTGTGTCGGTTACGCACAACTCAATTATCTGTGATCCTCCATTCAGGGAATAGAAGAAGTCCTCCGAAAGGGTGATGAAGAGCTGTGAAGTATTTAATCCTGTGAGAGTAACACCTGCAACAGGGCTATCTACCGGATTGAACTCTTTGTCGCCCGAGGTAATAGATACTGCGCAGAACTCTGCCGGTGAGGTTGCTACATATCTGCGATCACCTCCGGCATAGCTGCAAGGTGCTGCAAGATCGAAACCTACACCCTTCAACTCTGGGTCTGGATTGAACGAAATGTGGTCATCGCGCTCCTCGATAGACTCATCAACCACAACGGAAAGATTGTCCAAGAATCCGGCTGCATCTTTCGAGAACTTGAACGAGAGCTTATAGGCATGCTTTGGCTCTACATTCTCGATTGTGCCCTTTTTGTCGAGATGAGCCTGCTCGCCATCATCATACACAAAGGTTCCCACAAAGTTCCACGAGAGGGTAGTGCAACCCTCAGGCATGATAAAGTATCCGACTTTACTCTCGGTGTAGGAGAGAAGTTCGTTATCGGCATTTACATCTACCTTGAAACCATCGTTGAAACCATCTGTGATGGTCTGATCGAAAATAACCTCGACGGGAATATTCTGCATAGTGGCAACAATATCTAAGGTAGAAGTCTCGCCGCCCTTGATGTCAAACGATTTCTCGCCAAAGAAGTATTGTTCGGCCTTATTGAATGTCTTTGCAACAGCCTTTCCGCTCTCTACAACGGCATGGTAGTTGCCCTCCAACAGCCAAATATATTCAGGTTTCAGCATCTCCTCATTCGAAGAGTCGTACTTGCGTACAAGAGTCTGCTTACCCTCCTCGTTCTTATATATACAAAGGGTATAGTCGCGTTGCGTCTGTCCCTCTGTGGTACGTGTTGCGACATTCAGCACCAATACACCCTTATCTTCCGAAGGGGTGTTATCGGCTGTACTCTTTACCTTGGGGTCGTTGATACACGACACCAATGCCACCGCACATGCCCATAAACATATATTGAAAAATCTTCTCATCATCTGTTAGTTTCCGTTTGATTTAAGCATCAAAGATGGCTTGATGGTGTGACCTTCGTTGTCGGTAATGGTGAAATGGAAGTCGTGGTTTCCGGCAAAAGCACAGAGCGGAAGCATGAAGTCTGTAATCGAGAACAAGATCTCAGTCTTGTTGATCACCTCATCGCCAAACTTAAAGCCCAAGAGTCCGCCTTCACTTGCCGGTTTCAACATCGATTTCAATGTCTCGACCTGCTCGTCGGTCAAAGGCTGAGGATTAGCATAGTCATAAGACTTCTCAGGATATGTTAGGTTGATAACATCAACAAGTCCTACTTGCGCCAATATTGGAGCCAATACAGGCGAGTCGATGTGAACAACCAACTCCTTAACACCTTTGCTTGCATAGATCATAATTTCGCCCTTGGTGGTAGCGTCGATGGTTGTTCGCTGCGATATGTCGTAGCCAATCCACTCAACTGCGAGAGTGTAGTCGGCATCGCCACCTTCGTTGCCATTGCCAGGCTCTTTCCACTCCTCCTCGGTTATCTTGTCGGCAACGTTGCAGGGAATAATCTCGTCGGTTACCCAATCCTGGATAGTTACACCTACGTTGATATTGCCCTGTGCGGCATGCTCAATGTAGAAGTGAACCTTGCTGTGCTGACCAACCTTAACATTCTGCACCTCTTTGGTCATCTCGACAACCTTGAAGTTCTGCTTGTCGGCTGCATAAGTACCGTTGATACGCAACTCGATGGTGTTGCTTGCCTGCGGAGCAACAAAGAATCCGGCACGGCTCTCGGTGAGCGAATACTCCAACGAGTTTTCACCAATAACAACGGTTGTGATGGTCTTCTCTCCAAGACGCTCCAAGAGGTCTTGCGCGTAGCTTACCGATACCTTAATCTGCAACAACGTACATACTACCTCAGAGAGGCTTGTGGTCTGGTTGCGTACAATCTTGAATGGCTTAATAGTGCCATACACCGGCGTATCCCATGCTGCTGCCGGAACTTCGCCAGACTGAATCTTGAAGATGTAGTCGCCCGTTTCGAGTTCAAGGGCCTCGCTTGGACGCTCACCATACTTGAAAGACTTTACAACCTCATCTTTCTCGTTAATAATCTGGCACTCGAAAGTGTTGATGTTCTCGGCACCACGAGTTGCTCTTGTGCTCAAAATACCCATGTTAGGGTCACTCTCGTCGATGCGGCAATCAACCACAAGGTCCGACAGAGAAAGAAGACCTTTGTTTGAGTTGGTTTCGTTGCCTCCTTCACCGAAAGTAAATTTCTCGTCGGCACAACCCATCATCATAAGGGTTGCAAAGAGTGCTACTGCTGTAAATTTTACGATTTTCATATTTTTAAGCATTTTCATTCAATTCAAATTCGAGTTCTATTGTTTCGACAATTGTATCATCGAAAGAGATGTTCACCTTTGTATTACCCACAGTTGTTAGGTCAAATACAACTTTGTGACGAGTGGTTGGTTTAAGTGTTACAACACTTTCGAGAGTTGTTGTAGTACCTGTCTGGCGGATAGCCTCGCACGAGATTGTTACCTCGCCAACATTCATGAAGAGCATCTCTTCCTTTGTCGAATCCCACTCTATGCCGTTAATCTTGAAGGAAGAGGTCGGGAAATAACCATTGAAGTTGTCGGTGGTTTCGATTGCGATAATCGAATTGAGGAGTATAACCTCGATATTGGCATCTACGGAGAGGTTGTATTGTGGTACCTCAACGCTTGTCGAGCCTTCGAAATAAGGTTTAGACCAACCCTCAACACCCTTCTCTCCGTAGGAGAGGGTTACATTATACGGAGCCGATGTAAATGCCAGACCGTTGCTTACCGCCTCGTTGAACTCGGCAAGTGTTGCCCATGTGAAGGTGTTATCGTTGCCGACAATCTCCACTTTGAGGTCATCTGCCGAAGGTACAAGACTTTCGTTCAATACAAATTTATTATCGCTATTCTCGCTCACATCGCTACGGGTTGCGGCATTGATGGCAATTTTGCCAACTTTAACCTCGCCCCCCTCGTTGGTGTGGCACGCAGTCGCTACGACTGCAAGTGCTAATGCAAAAAGTATCTTTTTCATATCTTGAAGTCCTATTGTGCGATTGATACTTTAATGTTGTCAATATACATAAAGTAGCAGGAGTTTGCTCCAAGTTCACTACTATTCTGATCAGTACAAGACCACCAAACAATACGGGTAGATGGAGTACATCCGCTGATGTTGTACGACATTGTCGGGAACGAAGAGCCGAATGCGTTTCCGTCAAACTTGCTATAGAATCTCTCCGATGTGTAGGCAACAGAGCATTTGCTTGATATGTTACCCTGAGTAGTTCCATCTATTGCCGAGTTCTCCGAGTTGGTGTGAGTACCGAGCATAAAGAACGATTTGTTGCTATTAGAGTCGTCCATTGAACCCCAGATGCTGTAACCTACCGGAACATAGAAGCCCGCATCGAAAGTCACCTTCAATGTTACATTTGCACCCGATTTAAGTCTCTTCATTGACGGAGTATCCAAACGACCACATGCACGCTCTGTAACTCCGGCTCCCGACTGATAACGAACATTGATACGGGCACACTTGCCCTTCTCAAGTCTGAATCGAGCCGCATTCCAACCGGTTGTGCTCATATAGTTGTTCAGCAAGAATCCCTTATACTGTCCTGTCTCGTTGTCTCCACTTGCCGAGTATGCATCGTGATCCTCTCCGCTGATTGCCTCAGAGAAGTCCTCGAACAAGAGGTATGGTACAGTGAACGCCGGTACAACCACTGTGGTATAGGCTGTGATTGTAGGCATTGTGAACTTCTGCTCTACGATGGCGTGTGCACTCTCGAAGCGTGCAGTGAACGTCTTGCCACTATACGACATAAAGTTGCTCTTCGAGATATCGCCCTCGTGTACTATTTCGTAGGTATTCGACGAGTTGGTGTTGAAGGTTGCAATCGTAGAACCATTGTTGTCCACGATATACAACTTCTGGATAGCCTCGCCGAGATTGTTTGTGCCAATAGAGAATTGGAGAACGCTCTTGCGATAAGGCTGCGGAATAACCAACGACATCGGAGTGATGTGTCCCTCCTTCATCTCCTTCGAGATATTGAAGGTTCTAACCTCCGACTTCTGTCCAGCCTTCGATATGGCTGTAAGCTTTACCTCCCCGTTGATAGTAGCCGGAACGATCACACCGTAGAGAGTATCGCGCACGCTCGCAACATAGCTTGCGTCTATGGTAAGGATATTCGAGCCATTGCTAATGGTTGGAGCAGCAGTAGGGTTGCTGGTGTTTACCTTGACTGTTCCAACTACCGGCGAAGGGAACTCAAGTTGCAATTTTGCGATACCCAAGCGGAAGTTGTCCTCCGAAATCATCATCTTCAAGGTGTGCATCTTGTGGTGGAAGTCGAGAGCAAGATTGTTTACCTTGTCTGCCGAAAGGGCCTCTGCCTCGACAGGTGTTGCAACCATAATGTCGTATGAACCATTGAATGTGCTACCATTTTGCACGGCAGGAATGGTGTAGGTTGCATTAAAACCGTTTACCGACTCCGGCATTGGCGATACGGCATAGTAGGTGTACACTCCATCTGCCAAAGTGTTGGCTTGCGAGGTAAAGACTGCCGATTTTGCCGAGTGCCAATAGTACATCATCGAGAATTCGGCTTGATTGAGGGCCCAACCTCCTGTTCGGTTCTCTGCCCACAGCGCGAATTTGTCGCCCTCAGCCCATGAGGCTTTGCCATTCTCATCTATGGCCGTACGGCTGATGCCGATTGGCAGACTGATAGAGAGTTCGGACTTTGCAACCTCAACATTGCCGTTCTCCTCGACTGCTTGCGAGCAGCCACAGAGTGTTGCGAGGGTTACAAGTACCGCTACAAAGTGAAATTTCTTCATAGTTATTCAATTAAAAACCTCGCAAAAGTAGGCGTGTTATATTATATATAAAAATTTTTTCAACGAACAGCCTGTTTATTCCAACGAAAAAGGGGAGTCAGCCCTTGCCAACTCCCCTGTTGTTAAATGTCGGAATAGATTTAGTCCTTGCGCTTTTCGATTTGACGTTTTACGGCATCAAGAGCCAAGTCAACCGCCTCCTCGAAAGTGCGAGCGCGTTGCTCGCTTACGATATCTCCGCCAGGAATATGAAGAGCTACAAGTGCCAACTTATTGCCCTTTTCGCTGTCCTTATCCAACTTTAAAGTTACATCAACACCTGTCGAGTTGCCCTCAAAACGCTCCAATCTCGACATCTTCTTCTCCACAAAGTCGATGAGCTGCTTGCTCGCATCGAACTTAACCGATTGAATTTTAACCTCCATAGTACAAATATTTTAAAAGGTTTATAATCTAAAATTGTTTCGATGGTCTCTTTTTGCACCTTACTTGTGTCGTAAATACTCACATAGGCCTACTATGCTGCGCTTTCCGCCACTGCGTAATGCACAAAAACAGCCTCATCGCCGACAATTTTATGTTTTATCATTTTTCAACAAAAAACTCCTCTCTCCTCTTCTATTATTTATGCGGGTGTGCCCGCTTGTACACCTCCTGCAACTGCGCTATGCTGTTATGTGTGTAGCATTGTGTCGTTTTGAGCGACGAGTGCCCCATAAGTTCCTGTATGTCACGCATATCTGCTTCGTTGTTCAACAAGTGCGTAGCGAAGGTGTGTCGTAATACATGGGGCGATTTTTTACCCTGCAAATTCGCTTCGTTGAGACTCTTCTTTACCACTTGTTGAATAGTTGTTCGTGAGAGTGGTTTTCCGAGTTGCGAAACAATCAAAGGAGCCTCCGACGAGGTCGCAATTCCCATCTCTCGCAGCAGTGCGGCATATCGCTCTATTCGCTCAACCATTTCGGGCAGTACGGGTATCATGCGGTGCTTGTCGCCCTTGCCGTGCACATGGAGCGATGCCATGTCTGCCGAGAAGCTTCCGAAGCGGATGCCGCACAACTCGGCAAGACGAATGCCGCAACTATAAAACAATGCGATAATCAGCGCATTACGCTGCTCAACAAAGTCGTCGGTTTGACTCTTGATTCGGAGATTATCCAGCAATGACTCCATTCGTGTCTCCGGTACAAATGATGGCAATTTTCGTGCGGTTTTCAGTGTTGTGATACGTCCGAATATATCCTGAGCCATGTGGCCGTGTGTGCGTAAATAGCGATAGAAACTGCGTAACGACGATATTTCGCGATTCATTGAAGCTGCACTGATTTTGCAACTCTCCATACGGTAAATTATCCATTCCCGTATATCTTCTGCCGTAACTTGTGTGAGGTTGAACTGATCGAGTGGAATATCCGTATTTGATAGGCACCATGCCGCAAACGACTCGATGTCGTGTCGATAGTTGCGCACAGTAAGCGCAGAGTACCGTTTCTCGGCTTGAATGTATGTCACAAACGCATCAATCATAGTCATTTTCGGATATAAATATTCGACAGATGCAGTGGCTTCCACTCCAAGTTTACACAAATATAGAAATTATTGTGCAAAAATACAATATCCTCGGCACGAAATTTTGATATGGTCGATGTGTTATCGTTTTGCAATAAATAGTTGTTAAAATTTTTCTAAATTATAATGCGCAGATTAACAATGCATTACACGATTTTGTGAAAAAATAACGCGAAATAATTAAAATTTTTTAATAAAATATTTGCACAGAATAAAAAAAGCCCTTACCTTTGCAGCGAAGTTTTAAGGTTCATTTTAGGTTAGTAGTTTTAGGTTGGTTGAGGAAATCGGAAGGTTGCAGCATAGGGCTGCTAAGACTGCGGGAGGTGCTCTCCCGTGAGTCGAATCACCTCCGAAGACCTCATTTTTTTTGCCCATGTGTGAAGGTTGCTTGATTTTGACAACCCTTCATCAGCGGCGCCTCTGCATCCCCATCTCAACATTTGCATTGCTAGCAGTAGATGATATTTTGTATGTTTTTCGGTCTTAATCAGATTGGCTGGAAGGTTGCAAAATATCTTTGTTTACACCTTTAAATTTATGCATAATCCGGGCTATATCTCATAAAAAACCATAAAAATATGGGATATATTGTCCATTTTTGAAAAAAATAGTTGCTAGTTTTTAAAATATTTTTATAACTTTGCATATTGGGTTTTTGAGGCTATTCCTTATTTATTCCTAATTTTTATTAGTCCAACTATCGCGAATGGTTGGGACTTGTTTGTTTTTTTAGATGAAATAGCCTTTTAGATAAGAGTTGAAATAATAAAAGATACGATTGAATTATGAAAATGAGAGATCTTCTGTATGCGCTTCTGTTTATGGCATTCGCCATAGCGTGTACAAATGATGGGGATTTGGGTGGAACGCCAACCCCCCCCCAAGGTGGTAGCGAGGTTGTTAAACCTTCATTGCCCGACGAGCCAGCCCAGATTGCATTGGGCAGTAAATATGTTTTTGCTCAAAGCGATGGCGGTGTGAAGAGTATCTCAGTTGATGTAAATCCCAACTGGGAGTGGGAGATTACCGCGTCGGACGAATGGTTTACGGCAGAGCGTGTCGAAAATGACTTGGTTGTAACATTCAGTGAGAGTGCCGATAAGCTTGAACGAAAAGGTTCGATTGCGGTCAAGGTTGGCGTCGATGAGAATATTGCCGAAGCGTCGCTGCTTTTGTGGCAGATTGGTACCGACACCGAGGAACTTATCTATGAGGTCGAAACAACGGAGCCGATGCAGAGAGTTGTTGCAGCTCCTATTCTGACTTTCCAAAATGGCGGTAAGATGACAGCCGATTTTGGCGATGGAAGTGAGCCGGGATCGTATGAGGGACAGCGTGTTTATAAAGATTACGAGGTTCCGGGACGCTACATCATTATTATTAATGGAGAGGATATTCACAACCTCGAATTTGCGTATGGCGACACTCTCTGCCCTGAGTTGAAGAATATCTACTCGTGGGGTAAGATGGGTTACAAGAATGCGGCAAATATGTGTAAGGGCTGTATCAACTTGGAGTCTATTCCAAACGATGTGGCAGGCTCGTTTACCGACGTAAGCTCGTTTGTGGCAGCATTCTTGGGCTGCGAGAAGTTGAAGGAGATTCCGGAGGGATTGTTCAGCTATGCTGCCAACGCCAAGAAGTTCTCGAACTGCTTCCGCTATACTGCCTCGATTAGCGAAATTCCTGAAAATTTGTTTGCAAATTCGCCATTGGCAGAGGAGATGTACTTTGCTTTCTACGGCACAGGTACCGATTTTGTCATTAACGAAGAGGCCTTGAAGATAAATTCGGGCAACTATAAAAATAGTTATCCTGCCGAACTTGAACAGTCAAACGGTATATCGAACGGAAAACTTCGCTCTCTACCCGAGTCCCTATTCAGTAAATGTCCAAACTCTACTCGTTTCGAGTATATCTTTGGAGCAACGGCAATCGAGTCTATTCCGGAGAATATCTTTGCCGAGAATAGCGCTGCAACCAACTATGAGGGTGTTTGCTATGCTTGTACAAACTTGAAGGCAATACCTGCCAATCTGATGAAGAAGGCTACTTCGGCTACCAACATTAAATATATGTTTGCCGGCTGTATCTCGCTGACAGAAATTCCATCTGCAATGTTTGAGAACTGCACCGAAGTAACCAACTTGGAGTATATTTTCAGCCTTACAGGCATCAAGAGCATAAAGAAGGATACCTTCAAGGGCTTGTCGAAGGTAAAAACCGTTGGTGGAGTATTCGATAGTTGCACCTCGCTGACCGATATTGAGGAGGGCGTATTCGATGGTTTGACAGCAGTAAAGTCGTTCATGCACTGCTTTGCAGACTGCACTTCGTTGCGCACTATCCCTTCGGGACTGTTGCGAGGCATGAGTGCGGCTTATGACTTTGTGTATATGTTCAAGAACACCGCTTTGGATAGTGTTCCTGAGGGCTTGTTTGATGATGTGCGAGATTATGACTTAGCTGACTATGCCTACATCTTCTCGGAGTGTAAAAACTTGAAAACTTTGCCTGCAAAGCTCTTCGATCATGTTACTGATGCTTCGTCGAGCGGTTTCAATAATATTCTCTCTCAGTCGGGCGTAGAAACCATTCCTGCGGGTCTGTTTGCAACCTGTACAAAGGTTAGCTCGACAAGTTTCGAGGCGGTATTTATGAGTTGTCCCGAGTTGCACACCATTGAAGGTTCGATTTTCCCTGAAACAACATCGGTAACATCGATGAAGCAGATATTCTACAACTGTCCGAAGTTGCAGAATCTCCCTACCGATTTGTTCAAGCCGCTCGGCACTGCGAAGTTGAAGTTTACAAACGCCTTTACGGGCTGTACAGCGTTGAAAACTTTGCCGGAAGGTCTGTTTGCAACTTGTACAAAGGCTACACACTTCAATAGCGCTTTTGCCGATTGTACCTCATTAGAGAGCATTCCTGCAAATCTTTTAGCATCTTGTGCGGAACTCAAATATGTGACAAATATGTTCGTTGGTTGTACTGCGTTAAAGACTATTCCTGCGGGATTGTTTGCCAACAATCCTTTGATTGAGAGTTTCGAGAGTACATTTGCTGAGTGCTCTTCGCTTGAAACGATACCGGAAACGCTATTCTCGGCCATCGGCACCAAGACAACCAGCATTGTGTTCTCATATTGCTTCTATGGTTGTACTGCATTGAAGAGCCTTCCTGCGGGATTGTTCGATACGGTTCGCCGCATTAGCTTTATCGACTGTTGCTTTGCCGGTTGTACATCGCTGACAGGCGAGACTCCATATACAATGATTGGTGAGAACAAAATTCATCTCTATGAGCGTGTGCAGGGCGATGATTTCCCTCGCATACCAAGCAACACTTCGGCTCATATTGGCTGTTTTGCAAATTGCAATGGGCTGAGCGATTATGCTACAATGCCTGAGGAGTGGCGAGTAATACCAGAGTAACGACAAAACAATAAAACACATTTATACACAAATTTAGGTTAGTTATGAAAAAGGTTGAAAAAATCTACGCAGTTCCTACACTGGAAGTTGAGGATCTGGTAGTCGAAAAGGGATTTGCCCTGAGTAGCGATTATGGTAATTTTGGTGAGGCCGGACAAGGTTCGGGTTACCTTGACAGTGATTTCGAACTCTAAAAATTGATTGGACTATGAAAAAGATGATGAAACTTTTGACCGTAGTTGCAGCAGCTGCAATGGGTCTTACCGCATGTCAAAGCAATTTTGATGAGGCAGTAAACGGAAGCGTAAAAAATAGTGTTGTTATAAACTTCGCAGAGGGGGAGGCTCGCACTTCGGTAGATACTTCGGGCAACACACCACTCTTCTCGTGGGACGATAGCGAGACTTTTGCAGTTTTGGAGCAGACCGATGCTCTTGCTCAGGCAACAGCCGTAACTTACACCAAGGTTGATGGCAAGGCAAATATCAGCGCAGAGTTCGCTGTAAATGCCGATAAGAGCGAGTATAAGTACGTTGCGGTTTATCCTGAAAGTGGTTATGGAGTAGGCGAGACGAAGAGTATCAACGAGGCAACGCTCCTTTTGCCTGAGGAGCAGGTTATGTATAGCGAAGATAGTTATGACCCTAACGCCGACCTTATGGTGTCGTGGCCGGTGGTAACCACAGCACAGCCTACCGAGGTTCAGCCATTGCGCTTCACTCGTTTGGTTGCCGTTGCTAAGATGACCATCAACGGCCTTACACTTGCAGCCGGTGAGGAGGTTGAGAACGTGGATTTCACCGCTAACGGCAAGGCATTGGCCGGTACAATCACTGCAAACCTTGAAGACCCACACGCATTTACCGTAAATCATGGCATAAGCACAGTATCGGTTGCTACAACTTCGGCAACTGAGGTATATTTCACTGTTTTGCCTACAACTCTTGTAGCTGGCGATACTTATAGCGTTGCTGTTGCTACTAACAAGAAGGTATATATTAAGCAGGGTACCATCTCTGAGGGTAAGTCGCTCGTATTCGATGCAGGTAAGGTTTCGCGCTTCCCTGTAAATATGACCGATGCGTTAGTAGCCGACAAGTGGAAGCTTGTTCGCAGCGCTTCGACATTGAAACAGGGCGATGTTGTGGCTATTGTAGCGAAGGATTACGACAAGGCTTTGAGTACAAAGTTGCATAGCAATGCGTCGGAAACATCGACATCTGCAAAGCGTGGCCTTGCAGACGTGAAAAAGATTGGCAATTATATAGTTGGTGGCGAAGATGTTCAGTCGCTCACTTTGATGACTGGCGTGTCAGACGGCACCTTCTCGTTCTATGATAAGGCTCGTAACAAGTTCTTGGTTTCGACTACAACAGGTTCTACATACCTTATCAACCAGGTATATTGCGATGTAAACACTTCGTTTGCTATCAACATTGATGTTACATCTACCGCTGCTACTATTACCAATACTGAGGGTGCATATAAGGGCAATCTTTTGAGATATAACTCAAATGGTTACTTTGTCAGCAACCAAAATACTGGTACAGTTTATAAAGATGTATGCGTCTATCGCCTTGAAGGCGCAGTAGGCGAAATTCCTGTTGTAGCAGCAGTAGTAACCGTTCCTGATAGTGATGAGCCTGTTACAATCGCTGAGGAGGGTGTTGCTGAGGCTACCGCTATTGAGGATGTTGTATTCAACTATGTTGGCGATTGGACAATCTCGGTTAGCGACAACGCAGAGTGGCTTACTTTGAGTTATGCTAATGGCGTTCTTTCTTACACCGCAGAGGCTAATGCGGGTGCTGTTCGTGAGGCAGTAGCAACCATTACCGCATCGATGGAGGGTCAGGAGTCGCTCACTTGGTCGTTCAACCTCTTGCAGAAGGGTGCACCGGTAGAGGTTACCATTGCAGAGTTTATCACCAAGGGTAAGGACGAGAATGTAACTTACAAACTTACAGGTATCCTCAATGCTATTCCAAGCTCTACTTCTGGTACATTTGAGCTTCTCGATCAGGCTGGCAACAAGGCAAACATCAAGTACTTGAAGACCGATAGCGGAAGCTACGCAAAGGATAATGTCAATCTGAAAGTAGGTGATGTAGTTACCGTTACAACCGTTGTTACATCAACAACAAAGGGTTCTGGTGGTAGTAGCTCATACCCATCTATCTACAAGGGACATTACAGACTTGCAGTATCAGCAGGTGTTGCTGTAGAGTACACCGGTGGAACAGTAAATATTGATGTCGAGACAAGCAGCAATGGCAATGTTGTAGTACCAACTGCTGTCGAGGCTGCTATGGCAGAGTGTGATTATGCAACATTCTCTTACAATGGTGGCAAGAGCGCAACCGTGGCATTTACCTCCGAGAACACTACAAGCAACGCTCGTGAGGCAACCGTAACCTTTACTTATGGTTGGGCAATCGCATCTGTAACAGTTCAGCAGGGCGTAAATCCTGCCAATAAGATTGGCTGGCGCCTGGTAACTGATGCTACTACTCTTGCAGTAGGCGATGAGGTTATTATCGTTGCAAAGAATGCCGATAAGGCTATCGCTTGTCCTACCAGCACAAGCATTACATCATTCCCTGCTGCCACTATTTCTAAAACCGGAAATGTGATTTATGATGTAGAGGATGCAGGTGTTCAGATCTTCACTCTTGGAAACGGTGTCAACGAGGGTACAATGTCGTTTGAGTTCACCTACAAAAACTCCGGCTATCGTCTATATTATTCGTCGGGTCTTAAAATGAGAGCGACAAGTTACGCTGTTAATGCTGCTACTTCGTGGAGTATTGATATTGATGAAACAGGTGATGCTTCAATTACATCGACTCGCCTCATTAAATTCAATAGTGCGACAGGAACTTCATTTACTGCGTATGCTGCGGATAATGCAAATGCGTCGAAGGTTGAAAATGCAGTTTGTATCTATAAAAAAGAGGTAAAATAGCATAATAGTATGAACTTCGTAAAACATATTGCAATGATGGCTATGGTGGCATTTGCTGCCATAGCTTTCACTGCCTGCGAAAACGACGATTTGAACGGAGCAAATAACAACCTTGTACTTTCGGTAGATGTAGATAATATCACTGCGACATCGGCCAAAATCAAGGTTACACACAATGGCAAAACTGCCGACAGTTGGTACGGATACCTTACCACAAATATTGGCGCAAGTGATGCCGAGCTTGTAAACGAGGCTGTAGCCAATCTCAAAAGAGGGGATATTGCTTCATCTTTGATATTTAACAAGAATTACACCGAAATATTGACACCTCTTTCTCCCAAAACTACATACAAATATATCGCCTTTGGTCTTACCGAGGAGGGTGTTGTATATGGCGAGCGAGCATCGGTCAAGTTTACTACGCTGTCGAGCAATGGCGGTGGAGACGAGGTTGTAGATGAGGTATACGATCAGATGCTTCCAAATCCGGCATGGAAAATCGCCTATACCGGTGCAGGAACAATTAACGACGAGGAGTATAAGCATACAGTAACGGTTAATAGCACTGACAACAACCCATATAATATTGCGGTAATCTATGCACGTGAGTATGATTCATCAAACCCATCGCAATTGCGTGTTTTGGGCGAGCAGTTGGTTGCCAGCATGAATGATTATCTCAACTCGTATAATAGCGCATACGGCACTTCGTATGTCTTGAATGATATGCTATATCGTGGCAGTGGTGTAACCGCTTTTGATGATCTCGACCCGGGTTACTATATCGCTGTGGCTATCGGTATCACGGCAAAAGGCGAGGTAAGTGGCCTTTATGCAGTGTCGCAAACCTTCCATATCGAGGAGGAGACACCGACTGCACTCTATCAGGCTTGGCTAGGCGATTGGGTAATCAAGGGCGACAACAACATCTCGAATAATGTAGTTATAGGTCGCAAAATTGCCAACAAATCAATCAATTTGATTGGTCTTATGGGTTTACCATTCAGTGTTGAGGGTGAGTATTCAATCGAGCGTAACGACGTGATCTTCTCGGCTCAGGTTGTTGCATCTGATTACACTTTCAACGATGGCAGCGTGGGAGATATCCATCTTATCGGCTCCGACCAAGATGGTAAATATTATGGTCTTGACAATGGCAATTACGGTATAGCAATTGCCGGCGTTATCGAGAATGGTGCTTATGCCATTGTGCGTTATGGAGTAAACCTGCCGGATTATCCAAAGTTTAATGCAATGTTCTTGACAGCGTATGTAGGAGGCAAATACTATAATCTTGGCAATGATATTCCGTCATTCAATGGTATTGCCGAGCTTGCTCCCGCTGAGAGTACTACAAGTGGGGCTGCTCCTATGCTCTTGTCGTATGGTAAGAGACCGATATTCGAGCAGAGCAGACCGCTTTGCCTTGGCAAGGAGTTGAAGATGGTCCGTTTTTAGATCGAATAACAATTGCTTTTAAGAGGCTGCCACAACACATCGTGTTGGACAGCCTCTTTGTTTAAGGATAGGGGCTTCTATATCGCATGAATTGCAAACCTTGTAGTGCGATTAAACGGAAGACAAATGGTGGCCGAAAACCTTTTGCAGGTTGTCGAAAGATGGGGGAAGCCACTGAACTAAGATTAAGAATTTGATAAAGATTTCACCAAATAACAAAAATAATTCATAAGCTTTTCTCTCTCATTAGCTTGTATGAACTAAAATTTATATTAACTTTGCACTATAATAGTGGGATTGTGCTCCTACGTTGCTGACGAAAATACAAAATTTACAAAATAACAAATCGTATGGGAAAGAAAACTGTTTTGGTATCGGGTGGTGCAGGCTATATCGGTTCGCACACTACCGTGGAGTTGATTAACGCAGGTTTGAACGTTGTTGTTGCCGACAACCTCTCGAACTCGGATATGTCGGGTGTTGAAGGTGCGCGCAAGATTACAGGCGTGGATATTCCGTTTATCAATGTTGACTGTTGTGATAAGGAGGCATTCCGCAAAGTATTTGAGGAGTACGAGTTTGACTCTGTGATCCACTTTGCTGCATTTAAGGCTGTGGGTGAGTCGGTGGCAGATCCTATGAAGTACTACCGCAACAACCTCCTCTCGTTCATGAACATCATCGATTTGATGCGCGAGTTTGGTCGCCACAATATCGTATTCTCGTCGTCGGCAACGGTTTATGGTGAGGCTGACGAGTTGCCTGTAACAGAGCAGACTCCGCGTAAGCCTGCAACTTCATCGTATGGTAACACCAAGCAGATGTGCGAGGATATCTTGCGTGACTCGGTGGCTGCATACGGTGGTGAGGGCTTGAAGGGTATCGCTTTGCGTTACTTTAACCCAATCGGTGCGCACCCATCGGCTCTTATCGGAGAGCTCCCACGTGGTGTACCGCAGAACCTCGTTCCATTCATCACCCAGACCGCGGCTGGTGTTCGCGAGTGCTTGTCGGTGTTTGGCGACGACTACAATACTCCTGACGGCTCATGCTTGCGCGACTACATCGATGTTGTAGATTTGGCAAAGGCTCACGTTGTGGCTATTCAGCGTATGATTGACGAAAAATGCAAGGAGAACTACGAAATCTTCAATGTTGGCACAGGTCGTGCAGTATCGGTGTTGGAGTTGGTAAACACCTTCGAGCGTGTAAACGAGTTGAAGCTCAACTATAAGGTTGCTCCACGTCGTCCGGGTGATGTTGTTATGATTTGGGCAGACACTGCTCATGCAAACGAGGAGCTCGGTTGGAAGGCAGAGCGCTCACTCGACGATACTCTTCGCTCGGCTTGGGCTTGGGAGAAGCACGTCCGCGGAATTAAATAATAAGGTATATGGAATATAAGGTAAAATTACAAGATTTTGCGCCCGCATTAACCGATGCAGAGGTTGCAGCAGAGGTTGCTCGTATCAAGGAGCTCTCGGCTCGTAACTGCCGTAAGGAGGTCTATGCATTTGCCCTTTCGGCAGTCGATTTGACCACCCTTACCTGCAACGACTCGGTGGAGTCGGTATCGGCATTTGCAAAGCGTGCAGTCGATTTCTACACAAAATATCCCGACTTGGCAAATGTCGCTTCCATCTGCGTCTATCCATCGTTTGTGGAGACCGTAGGTTTGGCAGTGGACGGCTCGCCAATGCGTATTACAAGCGTTGCGGCAGGTTTCCCTGCATCGCAAACCTTCCTTGAAGTTAAGATGTTGGAGGTTGCTATGGCTATCGAGAACGGAGCCGACGAGATTGATATCGTGATGAATGTCGGCAAGGTTTTGCAGGGCAACTATGATGAGGCTGCCAACGAGGTTGAGGTTATCCGTCAGGAGATGGGCGAGGATACAGTGTTGAAGGTTATTCTTGAAACCGGTGCATTAAAGTCATCGCAGTTGATTCACGATGCATCGTTGATTTCGATGTTGGCGGGAACCGACTTTATTAAGACTTCGACAGGTAAGATTGATGTTGCAGCAACACCTGGGGCTGCGGTTGTTATGGGTCGTGCCATCAAGTTGTTCCACGAGAAGACCGGCGTAAAGGTTGGTTTCAAGGCTGCGGGAGGTGTTCGCACACCGGAGGATGCAGCGTTGTACTACACCATTGTTGAGGAGATTCTGGGTGAAGAGTGGCTTACTACCGACTTGTTCCGTATCGGCGCATCGTCGGCAGCAAACAACCTTTTGTCGGCAGTTGTCGGCGAAAACGTGTCGCACTTTTAGGCTTACAACAGAGGCTATAAGAAGAAAAAGAGGAAGGTAAAGACCTTCCTCTTTTCATTTTACCTACTCCTTTCGACTACTCTTTTTTGAGCTTAATCATAAAGATAGGTGTCATCTCGCTATATTTTGCATTCTGGAACTGACGACGACCTCGGCGGACAATCTCACCCTTCACAGTTCCGGAGATATACATCTGCCATGTAGGTCTTCCCTTTCGAGTCTTGTAACGCTCCAAGGCTGTCTGGTTCAACTTTATATGTATGGTCTTCTCGGTCTCCTCCGGAAGAATGGAGATTGGATCGAGTGAGAAGATTTTGTTTTTCTTTCCCAGCAACAACTCTATCGGGTCATTGAATCCAGGATCCTTATCAACCACAATCTTCACAGGAATACTCTCGTCGTTAAACGAGAAGAGTTGCTCCTCTTCCAAATCGAAAGTCAATGACATGCGGTATGGGGAAGGTTCTACCACATCGATAGCCAACTCGGCTGCCGGAATATGATGTGTGTAGTAGAAGGCCTGCATCATGTTGTCGACAGGAAGAACCTTAGCCTGCTCGCGTATGCCTTTGCCCGCAGGGTACTCCATCTTCAACTCTATCGGGAATCGCTTTATTGCGGTACCCTTCGGTGCGGTTACCGATACGTCCCATCTTCTGCCTCCGCGAAGTTTTAAGCTACTTGTGGTGAAGCCCTTTGGCAGACCTTTGATGACAAGGTTTGCCGGTCTTTTCAACTTGCCCGTAACATCAACACGGAAGAGAGATGTTCCTCCCGATGGTGTTGTGATGTATGCCGGTGAAACAAACGCATTGAATGTCGGCATCTGGCTGTGTCGTCTTAACAGATAGTGATACTCTTTGCCGTAACCTCGATGCAGATCCTCAACTTCGAGTATCAGTTCACCGTTAATTTTAGGGGTATATTTGAGCACAGGGTCGGCATGGAAGGTCATAAGGCCCTGAATAGGATCTTCGGTATCATCAGCCTTGGCCAAAACATTACCGCGTTGATCCTTCAATCTCATTACTGCATCTATTCTTGAACCATTCTTTCTGCCGATGAGCTCCACAATTATCTGCTTTCGTTTTTCGGCATATATGGTATATCTCTTTATTCTTGACTTCGAGGTGAGAGAGTCCGCGATGGCAGCGGAAACGGCAAGTTCCGCATCACCCTTTGGCGATTGAATAAGATCCACACTTCTTGGCAGTGCATAGAATGAAACAGCATTCGATGTTCCCGTGTTGTTGGTGTAGGTCACCTGGTGGTAACCTTCGTTCTTTACCTTAACGGTGGTTTTTGTTGCACCGAGGTTAACGCCTTCGATGTGCTGTTTAACCTTCTTGCCGACCAATCCATAGGCAGGATAACGACCTGTAACAAACGGTATCACGCCGAGCTCTATTCGATAATTAAAATCCTCTCGTCCTCGGTAGATGGCATCATGAATCATCAAGGTGTAGCGATCATCTTTCGGAAGAGTTACGATAATTACAGGATCGACATTATGGTAGTAGTCGTCGGAATATGCAATCTCCTTGCCCTTCGAATCGACAATTTTTATTACGGGTTGGAACCAACCGGGAACAGCGTCGGCTATGTAAGGAACGAGTTGTCGGCCTTTAACCGAAGCGACAAAGGTCTCTCCTTTGTGTCCCGAAAAGCGGAAATAATCGACTCCTCCCGGAGTAACATATCCACATAAAACGGCAGGAAGGGTTGTTACCTCATTTGGTTGCTTTATCGAAGATTTCTTATTCTCGATAAAGTTCGGATATGAAGATACCTCGAAAGGTAGCTTGTTGGAGAGTCCCTTAGGACTTTGCAGGCGCAAATCGTACAGACCGCAAGGTACATCCTCCGCAATAGTGATCTTGATGCGAACCTTGTCGGCAAGTTGCGGACTGCTCTGGTCGTTCAATCTTCGACGCTTTCGTCGATTCTCTGAACTCTCGACAACAGGCTCTACCGTTCCCTTTATGCCGGGGTGGTTAAATACGACCTTCTTTGCCTTGTTGATATTTAGTCCGCCTGCCTCAATCTCAACGGTAGTTCCAACCTGACCACCGGCAGGAAAGAGATATCCCGTAGTCATTTTTTGCGCTTGAACCGAGAGCGCCAAAAGAGAACCTAAAATGGCTAATGCTATTCTTCTATTTTTCATGACCTGGCTGTTTTATATCTATAATTTCGTATAGCAATCCGTTACTCTTGTTCTTTTCCAGGAGCGATGGAAGTATCGGCAAATTACCTTCGGAAACGTGTGGCAATGTACCGTATGGGTCAATACCCATCAAGAGATATACGGTGCCAATCAAATCGCAAGGGCGAACTGGGCGTTCTACGACCTTCTCGCCGGTTTTGTCGGTCTTGCCGAGCACCTTACCACCGAGAAATCCTCCGCCTGCAACCAGATAGCTGAACGTCTTGCCGTAGTGGGCGCGACCTCCATTCCATGGTGCTTCCCACAACACCTTTGGTGTTCGTCCAAACTCGCCACCGAGGAGTACGATGGTGCTATCGAGCAGACCTCGCGCATCTAAATCGGCGAGCAGAGCCGAAACGGAGCGATCTAAGTCGGGTAGCATTGTATTCATTCTCTGGAAGTGCTTTTTGTGGGTATCCCAGCCCGTTGTACGAACATTTACGAATGGTACTCCCTCCTCTACGAGTCGTCGTGCAACGAGGCAAGACTGACCAAGTCGGCTGTTACCATATCTCTTTCTTATGGAGTCCGGTTCGTTGGCGAGGTTGAAGACCTCGCGACTGCTACCCCAAACAAACTCCATGTTCGTTGCTCGTAACGAGTCGATCAGCTCCTTGTCCATTGCCGATGATTCAAACTCTTTGAGCATCGTCATTCGTTTGTTCATGCGCTCTTTGGAGATAAATTTATTCACCACGCCTTCAACCTCAAATTCGGTTGCTTCGGGTTTTCCGCCCGTATCGAAAGATTTATACTCGTTTCCGAGGAAGCCTCCCTCGTTAAAACGACTATTAGCACTCGTTACAGAGATGTAGCAAGGTAGAATACCTTTGTATGTATCCTTCTTCATATAGGAGATAACCGCACCAAACGATGGGTACACAACGGCACCTTTCGACGTATCGCCCGTAATCATGGCATAGTGTCCTGTTTCGTGCGCATTGCTACCGTGGGTAAGGCTTCGTATCAATGAGTATTTGTCGGCCATAGAGGCAAGCAAAGGCAGTTTTTCGCCAATCTCGATACCTTCGACATTCGTCTTGCATACACCTTTGTAATTGCCATAGTAGGTTCTACCTGCGGCAGGCTTCGGATCGAAGGTGTCAGTTTGGGCAGGACCTCCATCTAAATATATCAAAATCACAGACTTTGCTCGTTGAGCTGTTGCTCCAAAGCAGAGAGTCAGCAGTAAAATAAGTGTTAGTGTTATCTTTCTCATAGCTGTGCGTTGTGATTAGTGATTGTAAAGGAACTCGTTGCTGTTAAGCTGCATCCACATAATATCGACAGCCAACTCCATCAAAGGCAGATTGTTCTGCTTCATGTGTTTTTCATAGAGAGCAACCTCATGCGGTGTCGATCTTCTCGACAGCACTTGTAGGGTTATGGCATCGGCGAGTTGCTGGATATCTTGGCTCTGTATGCAGATCTGCTGCAATATATGGCTCTTTCTGATGCGTTTTTCAAGTTCTGACGAGTTCATTAGGTAGAGCAGCTGTCGAGAGGTAATCGAGTTGTTGCGCTGGCTCTCCAACGATACATCTCGCGAAACCTTGCCGAAGAGTTCCAACTCTGTTGACGATACGGTGGCATCGCCCAAATGCGTCGATCTTGTCTTTGGCGGATAGAAGGTAAACGGCTCGGGCACACGACTATGGTAGGTGTTCCAAATGCCTGTTGTCGATGCCAAGGCATCAACGATAACCTCTGCCGGCAGACGCTGAGGCTGATAGAAGCCGTCAGGAGCAACCTTCGAATTAAACTCCTCCGAGAGGAGAATCTTTTTCAGCAATAACTTCATGTCGAAATTATTCTTCAAGAAGTAGTCGGTCAATTCGGCAAGTAGCTGAGAATTTGACGGTTTGTTGTTCTCGTGCCAATCGTCAGGCTCGTGTACGATGCCTTTGCCGAATATCCAATACCACATTCTGTTGACGAAGACCTCGGCAAAGCGGCGATTTTTAGGGGAAGTGAGCCATGCCACATATCCTTCGCGCCAATCGGTGTCCTGATTAAGTGCGATGACTGTGCCGTCTGTCAATACCGCTCTGCGTCCGCTTGTCTGGCGGTGAATATCGAGATATATTATCTCCTCTTTCCACTCCTTTGTGGACTTAAACTTCACCTGCGAGAAGCATAGGTATCCGTTGTCGGTGCAGTTTCTGTTGCCAAGGAATAGCAGATTGATGTTAGAGTAGAAATTCTGAGGTGTTCTCTTCTGAAAACCTCGATAGAAGTTTACCGCAGGAGCGCGGAAGTTACTACCCTCCGAGAGGAGTAACTTCTGAACCATCTTGTTGTATGGTACGTTGTGGAGCAGTTGCTCATAGATCCAACGATTGTACGCCTGTACTCCGTTTGGCCAGAGGTTGCTTGGGAACTCCGACTTTATGCGCAGGATATCACCCCAACGCATCTGCATATATTTCAGTGCAAGTTCGCTATCGAGAAGTTCGTCAATCAAGGCTTCGCGTTTGTTGGTATTCGTATTGTCGAGAAATACGATACACTCCTGCGGGGTTGGGAGTGCGCCCGTTACGGTAAGATAGGCTCTCCTCAAAAATACCTCGTCCCTGCACTGCTCCGAAGCCATTGCTCCGATAGTAGTAAAGAGTAGGCAAAATGTAAAAATCAAAGATTTTTTCATATGGTTATAGTGTTAGAATTCCCTCAATTTCAACTAAAAGTTCGCTTCGGCACACATCGGCCACCGAATATATTGTCGGCACATGCGGATATGCTTGTTCAACTACTGAACGTACAGCCTGATAATCCTCTGCGTGCTTGATGAAGACGTGCAGGAAGGCATATTTCAAATCGTAAGGCTTGCACCCAAAGCGTACCAAATTCTCCTTCGACACGAGATACTCGATGTTCTCGATAGTCTTGATGGTCTGCATCTCCGCCGAGTTCGGATCTACACTCTCCTCGCCACGAATGGCTGCCGTACCCGAAACGAAACAACATACTCCGCCGGCACTCTCGATAACCTTTGCTCGCTCGAATTTAGGGGTGCTCTTTATGGCATTGATGTCATTGTCGATAAGCACATTCTTCGAGTAGATATGTGCGGCAATCTGTAATGGATTGTCGATAGGGTAGATGCCCTTGTTGTCAGTCTTTTTGAAGGCAATACCTCCAACGATTATACCATCGGTTGATCCTATACCTGTTGCAGAGGGGTAACCGTTGCGCCATTCACCCTTTGCGTAGTAGGCGGTGCGGGCATCGTTGAACTCCTGGTAGTTCTGCTTGCCGTCTTTGTACGATACGATATTGCCTATATAGTTCCATTGACGAACAATATCGTTCACCTCAAAGCTATATGCCGAAAGCAGAGTGTCGAGTTTGGTAAACACCTCTCGACTTTGCTCGTGAACACTTGCCGAGAAGTCGGAGGCAGGGATACCCTCCACAAAGAGCAACTTCTCGTCGGCCTCCTCTATCAAGCCGTAACAGATACCATTCTGCTCTTTGATTTGGAGGTTTGCATCGCCTTCGAGGGCATAGACCTCTATGGCAACTCCGTCGTTGGGCAATAGATATTGCGGAATAAGGGTTACGGGTACTTTCTTGCCGAAGGAGGCATAGATGGCGGACTTTATAATGTCAAGCATATCGTGGTACTCGACGGTATTGCTTGTGCCACAACAAACGACTCCGCAAACGCTCTTTTTCGGGATCTTTTTTAGCGCGTTTTCGATGCGATGAGCCAGCCCGTCGCAGGAGTCAAGAATCGAAGAGTAAATCTTTAATCCCATAAATTCAAGAAGGTTAATCTTGTATATAAGACAAAGATAAGAATAAAAAGTTAAATTTCATTTAATTTCAAATTAAAAATTCCAACTGTTGAGGGTTGAAGCATAGCATTTTGCCAAAATGGTCTTCGTTTTTCGAACAAGTATTCCTGCGTCGGTGTTGTTAAATTTTGGTGGCCATAATTCTCGAAAAAAAGAGGGCTATGCCTAAGCATAACCCTCCTTTGGTTAAATTATTAATTCGTTAATTAAAAAGCGAGGACAGCACGGACATTGTTTGTGTCACTCTTAATGTCGCTGCCTGAATTACCATTACTGAGATTCAATATGTATGCGCTGCTGCTACCGAACTCAGTAGACGACCAATAATAGCCTGTTCCGAGTGAGGTATAACCATTTGCCGAGAGTGTCGAGTTAATGGTTGAATTATTATTGTAAATCGTATTCAACTCATTCTTTGCAGGGAGATACCAACCTCCTTTACCATAATCTCCACACCAAACAAAGGCGGGAAGCACATTGTAATAACCTTTGCTCTTAACAGTTTCTACATTGACCATACCATTGTTCTCATCTTTTGCATTTGTGGTTGTTCCGTATCTTCCCCAATCTGTTTTGGTATCGGTAACAGATACAAGGTATCCGTTTGCGCCATTATTGGTGGTTTTATATACCACACCTCCGTTAAACCAAGGAATATATTGACCAACCTTAAATGGATAGCCAAACTGATTACCTGCGGCATCTTCTACCACCATACCGCCCATATCGAAGTCAATATAGTTATTGCGCTGCTTACACTTCTCCCAAATAGTGATTGACGATAAGTTTTGATTGTTAGTTAAGATAACTTTTGTCAAGTCATTATTATTCGAAAGGTTAATGTCGGTAATTGCCAATCCTTCGGCATAAAGTTCCTTTAATGCCGTATTATAGTGTGAAAAGGTGACCAAAAGTGACCAACACTATATGTAGTGTTTTACATTATAAAACAGACCGCATACGAGGGTTAGATATTCGGGCAAAGAGTTATTGTTACTCCATTGGAGTTCGATATTGAAGAGTTCTGTTAGGGTTTTGGCAACATCAAAACCATAGGCTTCGAGTGAAGGGCGAATTAACTCGGGGTGGCGACAAGGTTTGCCCGACAAGCGGGCACAACACTTATCTCCACAATGCAGGCATTTGCCGATAAAAGTACACGCAAGTCCGCTGTGCGTGTATTCCAACTCCAGCAACCGTTTTTCGAGTTCAATGCGTTCGGAGTGTAATATATCATCAATATCACAAGGCAACAACTCTTTGTCAATCAAGTTGATTTTGTGGGCTACAAGCCTTATATTCTGATATTTGGAGAGTTTCTCCACAATATCGCAATCGAATGGTGGACAGCCCCACTGTTTCCCATAGTTATTGCACGCACGACAATAATTCCACACCTCATTAGGCTTATGGAAGCGAGCGAGATACTCCGCAACCGACATCTCGTATGTAAACTCCTCTACTGTATATCGCAACACCATATCCAATTACTTTTTCTTGCCCCATTTTGGGGTAATACCGACAAAGACCTCGAAGTTGATGCCTGGCATCGGGCGAGAGAGCACCGAAAGGTATTCCTCGTTGAAAAGGTTATTGATTGTGCCTTTCAGCGAGAGGTCGGCCCAACGGAATGAAAATAGTTTTTCGAGCGTGATGTTGCTCATAAAGTATTCGGGGAGTTTGCCGGTCAGCGAGATATCGTTTGACGACATCGTAAAACGCTCGGAATAGTAACACCATTTATAGAGGAACGACCAACTACGCCACGAGAGGCGACCCGTTATGGTCGAGGAGTGTTCGGGGACATAAGGCAACTGTTTGCCGATGGATTGGTCTGCTGACGAAATTGGCTCTCCTTGGTTAATGGATGGAGTCCACGAATAGGTGCCATTGAGTGCAAGTTGCCACTCTTTTGAGAGATTCACAGCAAGATTTGCCTGCAATTCAACACCATAGGCGTGTACATCCTTGATATTACGAGGCGAGAAGAAACCCTTTGTGGTAGGAAGCCACAAAATCCAGTCGTTTATATAGGAGTCAAACCAATTAGCCGAGCCAGATAATGAGTAGGTACCCTCCTTACCTACAGCAAACGATACTCCTGCATCATAAGTCCAGCCGCTCTCCTTGCGGAGGTTTGGATTTCCACCGGGGAGGAAGTAGAGGTCGTTGAGGGTTGGGAAGCGGAAGTTGCGTGAAACCGAGGCTTTGGCGGTAATGTTGCCCACCTTCGAGAGTACGCCATCTACAAAAAAGGCGGGGATAATCGGAGTCCACTCCTTGCCGAACAACTCTTCTCTCGCTACGACAGATAATCCCAAGCGATCAATAGGTCGCCACTTAATGGATGCCGAGCCTGAAAGTTCGAGGCGAGCCTTGCGATAACCGACAATGCCCTTGCCTCCCTCTTGGAGGATTATGTTTTTATCCCTGCTCTCTACGAAGTGTTGATGAGCAGAGAGGCTTGCCGTAAAGAGCCATTTTTTGCCGAGGTAGTATTCGCCTTCCGCCTGTCCATAGATGGTATTGATAAGTGAGCGAGAGCGAGTCATATGTGCCATAGTACCATTACCCACATCACGCTTGTAGTCGTATGCCATCCAGGTGTGGATGTAGCCTGCTTTTGCTGCTACCTTCCACGATTTCCCGAGATGATCGTAGGATAGTATTCCTCGAAATGTCTCCTCTCTCTGACGGTTATCAAAGTCCATCTCATCGCCATAGTCGGTGGTGAGCATAGGAAGTTCTCGATTGGAGTTGATATACCATGCATTAAGTCCCAGACGGTCTCCTCGCCCCGTATTGTAATAGACCTCTTGCAAAAGGTGGAAATCACGATACGAACCACTGCGATTACGCTCTATTGGATAGTATTGGTCGATAATGTTCATATCCTCATCGTAGATATTCTCCTTCTTGTCGTGGTTGCGATACTTGTAGTCGTTTGGCGAGGTGGAGAGTACCGCACGCGTTGATACCTGCCAATGGTCGTTGCCGTAGGTTAGTCGTAGAAACTCATCAAAAGTCTTGAATGAGCCTACACCCTGAATATACTGCAACCCAAAACCCCTATTGTTTGCGGGCGTGGTAGACATCTTGACAGCACCACCCAAGCCACCACCCGATTCGTTGACGGAGGAGGTGCCGTGCAGCAACGATGCGTCGTCAATAAAGTATGAGGGTATCATCGAAAAGTCGGTCATTCCGAGCATCGGGTTGTTGATACGCATACCATTCCACGACACCTGCGTATGTGAGGGTGAAGTGCCACGAAAAGCGACAGTCGAGAGAGTTGCACGACCATAATTTTTGACAAATATGGAGGAGTTGAAGGTGAGAATATCCGCCATTGAGAGGGCGATATTCTCCTTCAAAACCACCGAGTCGAATTTGGTTTGCTGCGTACCAATCTCTTTCATAGGTCGCTGACCATATATGGTAACCTCTTTAATATGTATGCCTTTACGAAGCCAATCTCCCCCTGTATCCTCCTGTGCAAAGAGTATCGTAGGTAGTAGCACAAGACTTATGAATAGTAATTGTTTCATTGCGATTCCTCTTTATTTCCAACAAAAAGCCCCGGGGATAATACCTACATAAAATTCATCTATCAACTCACGCTCCGAAGAGTAGCGATATACCTTGCCTTGTTGCACATAGTCTATGGCATCAGCAACATAGACATCGCCCGTATGGGGGCAGACGGTCAGACCATAGTAAAGAGTGCCGTTATAGGGCAAAAATGGGCGTACAGGCACCCTGTCTGCAGTTACATCCATCTCCCATACATCGTCGTTTAGCCAATATATTTTATCCTTTGTTCCGTTGAGTTGTACCTCCGAGGGCCAATCGCCAAAGTCAAACTTGAACTGCTTTTCCACCTCAAACTTACCATCATTGATATTGATTCGGTAGAGCGAAGGGGCTTCGTGACCATATGGCGAGCCCTCATAGCCTCCATCTGTCACAGTCCACAACTTATTATTGCAGTCCATTACGAGCGATGTGGGCTGAATGCCGACGATAAGTTCGTCTACCACTTGGTCGGTTTCGGTGTCGATTTTGAGTATTCGGTTTTGGTATGACCAGCAGTTTACATATACATACTTGCCCAACTGCACCATCTGCTCTGTGGAGCCAGACTCCATAGTCATATCAGGCACCTCAATATAACCCGTAATCTTGTAGCGTTTGGGATTTACGATAAAAATACGGTTGTCCCAGATCTGCGTCACATACGCCTTTTCGTCCGAAAGTAAGTGGATATAGCGAGGTGAAGTAAGATTAGTAATGCGTCCCACCTCTTTGAAGGTGTTGGTGTCAATGGCAAAGATGACATGGGAGTTGTTGACCACCACCCATCCGATGCCATCACGAATAATCATCGATTGACAGACATCGCCCAATTTCATGGCGTTGGCACGATAGAACACCTCATTCTGCACCGTTTTGGTTGCGGGATCGTAGTACGACAGCGTGGCGTTGCCATACTGAAAGTTGCCCTCATTGCAGATGAAGAGCCCCTCGCCCGAAGCCGATGTGTCAAACTCCTCCTCCAAACCGTAATCCCACTCCATACACGAAGTAGGGAGCAGGATAAGGCAAAGAAGTAACAACCTATTCATTAACCGTATCATTATTTTTTCATATTATAGTCGTAAAATCCAAATACCTCGGTTGATACCTCTCCGAGCCAGCCGCTCTTGGTATTTACACCCACCTGCACCTTCACAAAGTCGATAAACTACAAATCGATTGGCTGGCACCCAAAGTCTATTGCATTCGATATTTTGAAGTGGTTGGCATTCGCATCGGCGGCAGCATTTGCATCTCCCGTAAGGCGATCTATCGAACTAAAATTATCGGCATAACCCCAATCGTACTCGGCATTAACCCAATACGACTCATTGCCCGAAGCGTCATAATTGCGAGGAGCAAGGCAAGTTCCCGTAAGGGTGTAACTATCGGTCTCAATCCAGAGTGGATAGTAGTAGTCCTGTCTGTGGAACTGCGCGAGATAGTCTATTTCGCCACTATTACCAAGATTGTCTATCCACTGCACAGGCATCTTTGTTCCCGATGGGCGGTAGTATGTTACAGAGTAGTTTTGTATTGTCTCGGCTCTGCCCGTTTCGGAACCGGCGAGTTCATACCAAGTATCATCAGGTAGTCCATTGCCATTCTCATCTTGCATAACCCATACAATACCAGGCTCGGATGAACCACTGAATGAGTTACCAAGAATACCGAGGTCGTAATCGCCCGAATTATCTATGCTATGGTCGAAGCCTACAACAATATAGCCGCCAAAACCACCCAACGAAACCCAATTTGGATATGGGTTACCATCTCTATCAACCTCCGACATTCGACTCTCTGCATAGGCAATAGCGGCTTCGGGTGTTGTTTGCGAGCCATCGAAACCACCCGTTTTTGTCTCGTTGATAAACTGACCAGGTGCGGGTGTATACTCGTAGACCTTATTCCAGTCTGCCTTTGATGCTCCGTTCTTTGGGCGATAGAAAGCCCCTGCCTCATATACAGTTATAGCAAACTCGCAAGTAAGGGTAATCTTCTCGCTCTCTTTTTCGATGGTTGCAGTTGCTGTAATTTTATACTCGCCCGCCGACTCTGCGGTAAAGATTAAACGAGAGTCGTCACCAATAGGTTCTTCCCTACCAGCCAGCATCCAATGATACTCAACACCCTCCTCTGCACTTGTTGTCGAAGGAGCAATAAGCAACTTGCGACCAACGACTGTGTGGTAGTTGTCGCTTGCAAACTCCCAAACGAAGGGCATATCTTCGGCATTGAGTACCTTAATCTCTACGCTATCGCTATGCGTTCCATCCTCGTTGGTGGCCGTAGCGGTTATGGTGTAGTTGCCAACTGCTTCGGCAGCGAATGTGTATGAGTTGTCGCTACCAACCTTTTCGCCATTGACACTCCACCCAAGCGATGTTTCGAGCGAAGAGTCACGCACAGATGCGTTGAGATTGATGATTGTTCCTATGGCAACCGTCTGTTGCTTGCTTCCCGCAATAGTTACAATGGGGACTTCGAGAGCCACCACATCTACACGAATCTCCTCCTCATCCGTGCCAGCATCGTTGGTTACTGCAATGGTTATGAAGTACTCCCCGACCTCATCCTGCACAAAATGCAACGATGGGGAGGTGCCTATCACCTCTCCATTCATTATCCAAGAGTATGCTGCTCCCTCTGCCGACTCATAGTTGGGTGCTATAACAATCTCTCTCCCCTCTTTGACTGTGTAGATACCCGTTTCGCTATCAAGGAGTATCTTCGGAGGCAACGATGTTGTGATTACATCGTCTATATTACAAGACGATGCAACCGCAACAATCACACTTAAAAACAAGAATTCTAAAACTTTTCTCATATACTATTTTTCAAAACGCACTGCTACATCATCGTAAGCGAAGTAACCAGGGATTGTGAAACCATATCGTCCACCCATCTCGTCCGAGTAGAGGAAGTTGAAACGCACCTTTGCCACCTTGCCGAGTCCCGACAAATCCCACTTCTGCCAAGTCTCAACCACATTGTAGCCCTGTACCAAGTAGAACTCGGCTGTGCTAGTCGGCTCATCACTCGTAGGATCAGCATCAATCGACTCGTAGCCATAAGCCACAATTTTAAGCCAAGCGTCCTCCTTCAAGCCGTTCCAATTACCACCAAAACTATTACCTTCCTCGCTCTTTACACCATTATGGAGCTGATTGAGAGTATAGTTAGTATTTGTTATCCACATATGGTCAATCACTCGTGGTTCGCAGTCGGCAAACGATAACTCCGGCAAATTCTCTATGTACGAAAAGAAATCTTTGTAGCCATAGTGTACGCAGAAGTTGTTGCCCGAATGAGGTGCTATGGGAGCTGTCAACTGCAACAAAAACCAACCAAGTGCACCATCTGCGCCCGGCTTGCCTGCCCACTGATTAAGATAGTCCTGTCCATAATATTTAACAATCAGAGCGTTTCTATCATCATCGGTATAACCTGCATCCCAATAGTTTGAGATTGCGTGACCTCCGCCCCAGAAACAATAAGCATAGTTGTCGGGGAACATATGATAAAGCTCGGTATTCCCCTCATCGTACCAATAGTACATTGCATCCATCTGGTCGTTGCCATACATCAACGGACCGTTGTACTGTGGGTTGTCGATAAGGTCGCTCCATTTTGTAATCTCACGACCTGCCCAGCCGTCAGCATAGTCCAAAAACATCGGCGAGAACTTTACATCCTTATCCTCAAATGTCAGCACACGCAACTCGTAGCCGAGCTCAGGCTCTTTTTGTTTCAAATCGCTCTTGTTGATAGTGGTTGCAATACGCTGTGTAGCACCACTCACGAAGTTCTTCGAAGGAGTTTTCACCTCGGTAAAAGTACTCTCGTCGTCGAAGGTGTAGGTAACGGTAAGGTTTGTGTCGCTAACCTCGGCAGGAAGAACTACCATAGCCGCCATAACGCCCTCGTTTGCAGATAGCAGTTGTTTGCCACCCTCGAAATTAAGGATAATTTCCGATGAACCATTCGTGATTGTGCTATCCCATTCCTGTGCAGAGAAGTTGTAAACTCGCTCACCCGCAATCGCTACACCTTCGGTAGCAAGTGAAATTGAGAGAAGTTTCGGCATATCGCTGTCGGCACTCTTGGTATCGAACCAAACATAGGCAGTCTTATGCTCCAGATAAAACGAATTGTACTCGTCGAGTGTTGCATATCCAAAATCTCCATCGTTACCGAGGTTTCCGTCAGCCGATTGCGAAGATAGTACCTTGGCATTTTTTGCCTGACCCGTCATATTATAGAATATGTGTCCCGTACCAACTATGGCTGTGCCTCCCCTAAACTCAAATTGAGCCAAGGTACACTCTTCTGCAATAGCCGAGCTCTTATTATTTCCTAACCAAATATAGTCGCCTGCACTCCACTTATATGGAATTTCAGAACTATTTGGCGTACCAAAAGCCGTACGGCTCTCTACATCGCAGTATCCCGAAACCACAAATGACGCTTCGGTAATCGATGATATTGGGTAATCCTTTTGACAAGCAACAAACAATGTTGCTACCATCGCAAATAATAGACTCTTTTTCATAGTTGTATATTTTTTAGTGTTACATATCTTCCCACGGTGAGGGCTCTTGTTGTGAATAATCCGATGCGGCAAAACCCAACTCGATTGCCACTGCAATAATCTCCATTTCAGGAGATTGGTAAATACTCTTCTGCATAGCCTTTTGTTTTTTTGTTATTTTGTTTTATTCTTTATTGCACGATTACACTCTTCGATGATATTTTTCACTTCTTCGAGATAACGCTCCTTAAACTTATATCGTTGAATCGTTTGTGGTGTAAGTTCAAAACAAGTACCTTGTCGTACCGCATTCATACAATGGTATGCCACAATGTCGGGGAAGATAGCAGTCGCTATTTCAATAGATAAGTCGCACTGATAAGTTATATTGTGCGTATGCTTATCTTGTGAAGATGACCATAGATTTATACTCAATTGATAGTATTTGCCCGTGGATGGCATCTTTTTAAGAGCATTGACAAATTGAGCGATTGAGATGCGTTTCTGGCTTGCAGAATCCGATTTGTCAAGAATTGTTATCCACGCATAATGAATAGGGCTCGCCACAAGCAAACAGTAAATTGGGTTTGCTTGTGCACGCAGAGCCTTGAAAAATTTCCACAAGTTACTTTTGAGAATATAGTTCTCCCTCTTGTGGTGATTAGTCTGGATTGTCTCCATACTCCTAACGGGTTATATCACAGTTAACTACATCGATTTAATTGCGATACCACCAATACGAAGTATAGGATACAACATCTGCATATAGCGAAATAATCCGCTTGCAGAATGGTGTAACTTTGAGCAAACAAGGTATAATGCACCCTTGTTGACTACTCCTTTGCAAAAAAGTTCGCAATTAAAAATAGTTGATATCAACCCGTATCCCAGCAGGCAGAGATCCATTAAAACACAAGGCAGGTCTTCTGACTTATCCCTTTTGTCGTCGCCTTCCCGATTACTATCAGTGGCAAAGAGTACGACAAATAAACTCCTGATGGAGTGGGATTTACAGCAACTGGTATTGTCCCAGATTCTCACTGGATTCCCTTTTCACCTTTCGTAACGCTTGG
>JAZRGH010000023.1:0-5375 GCA_045644085.1 Alistipes sp. | reverse complement strand
AGATACCCGAAATCGATGGCTCGCCTTTTCTGCCACAACCATCAACAGCATTCCACCAAGTGATACCCATCATATTCTTCTGCGAGAACCACAAACGATATAGATTTTGGGTGATTATCGCCTGAATCATAAAGCTATGCTTATCTTCTGCAGGTGCAGCAATGGTAATCTCGCTCATGTGGATAGGCAAGCCTGTCTGGGATGCCCAACCTACATATTGGCGCACCTGTTCAGGTGTCTGTATCTTCTTACCTGCGGCTATATCTGAACACATCTTTGGCTTCATAAGGTGCATCTGAATACCCATAATATCAATCTTGCAACCACGCTCCAAGAGTCGTTTTACCTGTGCGGTATATCCCGGCTTGCGAAGGTAGTCGTTGATATTCAACTTAACCTCGCTTGGAAAATACTTTTCAGCACATTTCAAAGCGTGATACGGATAATCGCCATATATAAGTCCGTAGCGACTTTTTGCGATTGGGAAATTTTCGGGAATCAAATTTCGGTCATCGTCAGTTGCGCTCTCATTTACCACATCCCAACTTTGCAGACGACCTTTATATCGCTCTGCAATCTGCTTTATGCGATTTTCCATAACGACAGGTGCCGTTTTAGCATAATTTGGAAATGTTTGTGCCACCTCCTCAAACGACATCTCTGTCCATTCATCACTCTGCGCATCTTTGCTTTGATAGCGATTTGGCTCGTTTGGGAATAGACGCTTGTGAGCTTCTAATTCCTCCTTGTTAAAGAGGTTGAAATACCACGATGGGCGTTGGAACTTACGGTTACCCCACACCAATACATGTCCGTGAGCGCGAATGCCCTTTTGCTCGCAAAACTCCACGAGTTGATCAGTCGAAGGACGACGCCAATGTGGCTGGTCGTAAGGATCTTTACAGTTATTCCAAAACTCCTCCGTATCGCGTTGCTCTGTTTCAAAACGAGGTTTACCCTGCTCCAACTCCAACTCCTTCCAATAGAATGGAACGGTTGCCGAATTGAATAACTCTCCATAAAGACGCTTGTAACGCTCATTCCACTCCGTTTTACCCAGCTGGTTGAAGTTGAAGATGTGAGCACCAAAGATAAATTCGTGCGACACCTGCTCAATCTTCACATCGCGCTTACGACCAAGATTTTCGAGCACCAACTCCCCGTCAGCCTTACGATATTTCTCGATGTCGGCATCGATGCGAGCCTGCTCCTCGGGGTTCCACAACTTCCAATATGCCTCGCTCATATAACCCTTGGTATCCTCGGCGTGAGAGCGAGGGAATTGGAGTTTGTCTTGTGCAAATACGGTGTTACACACAAACAGAGCGCACAAAGAAAACAATAGAGTTCGTTTCATAATCTTATAAATTTACAACTTTCAAAACCTTGCCATTGTCCTCTGCAACAGCACGCTTCCACTTCTCCGAGTAGCCCGACTGCTCAATTTTGTCAGGAATATTGCAACCATTGCCGTTGTCTATAAAGCCCTTCTCGTTCTCGGCCTTAGTGTTACCGTCGATATATTTGATGAGCAGATATTTATCGAGCATGTCCCACTTCTCGAACAAATTCTGAGCCGTTACGGTAGAATAGTCGGTAAGAAGCTTTTGAGCCTTCTTTGGCGAGAGGCCTGCCACCTTTGCATCAACCTTCTCAACTTCTGCCAATTTCTCGTTCTCCCATGTATCAACCTCCTTGCGAACTCGCTTGCCGATAACATTGTAGCGCAAGTATGCGAGTTGTGCGATACGGTTTGTAACCCAGAACATCGAGGTTGCTGAGTAGTGCAACATCGAGCCATTCTTCTCATCAAGACACCAAGGTACTTCGGTTGTGTTGCAGTAGATTGGTGTCAACGGCGATGTTGCAGCATCGTCGGTACCAAACCAAAGAATACCTGCCTTACCCTTGCGAGCCTGGCCGCAGAGCCAAAAACCTGTCTGCTGGGTTGCGGTAGCACGCTCGTTGCAGTACTCTACGCCATCAACCTTGAAATACATTGGGCGCCAACGGTATGGACAAGCATTGCCACCAGCACCGATATCGGTGGTCATATCCATAGGTGTACCCTCGTAATGGTCGCGCATAGCATCGAAGAGTTGCTTTGGTGATACCTTCTGTGTAGGCTTAACCCATAAAGGCATACGGTTATTTGGGTTGTGGCCCATAGCGTAGTCGGTGTATTGATCCATGCCCTCGGCTACGGTACGGAAGAATGCCCAAACACGAGCCTCACAGCCACGCAAACCGCCGAAGTCGAGTGGAGCGTATGCGTCGCAGAACGAGAACTCCTCGTCTTTGCCATTAAAATATCCCATCTCGCGAGCAAACGAAATTACATCGCTTGCGTAGAGGCAGTTCTCCTTGTCGTTGAGCGGAAAGGTCGAGATACGAGCCTGATTTGCGTGGCCCGAAACATATCCGTCAGGAATACGACGTGCAACCCATACGATACCCTTGCGGAGGTTGTTGCCCTTATCATCAAGCTTTGAGCCTTTGCCGATAAGTTCCATAATCCATGCCTCGTTCTCGTCTGCAATCGAGAATGACTCACCCGACGATGCGTAACCATACTTATTTGCTAACTCAACAATTACAGCGATTGCCTCGCGTGCACTCTTTGCGCGTTGCAATGCGATGTAAATCAACGAGCCGTAGTCCATAATACCCTGCTTATCCTCCAACTCGTGACGACCTCCGTAGGTTGTTTCGGTAATGATGAGCGAATGTTCGTTCATGTTGCCGACAGTTGAATAGGTGGTAGGTATTTGCTCGATAAGACCGAGATAACGGCCTGTATCCCACTCATTTACTGCAAGCATCTTCGCCTTCTGCTTGCCTCCGTTGTGCTTGTATAGCGCACCATAGAGTTGGTGCGAATCGGCTGCATAAGTTACCATTACCGAGCCATCGGTTGATGCTCCTTTGGTTACGATAAAGTTAGTGCAGGCAAATGCCGTAGCCGTACCTGCCAAAAATGCTAATGATAAAAGTAGTTTCTTCATATAGTTTAATGTTTAATAGTTTCTTTCTCCAAAGATTGATGAACCGACGCGCACCATTGTCGAACCACACTCGATAGCCAACTCGTAGTCATCGGACATTCCCATCGACAGCGTGTCGAACTCCTCACCAAATAGTACCTTAAAGTTACTGAAATGGTTAGCAAGTTTTTCAAAGTCGGCGCGGATAATATGCTCGTCGTCGGTATTCGTCGCCATACCCATAATGCCGCGTACACGAATATTGCTCAATGCCGAGAACTCTTCACTATGTAGATATTCAGCAAGTTCTTCGTGCTTCCAGCCAGTCTTGCTCTCTTCCTGTGCAACATGTATTTCGAGCAGGATATCCACCACCCTGCCTATGCGCTCCGCCTCGCGGTTGATACACTCTATAAGACGTACACTATCCACCGACTGGATAAGTGAAATAAATGGTACAATCTGACGCACCTTGTTGGTCTGCAAGTGGCCAATCATATGCCATTCTATATCTTTCGGTAATGTGTCATGTTTTACGAGTAGCTCCTGTACTCGGCTTTCGCCAAAGATGCGTTGCCCTGCCTCGTAAGCCTCCATAAGAGTCTCTATGGGGTGAAATTTCGATACCGCCACAAGTTTTACTCCCTGCGGTAACGATGCATGCAGCTCCTCTATTTTTGTGCCGATAGTCATTTTGCTAACACTTTACTTCACTCGTAATACCTTGCCAATCTGTAATATAGAGGTCGATTTTATTCCGTTTAGACGGCACAAGTTGGATACTGTTGTGTAGTTGCGCTTAGCGATAATGCTTAAATTATCACCCGGACGCACCTTGTAGTATCGACGTTCTGCCGACAACTCTGCCTCTTTTTTATCTGCATCGGCAAGAACCTTCTCGCCATTCCAATCCTGCTCATATTTAGAGTGAATACTGAAATAGGCACGTTTCAAAAGCAGATGATCGCGACGCAAATCGCCTGTGCGGAAGTCGATAAGGCGTTCCGGATCAAACGACTGGCCCATATAACGACACTCGAAGTGAAGGTGCGGACCGGTACTGCGTCCCGAATTTCCACCGAGCGCAATTGGCTGACCTGCCACTACTCTATCACCGGCCTCGACCAATCGCTTGGAAAGGTGCCCGTGATAGGTCTCGATGCCGTTATCGTGGCGTACGATGACAAGCGTTCCATATCCCGTTTCGGTGGCCTTCGAAAAACGTACACGACCATCAAATGCAGAACAGATTGTATCACCAACCTTTAATGCGATATCTATGCCGTTATGATTTACTTTGCGACGCAAACCGTAGCGCGATGTGATGCGACCCTTGATTGGATAGCGATACGAGCGCAGTGAATCGACCAAAGTGATAGGTACTACGCTTGGAATCTGCGATAATGCCACCGAATCACGATATGGCGATATCTTCTCGGTGCTCCAATAGCGAGTGAAGGCGGTAGAGTCCGCCTCAATCTCAGCGGTGCGGATATATCGCCACGAATTGTCGTTGAAAAGCACGATTGAGAGGCTCTTATCAGCTGTTGGAAGTGTGTCTACCACAATTGCTGACTCCAACTTCGCTATCGGTTTAATCGTAAGCGAGTCCAACGGATTGGCTGCCGCCACAGCGCAACCCAAACATATTGCTAATATGGTTATAGCTCTCTTCATTACTCCTCCTTCATGCTTTTAAGTAACTCCTCTGCTGCCTCCAAAGCTTTGTAGAACTCCTCGCCCCACTTGCGGATAATAGGTTCGCGCAGACCCTTATATACGGGTATGCCGAGTTTGCAACCATTCTCGCACGCCGACTTGCAGATGTACCAGCGGTGGTAGTTCAACCCTTCGCCACCATTGCGGAATTTAAGCACACGAATTGGGTATAGGTGACACGAAATAGGCTTCTGGAAGCCACACTTGCCCTCACGGTAGGCCTTGTCGATAGCGCACAATGCCACGCCATTCTCGTCGTAGCAAGTGAATGCGCACTCGCCACCGTTGATGAGCGGTGTGGTGTAGTCGCCATCGCTATCTACTACCATAAAACCCTGCTCCTCGACCGCCTTAATGCCTTCGGGAGTCATATATGGCTTGTAATTCTCGTACTCCTCTTGCAGAATATCGACCTCTTCGATTTCGAGTGGCGCACCCGCATCACCCTCGATGCAACAGGCACCCTTGCACTGCGACAAATCGCACGCAAACTTCTCTCTCAACAGGTCGGCACTAACTATTTTTCCTTCGATTTCAATCATATTTTTCTAGGCTTTTAGCCATTAGCTTTATCTGTTTTTCTTACTCTTTTTCTAATTAGATAGACAACTCCCGCAGTCGCATACAATATAATAGTCCAAACAGCAATGCTTGCTACGGCTAAAATAGGGA
>JAZRGH010000022.1:0-5729 GCA_045644085.1 Alistipes sp. | reverse complement strand
GATAAGTTTTCCCTTGAGGGGCGTAGGAGACTACTACGTTGATAGGCTACAGATGTAAGGATAGAGATATCTTCAGTCGAGTAGTACTAATTACCCGAATGGCTTTCTTAAATACTATCTCATCTTCGATGGATGTCAAAGTTTAGTGGAGTTGGAACCACTCAAAAACAATCCAATTAAAACAAGGTTCTTTAGGTGGTTATAGCAGTGAGGTTCCACCTCTTCCCATTCCGAACAGAGAAGTTAAGCTCACTCGCGCCGATGGTACTGCGGTTTTCCCGTGGGAGAGTAGGTAGCCGCCTCTTCAAGCCAAACTCTAAACCAGGGTTTGGCTTTTTCTTTTGCCTTATATTCAACTATTACATACCAGCCAAACCCCCTTTCTGTAAATGGGGCTTATGTTGCTTCGCAAAAAAACAACCTCGGCTTGACTTAAAGAGTAGATATGTTACCCACCCCCTAAATCCCCCGCCTGTGCGGGGGACTTGTTTTATCGGGCAAGTTAAGCCCGTGTATTGATTCTACTCGTGCCGTAAGTTAAGCACACTATTCCTTTTTAGGGATTTTAGGGATAATAAAAAAACAGCACGAAGTTCTCTTCGTGCTGTTACCTTATAAAAAATACCAATTACCTTAAAATTTGCAGAATTTCTGCCGGTGTATCGACGATATAATCGGCGTGGTACTCCTCCAACTCGGTGCGAGGACGGAAACCCCAGGAACAACCAATCGCGCGAATGCCCGAATTCTTAGCCGTCTGGATATCAACACCAGAATCTCCAATCATAACAGTTGTCTCGGCTACAGCCTCGCACTCATTCATAATAAGTTGCACCAATGCGGCATCGGGCTTCAATGGAAAACCCTCCTTATTGCCATAAATCGCCTTGAAATCGACCTCGGGGAAGATTGTATGCACCAACTTTTGCGTTCCCTCATCGAATTTATTAGATGCCACAGCCAAATTCCAACCCTCCGCCTGCAAGGTGTGTAACACTTCGCGAATACCATCGTAAGGGTGTGTATAGCGGTCAATATTGGCGGTGTAGTAGTCGAGAAAATCGTGACGAGCTGCTACTACATACTCGTCGGTGCGCTTATCCTCGGGGAGTGCTCGTTTAACGAGATTGAGTATCCCGTTGCCGACCATCTTGGCGTACTCCTCGCGTGTGTGCGAGCCGAGTCCACGCAGCGACAACATATAATTACACGCCTCGGCGAGGTCGCCAATCGTGTCGAGCAGGGTGCCGTCAAGGTCGAAAATTGCCAATTTCTGCGCCATAATCTACTTTTTTACCTTCTGTTTTCCTCGTTTGAGCTCCTTGCGTAAGGTCGATCCCTTGACTGTCCAGCCAAATGTGCCAATCTTCTCACCCAGAGTGAAATAACCACCGTGAGAGTAGGTCAGAAGACGCATCTTTTCGACATCGAGTTTACCCGTTTCGGGATCGAGATATTGCTCATCGACAGCAACATTCACCACCTCTCCAATGAACATATCGTGCGAGCCGAGTGGGATAATCTGCTTTACGCGGCACTCAATCGAGATGGGCGATTCGGCAATCGATGGAGCTGCTACAACCGCTGACTTCTCGGGCGTGAGACTGCACTCCTTGAACTTGTCGAAGTTGCGTCCCGAGCGCACTCCGCACCAATCGGCGGCCTCGGCCAATGCCTCGGTTGTGAGGTTTATGACGAACTCTCCGGTGCGCTTTACAATCTCGTAGGAGTGGCGCTCGGGGCGTATCGAGACATACGCCATCGCCGGCTCGGAGCATATTGTACCCGTCCAAGCTACGGTGAGCATATTATAATTTTCGGGCGCATCGCCACAACTAACCAATACAGCAGGTACGGGGTTTACTATCGCGCAAGGCTTCCAATTTTGTTTCATAATCGTCTGATAATTACTCTTTTAGACCTACCTTTTCGAGCGATATGTTGTCGCCCGACCACTGATTTACCTTGAATACCTGATTGACCAAAATATCCTTTTTGTCATCTACGACCTTAACGATAAGAGGAAAAGGTTTCGTCTCTATGATGTCATTCGTAGTGGGTAGGGTGTGAGGTATGGCATAGACTAAAATATTAACATAGTCGCCATTTTGGGTTGAGATAGATAGTCCTCTATCTATCGAATAGTCGCTCGGAGGGGTGATTAGATTAGAGCCGACAGGGGCGATGTAGCTCTCTTTCGAGAGGTATTCGATACGCTCATTTTGGGCGGAACAAACCTCGCAAACCAAGACGAGATTATAGCGCCACAACTCTTCGAAATTGCTCGAAACAGACACCTTGAAATTGCTCATAATCTATATCTTATCCTCTTTTTTATTCACTTTCGGGACTTATTTATTGCAAATATAGCAACTTTCGTGAGAAAACTTTGCACAATTTGCTTTTTTGTAGTACATTTGCACGCTAATTACGCAATTATGGGAGCAAATAACAAGTTTTCAATCGACTATATGTCGTTGCCAAGCGGTCTGCACACCTTCGATTTCGAGGTTAATGATGCTTTGTTCTGCGAGATGGAGTCGAATGAGATCAAGGGCGGCGACTGTAAAGTTCATGCCTGCATAAACTGCTCCGATGCGAAACTCGATGTGAATGTCGTTATTTCGGGTAGCGTAGTAGTAGAGTGTGACCGATGCTTGGAGGATTGCAATGTTCCTGTTGAGTTTTCGGGCTTGCTCACAGTTCGTTTTTCGGACTTGCAACACGACTACGATGGCGATGTGATGTGGATTGCGAAGGGCGATCAACTCTCGTTGAAACAGTATATTTATGAGAGTATCGTAATATCGTTGCCATATCGTCGAGTACACGAGGAGGGTGGTTGCAACCCCGAGATGATGGCTCGCTTTACTGTGTCGGAGGAAGATGTAGAAGAGTAGAGCACGAATGAATGCGATGAAGTAGAATAATAAATAAGTAAAACTTAAAAATAGAGTACAATTATGGCACATCCAAAACACAAAGTCTCTTCAACTCGTCGAGACAAGCGCAGAACTCACTACAAGGCTGTTGTTCCAACAGTTGTAACTTGCTCGAACTGTGGTTCGGCAGTTCTCTATCACCGCGTATGCCCAGAGTGCGGTTTCTACCGTGGTAAGTTGGCTATCGAGAAGAAGGTAGAGGCATAGTCAGTCTATGCATATTGACAACGAAAGTCTGCTTACCACTACGGTTTGCAGGCTTTTTTTGGTACTTTTTAATCTTTGTATAATATGATTAGAATCGGTTTGGACGCAATGGGTGGCGACTTTGCTCCCGAAGCGGCAGTGAAGGGCGCTGTAATGGCATACAACGAGTTACGCGATAGCGACGACTCGTCGAAGGTTCGCATTGTTCTCTATGGCGACGAAAAGCGCATTTGCGAGATCCTCGACTTAGAGGGCGCTGAGCGCGATGTGTTTGACATAGTGCATACAACCGAGGTCGTCGAGATGGGCGACCACCCTGTGCGAGCATTCCAGCAGAAACGCGATTCTAGTATCGTTGTCGGTTTTCAGCACCTTGCTGAGGGAAGAATAGATGGCTTTGCCAGTGCTGGCTCAACGGGTGCAATGATGGTTGGCTCGACACAGGTTGTTAAGGTTATAGACAGGGTTATTCGTCCGACAATCTCTACCGTCGTACCGACTATAACAGGTGAGCCGGTGATGATTCTTGATGTTGGCCTAAATGTTGATTGCAAGCCCGATGTTTTGGAGCAATATGCTCTTGTAGGCTCTATCTATGCCGAATCGGTACTCGGTGTCGAGAAGCCTCGTGTGGCGCTCCTGAATATAGGCGCAGAGTCGAGCAAAGGAAATCTCCAAACAAAAGCGGCATACGAACTTTTGCAGCTGGGTTGCGAAGCAGGACGTTATAACTTTGTTGGAAATATCGAAGCTTCACATATCTTTACATCGAAGGTTGCAGATGTGGTAGTCTGCGATGGATTTGTTGGTAATACGGTGTTGAAATTGGCGGAGGGATTGTACGCCATAAATGCAAAACTCGGTACAACAAACCACTTTTTGGAGGGTGTGAATTATGAGCATATCGGAGGAACACCGGTATTGGGAATTAATGCTCCTGTGGTCATAGGTCATGGTAAATCTACGGCAGAAGCTATTAAAAGTATGATTCTTGCCACTAAACGTACCATCGAAAGTGGAATGGTTGAGAGTCTGAAAGAGGCGTTCAAATAGTCGAAATAAAAGGTAATTGCCAATGGCAAAACAGAAGAGGCTGTCCGTTAAAGACAGCCTCTCTGCTTATTATTTGGAGTAGATTATTTCTTCTCCAACTGAGCCTTCAACTCTGCAAGACCTGCGATGTCGCCGAGAGTAGTCTTCTCAACCGACTGCTGGATCTTCTTCATCGAAGCCTTAGCTGCATCAGCTGCTGCCTTACGCTCAGCCTTCTCAGCTGCTACCTCAGCACGCTTTGCCTCCTCGAAAATACGAGTGTGCGACAAAGTTACACGCTTGGTTGCCTTCGAGAACTCGATAACCTTGAACTCTGCGGTCTCACCCTTCTTGATGGTTGAGCCATCCTCCTTAACCAACTGACGAGCTGGTGCGAAGCCCTCGATGTTCTCACCGAGCGATACGATAGCGCCCTTGTCGGTCAACTCAACAACAGTACCTGTGTGAACAGAATCAATGGTATACTGCTGCTCGAACTCGTTCCAAGGGTTCTCCTCCAACTGCTTGTGGCCGAGGCTCAAACGACGGTTCTCCTTGTCGATTTCGAGAACTACAACCTCGATATCAGCACCTACCTGAGTGAACTCACCTGGGTGCTTAACCTTCTTAGTCCACGAGAGGTCAGAGATGTGGATCAAACCATCAATACCCTCCTCGATCTCAACGAATACGCCGAAGTTAGTGAAGTTGCGAACCTTTGCAGTGCACTTTGTGCCTACTGGATACTTAGCCTCGATAGCCTCCCATGGATCAGCCGAAAGCTGCTTGATGCCGAGTGACATCTTGCGCTCCTCGCGGTCGAGTGTAAGAACTACTGCCTCAACCTCGTCGCCAACCTTCATGAAGTCCTGTGCAGAACGCAAGTGCTGGCTCCAAGACATCTCCGAAACGTGAATCAAGCCCTCTACGCCAGGAGCGATCTCAACGAATGCACCGTAGTCAGCCATAACAACTACCTTACCCTTAACGGTGTCGCCTACCTTCAACTCTGCATCGAGAGCCTCCCAAGGGTGAGCTGTGAGCTGCTTCAAACCGAGAGCGATGCGCTTCTTTGTCTCATCGAAGTCGATGATAACAACCTGCAACTTCTGGTCGAGTGCTACAACCTCCTCTGGGTGGTTTACGCGGCCCCATGAAAGGTCTGTGATGTGGATAAGACCATCAACGCCACCGAGGTCGATGAATACGCCGTAAGAAGTGATGTTCTTAACGACACCCTCCAAGATCTGGCCCTTCTCCAACTTCGACATGATAACCTGCTTCTGTGCCTCCAACTCAGCCTCGATAAGAGCCTTGTGAGAAACAACAACGTTGCGGTACTCCTGATTGATCTTAACAACCTTGAATTCCATTGTCTTGTCAACGTATACATCGTAGTCGCGGATAGGCTTAACATCAATCTGCGAACCTGGCAAGAATGCCTCGATGCCGAATACATCGACAATCATACCGCCCTTAGTGCGGCACTTAACATAACCCTTGATGATCTCATCATTCTCCAAAGCCTGGTTAACACGATCCCAAGAT
>JAZRGH010000021.1:0-6401 GCA_045644085.1 Alistipes sp. | reverse complement strand
GCACGACCGCAACGGCTCAACTCTGAAAACAACACCACCTCAACACCATTGGTAACTGCGTAGTCAATGCACTCGGTCAGCACTGCACGCTCCTCGTTGCGCTTTGCTCCGCTGATATGCTCCTCATATACCTCAACGACCTCCAAGCCGTTACGATTAGCATAGTCAGTCAGGTCAGCAACCTGACGAGAGGTCGATTGACGCTCGCCAGTGCTTGAAACCCTTGCGTAGATTACTGCTACTTTCATTTTTATCATCTTTTGGTGATAATTTTACTACCAAATTTGGATTAGTGCTTGCATCTGGAAGCATCTGAAATTTCCGCACTCTACATCATAGTAAGTACATACCTTGCGAGTATCGCCACACTTACCCCTGCCGTTGATATGGTCGCCGACCAATGCGGGCATCATCGTGCCGTAAGCGATGCGTACCTCACCACTCTTTTTGAGATAGGCAAATTTTACCACTTCACGGCGCATACGAGCCTTTAACTCGTTCAACTTTGCCACTTGCAAACCTGTTACGAAATCGTTTTCCACTCTCTGCGAGATTACCGCTGCACGGTACATATCTCGGTTTGTCATTGCTACAATCGTTGTCATATCTGTAAGAAATTTTATTACACTCTAATTCAATTTTGTCTTTGGCTGACCCCAGCCGTTCATCTTCCACACATACTCTCTTGCCTCCTCTTTGGTGCAGAAATCCTTAACGAATCTGCCGCTTGCACCCTTTTCCGAAACCCAATCCCATTGCCAAACACCATAACTTCTTCGGTGCGGTGCGTAGTAGTATTGTCCAAGTATTGCCTTCATGGTTATCTCTTTATTTCAATAACAAAGATATGGAATATATTTAATATATCCAAATTTTTAACAATAATTTTATGGATTATTTTGATTATTTTCCATATTTTCATACTTTTGAGGTTAAAATCAGAGAATTATGGCAACAGACAAACAAGAACGCACCGTTATTCATCTCGAAATCGGTGCAGAACACCACTACTTCGGTAGCATCAAAGCATTGTGCGACCACTTCGGCAAGGAACAAATCGGCATCACTTATAAGAGCCTCGCCAACATCGGCATCGCACCCGACAAACCCTACCGCAACAAGTTTTGCACTATCCGCAAGGGTACTTTGCTGACCGCTCCGAAGGCGGCGTCAGAAAACGGCGGCGAATAATTTTTTGCATACATCGCACACCGATAGAATTTTATTTGTATCTTTGATACACGAAACATAAAAACACTGATTAAGAAATAGATAAAATAACTTTGTAAACATAATATAACTGAGCTTTTAGCTCTTATTCTCGATTCTGCAAATCGCCAAATTTATAGAGTACACGAGAGTAAGTGGCGAAGGTTCACGCTATCGCAAGCGTGAACCGTTCGTGCTTATTTGTGTACAAGGCTTTGGCGAGCCCGCAGAATCAAATAAGCAACCAACGGACGGTTTCACGCTTTTTTCGTTGTTCGTTGGGTCTTAAGTGGAATATTATTACAAACTTAAATTAATAGAACAATGAAAAGAATTTTTACTTTTTGCCTTGTTGCAGTATTGATACTGTCGGGCTGCTCAGAAATTAACGACCGTCTTGACGGTTTGGAGCAAACTGTTGATGCGATTCAGAACACACAAATCGCAACTATCCAATCGCAGATTAGCGCAATTAACTCATCGCTATCGAAGCTTGAGAAAGCGGATGATGATTTGAAAGACTACATTCTCGCCCTTCAAAAGCGCGCATCGGAATTAGAAGATGCCATTGAAGCAACTAATGACCATATTGCCGAGATTAAACAATCATTGGAGGGTGAGATTGATGCCGAGGTTGCACGAGTAATTGCATTGCTTGATGCTGCGAAGGCTGACATTCAGGCAGAATTGGCATCTATCAATGGGTTAATCGCAAATTTACAGAAGAAGGATAAGGAACTTGAAGGTAAAATACAAGATTTGCAGGAGTATGTTGATGACGAACTTGCCGATACACAAGATTGGGCTTCGGCAACTTTTGCAACCCTTGAACAATACAATGAGCTGGCCGAGATTATTGCAAACATTGATATTGATGCAATAACGGTAAATAATCTTCTTGCCGAACTCGAAGAGCGTATCGATGAAAAACTAACCGATGCCACAAAGGGTGTTAAGAAAGATATTGCGGATGCTGTTGAAGAGATTACAAATGAGTATAAGAGTGCTATCTCAAAGGCGAATAAAGATATTACAGCCGCATATAATGAAGCTATCAAAACTGCAATCGACGATGTTGAGGCATCTTTCAAGTCGTGGGTTAATACTCAACTCGCAAACTACTACACCATCGCTGAGGCTGATGCAAAATTAGAGGCTTTAAAAATTGCATTGGAGAGTAAAATCACCGCATCTGAGAACTCAATCAAGGAGAGTATTTCGGAACTCGAAACCGAAATTAACACCAAGATTAGCGAGAATAGCAAACTTATCTCGGCTCTGGAAAATGACCTCTCAACATTAGCTGCCGAAGCTGCAAAAAATGCCAATGACATTATTACCAACGCCAATGCTATCGAAGTTAATGCCGAAAGTATCCGCAAGAACGCTCAGGCTATTTTGGATAACGATGCCGACATTGAGGCTAATGCGGAGTTAATCGCTACAAACAAGTCGCTGATTGCGGCCAACAACAATTTGATTGGACAAAATCAGGTGGCTATTGCGGAACTTCAAGGTCAGGTAAATGCTAACGAGCAAGCTATTGTAGCCAATGCAACAACCATCGCCAAAAATGCAGCTGATATCAGTGCTAACGCAGCACAGATTGCAAACAATGCTGCTGCCATCGCCGATAATCTGGCCGCTATTACGGCTAATGCTGCCGATATTGCCGCACTTCAAGAGGAACTGGTTGAAACAACAAAGGAGATTACTCAGGCATATAAAAACGCCATCTCAAACGCCATCACCACCCTCAATGGCGAGTTGCGCGACCATATTGCTTCGGAGGTTGCAACTATTAATGCAACTATCGAGGCACTGACCGCTCGTGTTACCACTTTGGAGAAGGAGGTTAAGAACATCAAGGTTGCTATCTATAACATTCAAGGCGACATCTCTACTTTGCAGGAGCAGGTGGCTGCTATCTTGGCTCGTATTCAGTCTATCAGCTATGTTCCGAAGTATGCCGATGGCAATGCTACGATGTACTACACTAATAGTAATGGCACTATCACCGCTGGAAAAGCAACTCTCGACTTCGAATTGCAGCCCGCATCTACCGCTGCCGAGCTCGTTTCGGTCTGGGAAAGTGCACTCAGCGCAAAGGCAGTCTATACTATGACTCGTGCTGCGGCTGGTGAATTTGTAAACCTTGCTATTGAGGGCGTAACCGCAAAGGACGGTATCTTGACCGTAGTCATTTCGGGTGCAAACCTCGACGAAGCCTTCTTCCGTAGCGAGATTTCGGCAAATGTGCGCTTGCAGGTATCTGACGGCAACAATCAACTCGCTTCTGAGTATGTGAATATGGTGCCTTGGACTACCGACAATATCGCCTTTACCGATGCAAACTTCAAAGCCGTGCTTTTGGAGAACTATGACGCCAATAGCGACGGTGAGATTTCTGCCGAGGAGGCTGCTGCTGTTACTTCACTCGATGTATCGGGTACTATCCCTCAAATCACATCGTTGGAGGGCATTGAGTACTTCACCAACCTCGAATCACTCGACTGCTCTTACAACAAGATTACATCGCTCAACCTTGCCAGCAACACGAAATTAACAACCCTCGCAGCGGCAACAAACCTCTTGGAGTCGGTTGCTCTGCCTTCGTCTATTACTACGCTCGACCTCTCGAACAACAAACTCTCGACCGTCGATGTCAGCAAGATGAAGGGTCTCGCCTCACTGAATGTCTCTATCAACAAACTAGGCTCTCTCAATGTGTCGCAGAATAAGGGACTGAAAGAACTGGTTTGCCTTAAAAACGAGCTGGTGTCGCTCGATGTCGCAAACCTCACTCTGCTCACCGAGTTGAACTGCTCGAACAACCATATCGAGAGCCTTGACCTCAGCAAGAACACCGCTTTGACCACTCTCGATGTGTCGCAGAACGCTCTAACCTTGCTCGATGTCACCAAATCCACCGAACTGACCGAACTGCTTTGCAACGATAATCAGCTGACCAAGCTCTATGTGATTGGCCTCTCGAAGGTTGCAACCATCAACTGCTCGGCAAACAACCTTGCAGACCTCTCGCTGGCGGGTTGTTCGGCTCTGACCGACCTCGACTGCTCGAAGAATGCATTGGCTGCGCTGAATATTATCCCTGCGCAGAAGTTGCAGACGCTTGACTGCTCGACCAATGCGCTCACTATGCTCGACATCAGCAACAATGCCGACCTCGCAACTCTCGATTGCTCTGGTAACCCCGCACTCGTTAAGCTGTGGGTTAAGGACGATGCACAGCAAGGTGCAGTCGCAATCAACAAGGACAACACAACCTCTACCTACTTCAACAATGGCGGTTTGTATATCCCCGATGCAGCGTTGATGGCATACCTTGTGAATAACTACGACGACGATGGTGACGAGGAGATTTCTATCGTTGAGGCTGATAATATCACTATGGTAAACTGTTCGGGCAAGGGCGTTAGCGACCTTACTGGCTTGGAGTCTTGTACCAACCTCGCAACCCTCAACTGCTCAAACAACAATATCACAAAGATTGTATTGCCAAACCTCAAGCAACTTCGCACCCTCACTTGTAATGACAACCCTATCGAGCATATCAACCTCGATAACTGCGCAGCGTTGGAGTATCTCAACTTGCAGGGTGTAACTACCAATGCCATCAGCGGTACGGCAATTACGCTTGATAACTACACTCAGGCTGACAACTTCTATTTCACTATCAAGAATACCAAATTCACTTCATTTACCGCAAAGAACTCGGCTACGATTGCCACTTTGGAATTCTATGGCGACTTTACCGATGTTGCCGTTACTGACAATACCGCACTTACTTCGTTGGTATTCTACTCACCAGCAGTTAATGCTACATTGTCGGGCAATAGCGTGTTGGAAGGCGTTGATGTTTCGGAATTGACTTCTCTTGAATTGCTTGATGTGCAAAAGTGTAAATTACAGTCGCTCGATGTTACCAAAAACTTGGCATTGACCTCGCTTGTATGTAACAACAACGAACTCACAACCCTCGATGTATCGAACAATACATCGCTTGTGAAGTTCTACTGTAACGACAATCAGTTGCCACGCATCAATGTCGTGGCAAACACCGCATTGCAAGAGTTTGATATTTCGAACAACCTCCTCTCGGCTCTCAATATCCGCAGTAATACAGCGCTTACCTATCTATGTATAAGCAACAACGCCGAATTGTCGATGGTTGATGTGAAATACAATACTGCATTGGAGGTGTTGATTGCTTCGGGCTTGGCCATTACCGATATTGACCTTACTGCAAATACCGCACTTAAAGGTGCAGAGTTGTTCAACACCAACCTTACTGCCACAAAGAAACTCGACACAACAGGACTTGGTGTTGTCTATATCGAAAAGACACCATATAGTGGAGGAAAAATGATGTCTGTTACCGAAGCATCAGAGTATATGCCTAGTGTTAAGACTTGGTGCTCTAATTATGGAACGGGGTGGTACTTGCCTTCGTTGTATGAGTTAAAAGTGATTTACAATCAGAAATCGGCCATCAACTCAACCCTTTCAGCAGGGGGATATAAAACACTCGGCACAAGTTATTATTGGTCTTCTACTGAGTACGGTGGCATGTACGGCACTTACCTATTGGATTTCAGTAATGGTAATTCAGGCAGCCCCAGTAAGAATAGCGCATACTATGTGCGTGCTGTCCTCGCTTTTTAATTAACTATATAACAAATCGGTTGGGAGTCTCAACCCCTCCCAACCGTTACAAAAACTTATTACTAACAATTAAATTTTTACAACTATGAGTAGCGTAGAGTTATCTGATAACAAACATCTTATTCACACCATTAATGGCACAGAGGATACTGACAAAGTCTTGGAATTATGCAGAGAAATGATAAATGATAGAGACGGTGATGTCTTTACCCCTACAGGACTTTATAATTATTCAAACATTGCCGACTTTCTTATTGCAGTTGAGAAAGTTTGTTCTGATGTTGACATAAAGTTGGTATACAACACATTGGAAGCAGATATTCAAAAGATAGCATTAGAAATAGCCAAAGCGAATGGACCTATAATAGAGAGTTTTATTATAAATAACGGTAAAAATCGCAAATAATTCTTTGAATTCCCCGAATACAGCAAACGGCAGTCGCAACAAAGTGACTGCCGATTTTTTTGAATACACCCGAAGGTTGAATACACTAATTATCCCGTTG
>JAZRGH010000020.1:0-13691 GCA_045644085.1 Alistipes sp. | reverse complement strand
GAGGTAGCATCAGTGGCTACACCTGCCAAAGGCAACGAAACCACACCGTTTACCGAGATAGCATCGCCCTCGCTCCAATAGAGCGGATAGAGGCTTGTGCCATCCTCGTTCACGACCTTGTCGCCGAGGTGAGTACGACTCTCCTCCAACGAAAGGGTGAGCTCTTTTACGCCCTGACCTTCGACCTTGATGCCGAGGTCCTCGGTTGCGTCTGTAACGCAAGAGAATGCGAACATCGCTACAGCAACCGCCATGAAAATTTTTGTCAAATTTTTCATCGTTTTTGGTTTTTAGTTAATGATTAAGTTAATTGTATATGATTTAAATATCTTATTATCAGTGTATTAAAACTCAAAATACCCCCCCCCCGAAAAAATCGGAGAGGGCATTTGCCTATTTCTGCTTACTATTGTAGTGCAAAGGTAAATAAATTTCGTTGAAATATACTATATTTCAAGAAAAAAAGTACTTAACAAAAAAAAGCGTGCTCCAACCTGGAACACGCTTTGTCTATTTTGGAAGTTTAAGTCCTACTCCTCCTCACGACGGTGCAACTGCTCAACATAGATAGCGTGTGCCATCTTGTCACGCTTTGCGATCGAAGGCTTTGTGAAGTACTGACGAGCACGGAGCTCCTTCAAAACACCTGTACGCTCGTACTTACGCTTAAACTTTTTGAGAGCGCGCTCGATGTTCTCGCCCTCCTTAACTGGCATGATAATCATAGTTATTTTCTCTTTTTTTATTGTTTGTATTCTTGTTTTGTTTGTTGAGGATTGTTTTTCGCCACAACCTCATCGGCGTTTTCTGAAATTTCGGCTAATCGAACTCTTGTGGTGTAGTACCAAAAAGAAGATAGGGTGCAATGGCCTTGGCCTGCTCCTCGGTGAATATGTTATCCATCTGCATCTCCTCGATACTATTCCAACCTCCTTTCGATTCCCTTGTTTCTAAAATCAGTTTTGCGGCCCGTCTGCTCATATATGGATGAGCCTCAAAATCGGACGCGGGTGCAAAGTTAATATCTATTTTTGAAATTTTGCAACTATCGCAATAAATTTGTTCGGAAATTTTAAGAAAATTATCCTCCGTAACACATTTTAACTCGGCAATTTGCTCTTTTCTGACAAATCCACCCAATAATTTACGATATTGCATCACCGCAACGACAGTTTTTTCGCCTATACCTCTCACTTTGCGAAGTGTTGCCGAGTCGGCAGAGTTTATCTCTACCAATCCTTTGTGAGGGTCGCGTATGCTCAAAATTACGAAGTGCGCCAAAGAATCGGCCATCTCTTCGCTTACGGCGTAGCAGTCGCGCAATTCGTTTATCGAGAATATGCCGCCACCTCGTTTGCGGTAATCTATGAGTGCCTCGGCTTGTCGTGTAGAGAAACCTATAAGACGAAGATACTCAACGCCTACGGTATCTATACAGAACTTCTCGAATGGACGAGGCGAAAATCGTTTTGAGCGATTGTTGCGCAGGGTGTCAAAGTTGCGTGCCGTAGGCTTGGTGGCATACTTTGTACCTATCTTTATGTATGGGCGTACACGCGAGAACATCGAATCGGTTACGCCATAGCATAGAGCCAACTCCTCGGCAATACCGAAGACCTTACCTGCGGTGCGATACTTTACAATTCCGACGGCTGTACGCTTGTCGAAGCCGAGTAGCAACAGCTCGTCGTATGTTACCGTATTCGGATCAAAGATGAAGAGTGTATCGCGCTTCTCAATAGCACTATCAGACCTCTTCTCCGAAAGCGTTATCCCTTTACGCGGTGTGGCAAAATAGGCGATAAGAGCGACGACAATGATTATTGCCATCACATAGATTAAACCTCGTATATTCTGCCTGCTAAACATCTGCTATTTGTTGGACCACTCGGCACCTTCCGATAATTTGAGAGCGCTATAATGCTCTGATGGAGAAGGTATAAACTCTCCGATGCCGTAGTCGTTCCACTTTGCATCAACGAGTCTGATGGTTGCTTCGTCTGCCGTAACGATGTTCGGCCAGCGAGCCGGATTATTGACATTTACCTTCGGTAGCTTTGCGCGAGCATCGACGATGAGAGTTCCATCATGCAATACGAAGTCGCGCGACGGCTCCGTATTGGCTGCTCCAAGCCATAACAACTCCTCGGCAGAGAGATTCTTTGCGCGCTTGTCGAATATTACGATATAGTTGCAGTCTGCCGACTTTGCTATCTCCTCTGTGCTAATTTCGAGGTTGATGTCCGCAAAAAGTAGCAGTGTACTCCATTTATCGAGCAGCATTTCACTTGCCTCGATGCTTGTAGGCAGGGTAGAGCTGTCGAAGGTCGCTTTACGTTCTGATAGCTCTGTACATGTTAGATCGAGAGCTACCTTACCGCCAAATCCGCATGTGGCGGTAGCGTGGTCGAGGACATCATATATTCCTTCGCTACATATAAGCGATTTGCTAAGATTGCAGTTGCGCATCAGTTGTGCCAACTCTTCAACAGAACGAATATTTGTCGTTGCAGGTGTGAGTAGCAGATATTTGTTAAACATCATCTGCCCTGCGCCCCATAAGCCGAGAGCTACCTTCGAGGCTTGGCGCTCGTAGAGCTGTCGCATCGAGATAATCGTGATGTTGTGCTGCGTACCAGCCGACGGCATATACATATCCTCGACCTCAGGTTGCATCACGAGGCGTATAGGTGCAAGGAATATGCGCTCGGTAGCCATTGCGATATAGGCATCCTCTTGTGGTGGAATACCCACGATTGTCGCAGGATAAATCGCCCCTTCACGATGTGTTATGGCGGTAACATGAAATTTAGGATAATAATCCGTGAGCGAGTAGAAACCTGTGTGGTCGCCAAAATCACCCTCCAACACCTTCTCTTCGGCAGTATCGACATATCCCTCAATCACAAAGTCGCAATCTTCGGGAACATAGATATCGTTAGTTATACACTTTACGAGCTTTACCGGCTTTCCGCGTAGCAATCCTGCCAAGAGGTACTCGTCAATATTATCTGGTACGGGAGCCGTAGCCGAATATGCATAAACGGGATCGCCGCCTATCGCTACCGATACGGGCATTCGTTTGCCTTGTGCCTTATAGCCTTCGTAGTGGCGTGCGCCTGTCTTATGGCGATGCCAATGCATACCCGTCGTGTGGTCATCAAATACTTGCATACGATACATACCGACATTGCGAATACCCGTTACAGGGTCTGCGGTATGCACCATAGGAAGGGTTACAAATCGGCCTCCGTCGTGTGGCCAGCATTTCAGAATTGGAAGTAACGATAATTTTGCATCTCCGCCTTTGAGAATTACCTGCTGACACTCACCGCGCCCCTTCTTCTTGCGTGGAAACCATTGCGATGCTTCGCCCAAAAGGGGTAATAGGCGCAATTTGTCAACGAGGTTCTCTTTGGGCGATGTTACGGTGCCGATAAGATTGTTAAGTCGCTCCGATATCTCCTCCAATCGCTCGACACCCAATGCCATAGCCATTCTGCGCTCCGAACCATAGAGGTTGGTCAGAACAGGAAAACCTTTGTCGGTATTCTCGAAGAGGAGTGCCTTGCCACCGCCCTCCGTTTTTACCATTCGGTCTGTAATTTCGGCTATCTCCAACTCGGACGATACGGGGGTGCCGATGCGAATTAACTCATCGGCACTCTCCAACTTATCTACAAACTTGTACATATACTAATCAGCAGATTTCCTCCTCTACGGGGAGGCGTTTATTTCTATTTCTGCTCAGCTGTTGCTGCTGCAATACGCTCCTCGAACATCTTCTTCTCCTTGCCCATAGCCAAGAAGCAGATTACAGTAGCAATAACGCTTGCACCGAAGAAGCCGATGAAGGTCAAATCCCAACCGTTTGCACCGCTCTCAACGATACGACCAAATGCGATCTTCGAGAGGAATGCATCTCCAATCAAGTAACCGAGCAATCCCATAAAGCCTGCTGCTGTACCAGCGGCATTCTTCGGTACGATTGCGATAGCCTGAATTGAGATCATTGCCACAGGACCATATACTGCGAAACCTGTAACTGCGAGAGCAACCTTTACAATATCGATATACTCCATGCCGAGCATACCTGCGATAACGCCTGCCTTCCAATAGATAAATGCACCGATAGCGGTAACGGCCATGCAGATAACATTTACCGGTGCACAACGGCCCTGGAAGAACTTAGACGAGAGCCAACCTGCAATCAAAGTTCCAGGAATAGCCGCCAACATGTGATATGCATAGAGATTCTTGCTTACAGCCTTTGGAATTTCGTGTACCTCCTGCAAGTAGATTGGCAACCAGTCCCAGATACCGTTACGTACCAAATATACGAGGATGTTCGCAATACCGATAAGCCACAACATCTTGTTCTTCAAAACATAATCTACGAACAAGGTCTTGAAAGGAATCTTCTCCTCCTCGCCCTTCTTAGCCTTTGCGCCCGAGAAGTCGTTGCGATACTTATCAATTGGTGGCAAACCGCACGACTCAGGTGTATCGCGAATAAACCACCAGCATAAACCTGCTACGGCTAAAGCTGCGATAGATGGAATGATAAACGCCTCGCGCCAACCTGCCTCTGCCTCGCTAACACCGAGAAGTACAAGAAGCGAACCACCGCCAATGGTAGCCAACCAAGCCAAGCCTGAGCTACCGATGTTGTGAGCAGTGTTCCAAACCGACATCTTGAACGAACGCTCGTTGGTCGAGAACCAGTGCGACATTATACGGCCACATGGAGGCCAACCCATACCCGAGAACCAACCTGTCAAGCAGGTCAATACGAAGAGGATAGCGGTTGTTATAGCGCCGTTCTTAGGGTAAGGAATAATACCTGCAACAATCATCACGAGGGCCGAGATGATAAGACCTACGGTCATAAACTTACGAGCGTCGGAACGATCCGAAAGACCACCCATCAAGAACTTACTAACCGCGTAAGCGATAGGGAGTCCGGCCATTGCATCACCTACGCCGCTGGTGTCGAGGTAACCCTGAGCCATCATATCCGCACCTGCGAATGAGAGGTTCTTACGTACGAGATAGTAGGCTGCGTAGCCCAGATAGATGCCGATAAAGACCTTCCAACGCATTGCTGTGTAGGTGCTCTTTACCTTTTCTGCTGGCAACTCCGGCTTATGTGCAGGCGGTGCCAAAAAATCCAAAAATGCCATAATTTTTCGTTTTAGATTAGTATTATAATTTGATATCGTAAATTTGAATTACTCCTATTAGATTGTTGCTATCGTTTACTACGAGCAACGAATTGACCTTGTGCTGTGTCATCTGACGCTCCGCTTCGATGAGTTTACTCTCGGGACTGATGCACTTCGGCTCGCGCGTTGCAATATCCATCGGACGAATATTGAAGAACTCGGCCTGATGGCTCTCCATTGCTCGACGAATATCCCCATCGGTGATTATGCCGAGAATATCTTGATTGCGTTCTACGACGATAAGTCCCAAACCGCCACGCGATATAGCATGTATCATTTCGGCAGCTGTCGCCTCCTCCGATACAACAGGAAGGTCGTGATTTCGCATTACCTGACCTACGGTCATCAATAATCTGCGACCCAGACTTCCTCCCGGATGTAGTCGGGCGAAATCTTGTGCCGAGAAGTTACGAAGCTTCATTAAGGCGCAAGCTAAAGCATCTCCCAATGCCAATTGAGCCGTAGTTGACGATGTTGGAGCAAGGTGTAGTACACATGCCTCACGCTCTATATGAACATCGAGATTTATATCAGAGTTCTTTGCGAGGGCCGATTCGTTGTTACCCGTTATAGCGATCAGTTTATTGCCGTTTTCGTGTATGAAAGGAATGATTCTCAGTACTTCGTCAGTTTCGCCCGAGTATGAGAGAGCCATTATGATATCTTCCTTCGAAATCATACCCAAATCACCATGAAACGCTTCGCTCGGATCGAGGAAGAAACTTGGGGTTCCCGTGCTTGCCAATGTAGCCGATATCTTCTTCGCTACAAGGCCTGACTTTCCCATACCCGTAAGGATTACCTTACCTGTGCACGCCAAAATTGCCTCGACAGCGGCTACGAACTCGCCGTTGAGGTGCTCCTTGATGTGCAAGATAGCCTCGGCCTCGGTCTGCAACACATCGCAAGCGGTTGCAAGAATTGTATCTCTATCAACCTGATTCATTGCCTATAAAAGTGATTTAATAACTTTCTCCAAATCCGAAAGGTGTAACATATTTGCTCCGTCGCTCTTGGCGGTGTCGGGCGTAGGGTGTACCTCGAAGAAGTAGCCATTTGCACCAAATGCCTTGGCTGCCAATGCCATTTGTGGCACGAACTTACGATCACCACCCGTTGTGCCGTTTACTGCGCTCGGACGTTGCACCGAGTGGGTGCAGTCCATAATCACACGAGGAGCAAAGTCGAGCATATCCGAAATGTTGCGGAAATCGACCACAAGGTTATTGTAGCCAAACGAATTGCCACGCTCGGTGAGCCATACCTCTTTTGCTCCACTCTCCATCGCTTTCTGGTATGGATAACGCATGTCTGCGCCGGAGAGGAATTGCCCCTTTTTGATATTTATTGTGCGCCCGGTCTTTGCAGCTTCCACTATGATGTCGGTCTGGCGACATAGGAAAGCCGGAATCTGCAAGATGTCCACCACCTCGCCTACCGCCTTCGCCTGCCACGACTCATGAATGTCGGTTAGCAATTGCAACCCCCACTTCTGTCGCACATCGTCGAGCATCTGCAATCCGCGCTCTAAGCCTACACCGCGATAAGAGTGTAACGAGGTACGGTTAGCTTTGTCAAACGACGCCTTGAAGATTATGTCGGTGCCGAGCGTGCGGTTTATTTCGCACAACTTCGATGCTACCGAGTCGAGCAACTCGGCAGATTCGATGACACAAGGGCCTGCAATAAATATCGGTTTCATAATCTCAGATAATATTTAATTACTTGCTGAGAGCCTTTATGACCTTTTGGTTTACGTCGTGGATACGCTTAATGTCGAATTTTATGACTTTACGATCGTAAGTTACGAAGCCGTTAACCTCTCCCTCGACATCGGTGGTCTGAGTGTAGATAGCACCCGACATACCCTGAGGGATAAATGGCAAAATCATCTCGGCATACTCCACATAGGCGTTATTCAGATCCTCCTTGTCCTTGCGGTTGCCACCATAGCCCCAGTTGAGCATCTCTGGATTCCAGAGGTGATCCTTTACAGGAAGACCAAGACCGCCATACTCACCGAGCATAAGGACGTAGTCTGCGTGGTGTACGCCCATGCAAGGTTTCGGATAGTTGTGCCAATCCATAATGTCGCCGCACTCGCGCAAGTTACCACCGCTGGCAGGGTTGATAAGACGCGAGTGGTCACGTTTGAAAGTGAAATCTACAACCTTCTCGGTGTCGAACTGCGACCAAGCCTCGTTGAATGGTACCCATACCACAACCGAAGGGCAGAACTGACAGAAGTCCATAATCTCGTCCCACTCCTTGTAGTAGTTGCGCTTGAACTCTTCGGACAAAGTGGTGTCCGAGCCACCATTGACCTGGTGACGAGCCCACGAATAAGGTCGCTTCTGCTCGCCACAAGGCATATCCTGCCATACGAGCATGCCCAAACGGTCACAGTGGTAGAACCAACGTGCAGGCTCAACCTTGATGTGCTTACGAATGGTATTGAAACCTAGATCCTTTGTAAACTGAATATCCCATGCCAAAGCCTCGTCGGTTGGAGCGGTATAGAGTCCGTCAGGCCACCAACCCTGGTCGAGTGGACCAAACATAAATATAGCCTCTCCATTGAGAGTTGCGCGGAGGTGTCCAAATGCGTCACGCTTCTTGCCGAGTTCACGCATTGCAGTGTACGACTCAACGCTCTCAATCAACTTGCCGTTTTGCTTTAAGGTAACCTTCAAATCGTAGAGGTGCGGAGTCTCAGGTGTCCACCACTTAGCATTTGGAATGTGCACCTTTGCAGGGGTTCCGGACGGAGCAGTACCCTCGGCCACCTTTGTGCCATTGTCGAATACCTCAACTGTTACAAGACCGTCGTTAACTGCGGTCTCGGTTGCTACGATAATATCGTTGTGTCGGAGGTCGCTTGTAGGGAGTATGCTGACGATGTGGTTCTGCTTCGATACGGGCTCCAACCATACGGTCTGCCAGATACCAGAAACAGGAGTGTACCAAATTTTACCAAGTTTGGTCAACTGCTTACCTACGGGCTGCTCACCTTTCTCGGTTGGGTCCCATACGCGAACTACCAACTTCTGAGCACCCTTCTTGTTGAGTGCAGCGGTGATGTCGAGCGAAAATGGGGTAAAGCCACCGGTATGACTACCTACGAATACGCCGTTAACATATACATCTGTTGCCCAATCTACTGCGCCGAAGTTGAGCATCACGCGCTGTGACATCCACTTTGCAGGCACTGTAAATTCGCGCTCGTACCACAAGAGCTGCTTCTCGGTAATCCACTTACCTACACCCGAAAGAGCCGATTCAATAGCAAATGGAACGAGAATCTCGCCGTCGAACTTTGTTGGCTCGGCTGCGTTTACCTCGGTAACAGCATAGTTCCACAAACCGTTGAGATTCTGCCACTCGCCACGTACAAGCTGTGGACGAGGATACTCAGGCAATACATTTGAAGGGCTTACCTTCTCTGCCCAATCGGTACGAATATTGTCTCCTGTAATCTTCCATTCAGCCGATACTGTCGAAATACCAACTGCAAGCAATACGATTGCTAATAAGGTCCTTTTCATAGTTTTGATTGTTTGATTGTTTGAGTGTTATGTATTTGTGATTATTGTCTTTCCAAAAATAGTTCTGCTTGCTCTAAATCTGCCGGGGTGTCGATTCCTATGGTTTCGATATCCGTAACTCCGACTCCGATTCTATATCCATTTTCCAACCATCGCAACTGCTCCAATGACTCGGCCTGTTCGAGCGGCGTCTGCTCCAAAGCAGTAACTTCGTTGAGCGCCTTCGCACGAAAGGCATAGATGCCGATGTGTTTGTAAAATGTATGGCTCTTTAACCAGTCGTTTCGCTCCACGCCACGTAAGTAGGGTACTACCGAGCGCGAGAAATAGATTGCTTCGCCTTTTGCATCGAGTACCACCTTCGGTGAGTTCGGGTTTTCAAGTATATCAACACTATCATTTGCCGAAAACGGCTTTACCAAGGTAGCTATGTCTATGTCCTTGTTCTCGAAACATCGAATGAGCGTTTCAATTTGCTTGGGAGCGATAAACGGCTCGTCACCCTGAATATTTATGATTATATCGGCCTTACAATCGAGTTTTGCGTATGCTTCGGCACAACGATCTGTTCCGCTACGATGTTCCGACGAGGTCATTACCACCTCTCCGCCAAAGGCTGTTACTGCATCATATATGCGCTCGTCGTCGGTTGCAACTACAACTCTTTCGACAGCCTTTTTTGCCTGCTCATATACGTGTTGTACAATCGGCTTGCCACCCAACAGGGCGAGTGGCTTGGCCGGAAAGCGTGTACTTGCATAGCGCGCAGGTATGATGGCAATACTTTGCATATCGAATTTACAATGTTGGAACTATTTATTTATCGAGTGCGAGATCCAAAACCTCCTCGTTGGTACGAACATAGTGGAAGGTCAAGCCCTCGATATACTCCTTTGTTATCTCCTCTACGTCCTTGCGATTCTCCTCAGGAAGAAGTATTGTGTGAATACCTGCGCGTTTCGCAGCCAATATCTTCTCCTTAACGCCGCCAATTGGTAGTACACGACCACGCAATGATGTTTCGCCGGTCATTGCGATGCGCTCCTTGACCTTGCGTCCCGTATATGTTGAAACAATCGAGGTGATCATCGTTATACCTGCCGAAGGGCCATCTTTTGGAACTGCTCCCTCTGGTACATGGATATTGAGATCGTTCTTCTCGAACATTTCAGGATTGATGCCCAACTCCTTGTGTCGTGACATAACCCACTCATGAGCAATAGTTGCCGATTCCTTCATCACATCTCCCAAGTTTCCCGTAAGAGATAGCTTACCTTTGCCCGGTGTGAGAACACTTTCGATATAGAGGATATCTCCTCCAACCTGAGTCCAAGCCAAACCGGTAACAACGCCTACCATATCTTTGATTTCGTACTCGTCATTGCGGAACTTCGGCTTTCCAAGAACCTTCTCCACCTGCTCGGTAGAGAACGATGGCGAGAACTCCTCCTCGAAAGCTATCTCCTTTGCGCGAGAACGAGCCAACTTTGCCAAGTGCTTGTCCAATGAGCGAACTCCCGACTCGCGAGTGTAGTCCGAGATAATCTTCTCGATGATATTGCGCTCCACTACCATCTGCTCTTCCTTCAAGCCATGCGCCTCACACTGCTTGCGAATGAGGTGCTTCTCGGCAATCTCGATCTTGTCTTCGAGAATGTAGCCAGGTATGTTTATCAACTCCATGCGATCACGAAGTGCAGGGTTTACTGCGCCAATATCGTTGGCTGTTGCAATAAACAACACCTTCGATAGATCGTACTCGGTGTCGAGATAATTGTCGTGGAATGTTGTATTCTGTTCAGGATCCAATACCTCCAATAATGCCGATGAAGGATCGCCATGATTGCTGACGGTAATCTTATCCACCTCGTCAAGAATGATGACGGGATTTGACGAGCCTGTACGCTTGATGGTTTCGATAATTCGACCCGGCATTGCTCCGATATATGTGCGTCGGTGTCCGCGAATCTCAGCCTCGTCGTGCAAGCCTCCGAGGGATATACGGCCAAACTTACGGCCAAGCGCCGTAGCTACCGACTTACCAAGCGATGTCTTACCAACTCCCGGAGGGCCGTAAAGACAAAGGATTGGGGATTTTAAATCACCCTTCAACTTTATTACTGCGAGGTGCTCCAAGATGCGGTCCTTAACCTCGTCCAAGCCGAAGTGGTCAGCATCGAGTTGCTCGCGTGCGTATTTCAAATCAAGATTATCTTCGGTGAATTCATTCCAAGGAAGATCAACCATCAATTGCAGGTAGGTCATTTGTACCGAATACTCTGCTACGGCAGGATTCAGACGTGACATTTTAGAGAGCTCCTTTTCGAATATCTCGGCGGTAGCTTTATTCCACTTCTTTTTAGCGGCTGCCTCGCGTAGACGAGCGATATCGCCATCTTCATCCTCACCCAACTCCTGCTGGATAGTACGCATCTGTTGTTGCAGATAGTAGTCGCGCTGTTGCTTGTCTATCTCCAATTTAACCTTGTTCTGAATATCTTGCTTTATTTCGAGAAGTTGTTGCTCTCGAATTAGTATTTCGAGAAGTTTTCTGGAACGAGCCAACAATCCCGGTGCTTCGAGCAAGGCTTGACGGTCATCGTCTGAGAATTCGAGATTTGAGCATATAAAATTGACAATTCCTCGGCGCGAGTCGATGTTCTTAATTGCAAACGAAGCCTCCTTCGGTATTGTCGGCGAGGTGTTGATGATATTCAATGCCACATCTTTTATCGATTCTATCAATGCGTCGAATTCTACACTGTTTTTCTCCGGTGTAGAGTCGAGCAATGGAGAAACCTTCGCCTTAAAGAATGGTTCGGTAGAGATATATTCGCCTACCTCAATTTTTTCTAATCCCGAGAGAATAACGGTGAGATTTCCGTTAGGCATTTCGAGAATTTTCAAAATGCGGGCAGCGGTGCCCACGCGATACATATCGTCGGGTGTCGGAGTTTCGATTTCTGCATTTTTCTGCAAAACGGCACCGAGTAGTCCTTTCTCTGCATCTACGGCACGAACAAGAGCAATACTCTTTTCGCGACCTACCGTAATAGGCGTAATGGCACCCGGAAAGAGCACCGAGCTGCGCAATGTGAGTATTGGCAGAATCTCCGGAAGCTGTACCTCCTCTACTGTGTCTTCGTCGTTACCGGCAATAATCGGAATAACCTGGTGCTTCTGATCGGATAGATCAGGCGACAGACCCAAGTCGTCAATAATCGTGATGTCGTTATTATCTTTCTTTCCCATAATTTCACTATATTTTCTTGCTCTTGCGAGCGCTTGCGCGTATATATGCGCACGCATGTTATCTGCAAAGATAGTACTTTTTTACTGAAAACATAAAACAATGTACTACTTTTTGTAATGTAAAGACTTTTTTGTTATCTTTGATGGCGAAACATTTAATAAATTGAGGATTATGAAGAGAGTAGTTTGTTTGCTTGCGCTGTGTGTAACGGCATTGTTGTCGGTTTGGCTTGTAACCGAATCACAGAAGAGCAGTGTAATTGATGCTATCGAGGCTCGTCGCAGTATTCGTGCCTACAAAGATGTACCGGTAGAACGCGAGAAACTGCAACTCCTTGCCGAGTGCGGAGTCAAGGCTCCGAGTGCCATGAATCGCCAGGAGTGGGAGGTGCGAATTGTCGATTCAAAGGAGTGGATTGATGGTGCTACTGCGGCCTATCTTAAAGCTGTCGAGGGTACCGATAAAGCGAAATATATGCTCACTCCTACGTTTAAAAATATCTTCCGAAATGGTGCAGCGGTGATATTTGTTGCAGCTCCCGATGGAGTGTTTGCTGGCGAAAATGTTGGTTGCTTGGGCCAAAATATAATGCTGGCAGCCACAGAGTTAGGGTTGGGTACATGTTTCTTGGGAAGTGTGCAGATGATGTTTGCCGAACCGGCAATGGCGGAGCATTTGAAGTCGCTCGGTTTCTCGGAAGGTTATCATCTTCGCTATGCTTTGGCTGTGGGATATCCCGATGAAACTCCTGAGGCCAAACCTCGCGATATGTCTAAAATAAAGTTCGTAGAATAAAAAAAGAATCGGCATCATCAAACTCGATGATGCCGATTCTTTTTTTTGACTGTTATTGAACTCTTAATGTAGGAAATATATGTTGCATCTGCAATAGTACCTCCTCATGTGTAGCTCCTTCGCGAAGGATAAGAATAATGTTGTTATCGCCGGCAATAGAGCCTATGATGTCCTTTATTTTGTGGCTGTCGATAATCACCGAAATAGCGCTTGCATAACCCGATTTGGTGGCAAGAACAGCGATGTTATGCGAGAACTTAATATCAAGAACGGCATCACCAATATTGGCGACATTTGCTACGATTTCGGAACCGAGTTTCTCGCTTAAAACATATATGTAGCCCTTCTCGTGATGGGGCATTTTCGAGATATTAATCTCTTTGAAATCGCGCGATAAGGTACTTTGTGTGGCCTGAATGCCGTGATCAGCAAGTCGTTTGATTAGGTCTTCCTGCGAACCTATAAGTTCTTCGCCGACGATGCGTCGAATGAGGTTAAGTCGTTCTACTTTGTTTCCCATGGGTTAAAAAGTGTTATTTAAATTTGTGTATGCAAATATATAAAAATATATATAAAAACAGCAATAAATATCGGAAAATATTCTCGGAAAGTCTATTAATGGGAATATAAATGTTCAAAAAGTGATTTTGATAATGGATAACAGACGCGGTTCCTATTGTTTTAGTTAAATATCTTTCCGTTCCGCTCGCCTATTACTCGACAACCAAGGATTCGAACGGTCTCCGCAGGTTTGAGCAGAGCAAAAGATGAGAGATAGACATTAAAACCAAAGGTTTTGGAGGGTAAATTAAATAGCGACAGCCAAATTTATTTGAGATGATGATATTTAATTTGCTATCGTAGTTGCGTAGC
>JAZRGH010000019.1:0-8497 GCA_045644085.1 Alistipes sp. | reverse complement strand
CCGCAAAATGATGAACGACCACGGAAATGGCGTGCGTACCAGCATCTTTTCGATTGCCGATATGAATTACGGAACGAAGGATGAGATAAAGATTAAAAACCTGAAAGGCATTCTCGCAACCCGAGCGAGCAACAAAGTATCGCGACCAAAGATTGCATACCACGCAATTCGTAATTTTGTCTCGGTATTTGATAATCTCGATAAGGTGTGCGACAAGTCGGGCGTAGATATCGTTTCTGCCCCTATTCACAACACCTTCTCCGAGCCTATATTCTACCTCTTCGAGGATAACGAAACAGCTTTGCAGACGCTTGTAGTGTGGCAAGGTGGAAACACTCCTTACTACAGCGAGTGCGATGACTACGCCGAGATTGCTATCGACAGATTCAACTGCGAGGAGCCTGTATGTATCGATCTCTTGAATGGTGTTGTCTACGACCTGCCATATCGCAAACTTGGCAAGAGCTTCAAATTCAAGAGTGTTCCGTACTACGACTCGCCAATGCTTATCTGTGACAAGGCTCTCGTAGATGTTTTACCCTTGAAATAGTCTGAGATAGAAGTAAACCCAAAGGCTCATGCAAAGACCTTTGGGTTTCTTTTTTTTCACACCACGCCCCACAAAACAAGAAAGAGGAGTGAAGATACTCTCCACTCCTCTCTCAAATCTATGTGAGCAATTTCTTATCGTATATTGGCACAAAAAGAGCCAATCATAGCGATTTTTATCTCATTCCGCCAGTTACCTTTATAACCTCGCCTGTGATGTATGACGACATCTCGCTTGCGAGGAAGAGAGCAACATTGGCAATTTCATTGACCTCGCCCATACGTCCAAGCGATACGGAGGAGATAATCGCCTCCTTGGTTGCGTCGTTGAGTTTGTCGGTCATGTCGGTAGTGATAAAGCCGGGAGCGATAGCATTGCAACGAATACCGCGCGAACCCATCTCCTTCGCCATCGACATTGTAAGACCGATAAGTCCCGCCTTCGATGCAGCGTAGTTACACTGTCCCGCATTGCCATTGGTACCTACCACCGACGATATATTGATGATTGAGCCAGCTCGACGACGAGCCATAATAGGAGTTACGGCGTGGGTAAAGTTGAATGCCGATTTGAGATTGGTATTGATAATCGAATCCCATTGTTCCTCGCTCATACGCATCATCAAGCCGTCCTTGGTTTGACCTGCATTATTCACAAGAATATCTATCTGTCCGAACTCCGCCAGAGTCTTCTCTACCACAGCGTGAGCATCAGCGAAATCTGCCGCATTAGACGCATAACCCACAGCGCGACAACCCAAGGCTTCAATCTCAGCAACAAGCGACTCTGCTGCTGCCACCGACGAGAGATATGTAAAAGCGATATTTGCTCCATGCTCCGCAAAGCACAAAGCTATGGCGCGACCTATACCACGAGTAGCTCCCGTAACAAGCGCAACCTTTCCTTCGAGTAGTTTCATACTATAATTTGTTTATAAGTTTAGTGCAAATATAGTGTTTTTATTTGAAAAAACTTGTAATTTCGCAGAGCGAAAGTTTTACAGACTTTGCAATGGAGCAAAATATTGGACAAAAGGATAACAATAAATATATATAAGTTATGATGTTAGACACACAGATTTTCGACCTCATCTCCGAGGAACGTGCCCGCCAAATGCACGGTATTGAGCTTATCGCTTCGGAGAACTTTGTTAGTGAGCAGGTAATGAACGCCATGGGCTCGGTTTTGACGAATAAGTACGCAGAGGGATATCCTGCGGCTCGTTACTATGGTGGCTGCGAGGTTGTGGACAAGGTTGAGAGCCTTGCAATTGAGCGTCTTTGTCAACTCTACGGTGCAGAGTACGCAAACGTGCAGCCGCACTCAGGCGCACAGGCAAATATGGCGGTATTTTTCGCCGTTTTGAAGCCGGGCGACACTTTCCTCGGCCTTAATCTCTCGCACGGCTCGGCTGTGAACATGTCTGGAACATACTTCAATGCCGTAAGCTACTCGGTACGCGAAGAAGATGGTCGTGTAGATTACGACGAGATGGAGCAGAAGGCGTTAGAGTGCAAGCCAAAGTTGATCGTAGGTGGTGCTTCGGCCTACTCACGCGAGTGGGATTACAAGCGTATGCGCGAGATTGCAGACAAGGTTGGTGCACTCTTAATGATTGATATGGCTCACACCGCTGGTCTTATCGCAGCAGGCTTGCTCGAAAACCCTGTAAAGTATGCTCACATCGTAACTTCGACCACTCACAAGACTTTGCGTGGCCCTCGCGGTGGTATCATCTTGATGGGCAAGGATTTCGATAATCCTTGGGGCTTGACCACTCCAAAGGGTGTAGTGAAAAAGATGTCGCAGATTCTCAACTCGGCAGTTTTCCCAGGTATTCAGGGCGGACCACTCGAACATGTTATTGCAGCGAAGGCTGTCGCTTTCGGCGAAGCTTTGACACCTGAGTACAAGGAGTATCAGCAGCAGGTTGTACGCAATGCGCAGGCGTTGTCGGCAGCTTTGTCGGCTCGTGGCTACAAGATTATCTCGGGCGGAACCGACAACCACCTTATGCTCGTAGATTTGCGTACCAAGTTCCCTGAATTGACTGGTAAGGTTGCAGAGAAGGCTCTTGTTGCGGCAGATATCACCGCCAACAAGAATATGGTGCCATTCGACTCTCGCTCGGCGTTCCAGACTTCGGGCTTGCGCTTCGGAACTCCTGCAATCACCACCCGTGGTTTGAAGGAGGATAAGATGGAGTATATCGCAGAGTTGATCGACCGCGTACTCTCCGACGCAGAGAACGAGGAGAACATCGCAGCAGTTCGCAAGGATGTGAATGCCTTGATGGCAAACTATCCACTCTTTGCGTGGTAGGATAAATTATCGTTACCTTATATAGTTATTAAATCACCTTTTGCCTATGTGCGAGAGGTGATTTTTCTATTTTGTATGAACAATGCTCCACAATGTATTGTTCGTTTCGAAAACTTTTTCTAAATTTGTAACGCTGAATGACTCATAGTGGTCAGTGAGGCAGACATATAGAAAGTGTTTTTCGCTGTCCTTGTTGAAAATGTGGAAGTTTTCTTGACCAAGGGATAAACGAACGGCACTCATTTCTTGTATATACGCCATTGGTGTGTTCTACACCGATGTATTGCTATATACAGGTGTGGGGCATTGTAGCGTTTGTTTTGGTCAGGTCTTTCCACAACCTTCAACAAATAAACGAGAATCAACTCCACACTTTCTTTTTGTATTAACCGCACATTCGGGGTTGGTGGGCAAACAAAACTATTACAACAATGAAGAAATTTCTTCTATTTTTTGCGGTTGCGTTACTGGTAGGCTGTGCAAAGGATTACACCAGCGACTTTAACGCTATTGATGAGCGTCTCAACAAGTTAGAGCAATCTGTGCCTTCTATCGAGGAACAGATTGAGAGTATTAACGCCCAACTCACATCGCTCAAAGCGACCGATGATGCTATCAAGGAGCAGATTGCGGAACTCGAAAAGAGCGATAAGGCAACTGCTACCGAGATTGCTAATTTGAAGAAAAAAGATTCGGCACTCGAAAAATCAATCAACGATTTGCAGAACTATGTCGATACCCAAATTACAAATGCAAAGAGTGAGGCAGCTGCGGCGTATGCTACTATCGAGCAGTATAATACTATTGTTGCACAACTCGGAGCATTGCAGAGTTCTACAAGCAAGTTGGGCGAGGAACTGACTGCAAAAATCAATGCAGAGGTTAAATCGCTAACCGATAGAATTGCCGACCTCGAAGCACGCTTAAAGGCTGTTGAAGACAAGGTAGAGAATCTCTTGGCGCGTATTCAGTCGGTGTCGTATATTCCAACTTACAACGACAACAAGGCTACACTAAAATATATCGGTGGGATAAGCCAAGTTGTGCTCGACTTTAAGGTATCGCCAAAGGAGTGCGTTGCAGAGTTGGCGAAGATTTGGGAGAGTGCGGTTAAAGTTGACGCTGTCTATACCGAAACTCGCGCAGTGTCATTTGTTGATATGCCAATCGTGAAGTTTGATGCTGATACCGAGAATGGCATCATTTCGATTATTGCATCGGGAGAGAATCTATCGGAGGAACTCTTTGCAGGTACACAGTCAGCAAGCGTTGCATTGGCTATTTCTGATGGCAATAGTTCGGTTACAAGTGAGTATGTGCCGATGGTTGCGCAAGAGGTCGATATGTATCAACTGTCAGTGCCAGCAAATCAAATTTGGTACACATCAACTGATGGTAATGTAGTAGAGCCATTCAATAAAGACGGCTTTGGTGCGCATATCGTATCAAATACCTACAAAAATGGCATGGGCACAATCGTATTCGATGCACCTGTTACAAGTGTAAGCGTATCGGCATACTACAATTCTACAACAGATTTAGGGGCTGAAACACTCAAATCCATTGCCCTACCTGAGGGTGTTACTACCATTGGAGAATATGCGTTCCAACATTGCTCTTCTCTTGTCCATATTATTATACCTCGCAGTCTTACAAGAGTAGGTTCTGTTGCATTTTATGGCTATGGCTTTACTTCTCCCATACAGAGGGTTGATGCGTATGATTTAACAGATTGGTGTAAAATAAGATTTCAGACAGATGGCTCCAATCCACTTCGTAGTGGTGGACGATTGTATATGAATGGTGCGGAAGTTACGGAACTGACTATCCCTTCGGATATTACAACATTATATCTTGCTGCATTTGCAGGCTGTTCTTCAATCACCTCTGTAACAATTCATGAAAATGTCACACAGATAAGACCGTATGCTTTTGGATATTGTAATAACTTAGAAACGGTATATTGTGAATCAACAACTCCACCAGCTATAAGCCGTTCAAATGGAGGCTATTGGAACGGTTTTATCCGCAATGGCAAAGGTCGTTTAATCTATGTACCACGCGAATCAGTTGATGCATATAAAACAGCTGATGGTTGGAGCGATTATGCTGATTATATTGTTGGCTACGACTTCTAAAAAGATAGTAGTGAGGAGATAGTAGAGAGTAGTTGACAGACCCCTCTGGCTTTCAGCCACCTCCCCTAATAGGGGAGGAATAAGAAAAAATAATAAACAAATCGTCATTACGAAGGAGCGTAGCGACTGTGGTAATCTCCCTCTTTTTAATTAAAAAACAATAAGGGAGATCGCCACGAGCCTATCGGCTCTCGCGATGACGGAGAGTGATAGACAACCACGCAGAGAGAAATTTCTGCGTGGTTGTTGTTTTGCATTGCAACTTTGATTAAAACCTCTGCCACCAATGGCGGTGTGCAGACTCATACTTATCGAGGGCGTTGGACATCAGTTCGCGCCCTTTTTCGATAATCTCCTTCGCCAAGGCGTAGTCCGACATCTCGCCATAGGCATCAAACGGCATCTGCACCAAGATATCGGGCTTGCACAACTCCACCATAAGGCGCGAATTGTGCTGATTCATAACCGAGAAGGTGCGGTCAATAATGCCATAGAAGTTGCTCTCCCAATCTATTTCGGGTAGGGTATCGACATTCTCCTCGCGGAAGGCACGCACCTCGCGCATCGCCTCGTAGCGCACCGCTCCGAGTGCCACCAACTTGCGCCAAAAAGAGGTGCTTTCATCACCCTTGATGGTCGTGGATAACGCCTTTATTTCGGCATCTTTGTTCGCTTGCAACTCGGCGTAGTCGGCTGTAATTTTCTGAGCATTTGCAACGGTTGAACGGATAGCCTCAACATCGAAGAAGTTGGTATCGAAGCCAACCAATATATCGCCCTTTGTACGCTTTACGCGATTGAGTGGCAGACAGTTAGATGAGTGTCCGTCAATCAGCACCGTAGCACCATTCTGCACCGGTTTGAAGAGCGACGGAATAGACATCGAAGCACGAATTGCGGAGAACAAATCGCCATTGTCTAAGACCACCTCCTCGCCTGTATATAGGTCGGTTGCGATGGCGGAAAATGGCAACGCCATATCCTCGATTTGAACATCTGGAACAACCTCTTTTATCGCCTCGATAATCTTCTCACCCTTAACGAGATGGCTCATCGAGAGCGACCAATCGACCAACGAAAAGACCTTACGGGTATTGAGCGAGAGCAACCACTCTTTGAACTCCGCCAAACGACCTGCGGCATAGATGCCACCAACGAGCGCTCCTATCGAAGTGCCGGCAACAGCCGTAACCTCGTAACCACGCTCGGCAAGTACCTCTAATGCGCCTATATACGCAAAACCACGTGGACCGCCACTCGAAAGCGCCAACGCAACCCTCTTTTTGCTCTTTTGTACCATAATAAACGATTTATCTTTTACAAAGATAACGATTTATTGGAATAATTTGACTATCTTTGCGCAATTATTGTGCAATTAACAAATAGAACTATATATGGCAGACGAGAAAATTATCTTTTCGATGGTGGGTGTCAGCAAGACCTTTCAAAATCAGGAGAAGGTCCTGAATAACATCTACCTCTCTTTCTTCTATGGAGCAAAGATCGGTATCATCGGTCTTAACGGCTCGGGTAAATCTACCCTGATGAAGATTATCGCAGGTATAGACAAGAACTTCCAGGGCGAGGTTGTATTCTCTCCCGGCTACACCGTAGGCTACTTGGAGCAAGAGCCTCAGCTCGACGACAACAAGACCGTAAAGGAGGTTGTCGAGGAGGGTTGTGCCGAGACCGCAGCACTCTTGAAGGAGTACGAGGATATCAACATGAAGCTTTGCGAGCCGATGGACGATGACGAGATGGCACGTCTTATCGAGCGTCAAGGCGAGTTATACGAGAAGATCGACCACGTAAACGGCTGGGAGTTGGACAGCGTATTGGAGCGCGCGATGGACGCTTTGCGATGCCCTGCAGCAGATCAGAAGGTTGCAGTTCTCTCGGGAGGTGTGCGTCGTCGTGTGGCGTTGTGCCGCCTCTTGTTGCAGCAGCCGGACGTATTGTTACTCGATGAGCCTACCAACCACCTCGATGCCGAGTCTATCGATTGGTTGGAGCAGCACTTGCAGCAGTACAAGGGTACCGTTATCGCTGTAACCCATGACCGTTACTTCTTGGACAACGTAGCAGGTTGGATTTTGGAGTTGGACCGTGGCGAGGGTATTCCATGGAAGGGCAACTACTCGGGCTGGCTCGACCAGAAAACCAAGCGAATGGCTATGGAGGAGAAGCAGGAGTCGAAGCGTCGTAAGACCTTGGAGCGTGAGTTGGAGTGGGTAAACATGAACCCATCGGGTCGTCGTGCAAAGAGCAAGGCTCGTCTTTCGGCTTATGACAAGATGCTCAACGAAGATACAAAGCAGAAGGAGGAGAAGCTCGAAATATATATTCCTAACGGACCACGTTTGGGCGACGTGGTTATCGAGGCAAACGGCGTATCGAAGGCCTTTGGTGATCGCGTTCTCTACGAGGGTTTGGACTTCAAGTTGCCACCGGCAGGTATTGTAGGTGTAATTGGTCCTAACGGTACAGGTAAGACCACTTTGTTCCGTATGATTATGGGCTTGGAGCAGCCTACAAGCGGTACTTTCACCGTAGGTCAGACCGTTAAACTCGCATACGTTGATCAGCAGCACAAGTCTATCGACCCAGAGAAGTCGGTTTACGAGGTTATCTCGCAGAACAGCGAATTCGTACAGTTGGGCAACCGCCAGGTGCCAGCTCGTGCTTATGTTGCTCGCTTCAACTTCACCGGTGCAGACCAGGAGAAGAAGTGTGGTGTACTCTCGGGTGGTGAGCGTAACCGCTTGCACCTCGCATTGGCTTTGAAGGAGGAGGGTAACGTAATCTTGCTCGATGAGCCAACCAACGATATCGATGTAAATACCCTCCGTGCATTGGAGGAGGGCTTGGAGCACTTCGCAGGTTGTGCGGTAGTTATCTCGCACGACCGTTGGTTCCTGGATCGTATCGCAACCCACATTCTCTCATTCGAGGGCGATGGCAACGTAATCTTCTACGAAGGCTCATACTCGGAGTACGAGGAGTGGAAGAAGTTGCAGGGTATGGATACTACCCCACACCGTGTAAAGTACCGCAAGTTGGTTGAGAACCAATAAATAGCCATTAGCCATTGGCCGTTAGCCATTGGCTTAAATAGATATTACAAATTAAACAAAGGTAATGGCTAAAAGCTAACAGCTAATAGCCTCAAAAAAAAATTATGGCACAGAAACCATCTATACCAAAGGGAACACGCGACTTTTCGCCACTTGAAACGGCTCGTCGTTCCTACATATTCGATACTATCGCCGAGGTATTCCGAGCATACGGTTTTGCCTCAATCGAGACTCCTTCGATGGAGAATCTCTCGACCTTGATGGGTAAGTACGGCGAGGAGGGCGACAAGCTCCTCTTCAAGATTCTCAACTCGGGCGACTTTGGCGCAAACCTCAACGACGAGGAGGTACGCTTGGCTCACCGCATTTGCGAGAAGGGTTTACGCTACGATTTGACCGTTCCGTTTGCTCGC
>JAZRGH010000018.1:0-10210 GCA_045644085.1 Alistipes sp. | reverse complement strand
TAACAGCACTACTATCACCGAAGCAATCAATGGCAACCAGTATTGGAACGGAACTGCAACCGAATAATTAACAGAATAGTTTAACGATAAAATTTTTGAAGCATTATGAAGAAGACATTTTTGAGCTATTCTGCTCCTGAGTTCGAGGTTTTTGAGGTCGTGGCTGAAAAGGGCTACGGCGATAGCGCAATCCTTCCGGGCTTCGGAAGCGAAAGCGACGACTTGATTTACTAAAAGAGATTGCGGGGCCTGCGGGCTCCGCAATTTTTTTAGCACCTTACCATCGCTTTTTTGTGGAGCCAATGGAATATTCTGATATTACGCAGTTCCATTGATCCTATCTATCTGTTCTCCTGCACCTTCTGAAAAAGTTTTCTGTTTTCCGTTTTATTTCATATCTTTGCAAAAAAATTGAGCACTATGAAGATTAAACACATATCGATTCTTGTAATTCTACTATTGATTGCTGACCAGATTCTTAAAATTTGGGTTAAGACCAACATGCATCTCGGCGAGGCCATTGTCGTAATTCCTAATTGGTTCCAGCTCCTATTTGTAGAGAATAATGGCGCAGCCTTCGGTATGCAGATTACCTCGGCAGGATCATTCGATTGGGGCAAGCTCGTCCTCTCTCTCTTCCGCATCTGCCTGGTCGGTGGTTTGTGCTACTACACCTACGACCTCGCACGCAAGAAGGCTCCGGCAGGCATTCTCGTAGGTTTGACCCTCATTATTGCCGGTGCACTCGGAAATATCCTCGACAGCGCATTCTACGGTTTGATATTCTCGGCATCTACACCTGCTCACATCGCCGAATTCGGAGGCTCATACGCACCATTCATGATGGGCAAGGTAGTCGATATGTTTTATTTCCCTCTCTTCCAATGGAGCAATCACCCCGAGTGGCTATCGTTCCTCTTCGACTCACAGGGATACTTCTTTGGTCCTGTATTCAACCTCGCCGACTCATATATCTCGGTGGCGGTAGTGTATATGTTGATTTTCCAGTACAAGTTCTTCAAATAGAACTACAAGTACGATGTTAAAGCCTATACCTTCTTTTATATATAGTAGGGCCAATCAGATCTTTATGATTCTGTTTGTCCCTATTTTCGCGTTCATTTTTATAAATATATATCGACCTCTCGACTTTGACCGTATCGACGAAAATTTGCTACGCGTGCTGAATATATCACGCGATATTTCGGTACAACTTATTGCTTTGGCGCTCGTTGCCGCAGGTATGGCTGTCGCAACAATCAGCCGAGTAATTATGAGAGCCTACACCAACAAGCGCGCAATCTCATACATCGGTTATATTGTTTGGATGTTGGGTGAGATTGGCATAATGGCAACAATATATACGTTGGCTGTATTGCTGACTCACACCGACAAATCTATACCTGAGTTATTCAACAACTTCTTTGTCAAGACTCTGCTTATTACCCTCATTCCATACACAATATGCTACATCTACTTTGTATGGCAGGAAAATCGTAGAGAGTTGCGCACGCTGCGCAAGCAGATTGACCGAGACGAAACAGTTCTGCAAAAGGCTTACATACAGATTTTGGACGAGAAAGGCGAAATGCGACTTTCGATTCGTCGCGAGAACCTGTTGCTGATAGAGTCTGCCGATAATTATGTCTGCGTCTATTACATAAATGGCGATAAAACCAAAAAGAGCATGGTGCGTAACACACTGAGTCGTATTGCCGAGCATCTTCATGGCACACGTATTGTAAGATGTCATCGCTCATATATGATAAATTTAGACCATGCCAAAGTACTACATCGAGATAAGGAAGGAGTGTTTATCGAGCTCGGCATTGAGGGTATTCCCGACATACCTATATCGAGAACTTATGCAGATAATGTTCACGAATGGCTCGTAAATAAAAATTAGGGACTAGTGGCAAAATGCGAAATTTTGCCACTTATTTTTCATTTTTACCCCCTATAAGAATTTCGCCCCTAAAACCCCTATGTTATACCTTAAATTTTCAGGATTGGCCATTACATGCGATATTTGCAACATCGAAAACATATTCAAATCGAAAACAGAATGAAACATTACCTTGATCGTTTGCAAGAGTCGATGATTACCAAGTGGAATACCGCTGCATTATCAGACTATAAAGGCGAAACATTCACCTTTGCAAACTTCGCAACCGAGATAGCTCGATTGCACACAATCTACCGATTACTCGATGTAAACAATGGCGACAAGATTGCCCTCGCAGCAAAAAACTCATCTCGCTGGGCTATGGCATTCCTCGCCACCACAACCTATCGCGCAGTAGCAGTGCCTATCCTTTGCGATTTCACCCCCGAAGCCATCACAAGACTTACGGCCCATTCGGATAGTGTTGTACTCTTCACCGAGCCAAAGATATGGGAGGAGATGGAGATCGAGAAGATGCCCGAGGTGCGCATCGTCATCAACTTGGAGGACTACTCGATACTCTATATCAAGGAGAATGAGAAATTGAGCACAATAGAGAGTGCTTTGGCTGATATTCCTGCCGTATATCCTGAGGAGAAGAAGCACGAAGTTGTAAATTACGGCAACCTCTATCTCGCAGACCTGGCCGTCATTAACTACACTTCCGGAACGACATCGCAGCCAAAGGGAGTTATGCTCACTTCGGCGAACATCTCGGCAAATATCGACTTTGCCCTCGAAAATATAGCCGTAGAAGATGGCGACAAAATTATTTCGATGTTGCCGTTAGCACACATGTACGGAATGGCATTCGAGTTCATCTACCCTATATGTGGCGGAGGCCACGTATATTTCCTCGGCAAGACACCTACACCAACACTTTTGATGCAGGCATTAGCAGAGATTAAACCATACCTTCTCATCACTGTACCGCTCGTAATAGAGAAGATTTTCAAGGGCAAAATCTTGCCTGTACTCGGCAAACCGATAATGAGATTGCTCACCCATACACCAGGCGTAAATCGAATGATATACAGCAAGATACGCAAGCAGTTGCTCAATACCTTCGGTGGTAACCTACGCTCTATTATTCTTGGTGGTGCAGCACTCAATCCTTCTATAGAGAAGATTATGCGTAAGGTAAGACTTCCTTACACCGTAGGGTACGGTATGACAGAGTGTGCGCCACTGCTCTCCTATGCTGCATGGAACACCTTCAAGATGGGATCTTGCGGACGCGCAGTTGATGGTCTCGATTTGCGTATTGACTCCGATAATCCACAAAAGAAAGTTGGCGAAATTCAAGCAAAAGGCCCGAATGTAATGATTGGCTACTACAAGAACGAAGAGGCTACAAAGGCTGCATTTACCGAAGATGGTTATCTACGTACGGGCGATCTCGGAATTATCGACAAGCAGGGCAACATCTTCATTAGAGGTCGAAGCAAATGTATGATTCTTGGAGCAAATGGACAGAACATCTATCCGGAGGAGGTCGAGGCATTGCTCAACACCATGCCTCATGTCGCAGAGTCGTTGATTGTAGAACGCAACAAGCGTTTGGTTGCATTGGTTTCGATTTCGGCAGATGATTTGGCTCTTGACGAGGCGACCATAACCGCCGAGTTGGAGAAAACCCGCATAGAGGCAAATCTGCTTCTTCCTGCATACAGCCAAATTACAAGCATCGAGATTGTTCGCGAGGGTTTTGCCCACACTCCAAAGCACTCTATTAAGAGATTCCTCTACAAATAGGCTTTATGAAAACATACAGAGAGAATAGACACTTTCCTTCGGGAAGGTGTTTATTTTTGTGTACTATTTTGAAATTCAAAATAAATTTTGTATCTTTGGTGCGGTATATAGATTTGAACCGACAAAAAGATGACAAGTAAGGAGATTATAGCGACTTTGGCCGCAGATATAGAGCGATTGATGACATTGCACAATGGCGCAATGGCGGAGATTGCGGCTCTACGCGAGAAGAGCAGTGAGCAGAGCGCAAAAATACGATCCTTGCAGGAGCAACTCCGTGAAGCAAAGGCAGAGTCGGAGAAGGCTTCGCTGCATGCAGCAATTGCAGGCAGTGTTTCGAATAAGGCGGCGGCACGTTCACATATCAATCGTTTATTGCGGGAGGTTGATAAGTGTATTGCCATGGTATCAAATCGAATATAGCGATTTTTTTACAATATGAGCGAGCGACTACTTAACATAAAGTTGGATATTGCCGGCAAACCATACGAGATGTCTATCGATACTCGTAACGAAGAGGTTTACCGTCTTGCTGCACGCGAAATAAACAACCGATTGGCTGCCGCACAGCAGTCCCGAGTAGATGGTTTCGGCGTACAAGACTATTTGGCTATTGTAGCAGTAGATTTGATGATATCAAATATTCGCTTGGAGCGTAAGAATGGTGTTGAAGATGGCGACTTAAAGGCTCTTTCGGAGTTGGCAGAGAAGTTATCGAAACATCTCGAAAAGTAAGTTTTGTCGCGTTGCCCGACCAGAGAAGGCAACAATGGTTCTTTATTATATAATAAGGAGATCCGAATTGTATGAAACGAGCGATTTCAAGACTTCGTCAAAGAGGTTGCAGAAGTCACTTCGCTATATACTATTTACCCGCATAGATTCCTTTCAACTTTGCGAAACTGAACACTTTTTAAATTGAGGTGTACTCCGTTATTCAAAATCAGGCCTTGTAGCCCTTAGGGGTGAGTGCTACGGCACCGGTGGAAGATTGCGATTCTTGGGGAGCCTCACAAATGACGATTTCACAGCTTCGTCAAACATAGTAAAGGAATCCCTATGCGGCGTTTTTTTATTTATATGAACATTTATTTAGTATTAACTTTAACACAATAGACAACAGAGAATTATGGAAATGACTATTATCATCGCTATCGCGGCAGTTATCTCAGCCGTTGTCGGAGGTGGTGCAGCATACTACGGAGTAAAACTTCGTGCCAAAGCTATCATCGACAAGGCAGAGCAGGACGGCGAGATGCTTAAAAAGGAGAAAGAGCTTCAAGCAAAGGAGCGTTTCATGCAGCTCAAAAGCGAGCATGACCGTCACGTAAACGAGCGCAACCAGCGTCTTAACCAGAGCGAGCAACGTGCAAAGCAACTCGAAAATCAGTTGCAGAACCAGAATCGCGATTTGGAGCGCAAGATTGCCGACAATGACCGTTTGAAGGAGAAGATGGAGAGCCAAATTCAGTCGCTCGAAGAGCGCAAGACACAGTTGGCTCAACTCATGAGTGAGCAGAATGCTCGTTTGGAGCAGATTTCGGGCATCAGCTCGGAGGAGGCTAAGAATATCCTCATCGAGAACATGAAGGAGGAGGCTAAGAGCGAGGCTGCTGCATATATCAACGAGACTGTTGAGGAGGCAAAGCTCACCGCGACAAAAGAGGCAAAACGTATTATTGTAGCATCAATTCAGCGTGTAGCAACCGAGACTGCAATCGAGAATGCCGTAACAGTATTCAACATCGAGTCTGACGAAGTTAAGGGTCGCATCATTGGTCGTGAGGGACGTAACATCCGCGCACTCGAAGCTGCAACAGGCGTTGAGATTATCGTTGATGACACCCCTGAGGCTATCATTTTGAGCTGCTTCGACCCGGTACGTCGCGAGATTGCACGTCTTGCATTGCACCAGCTCGTAACCGATGGTCGTATCCACCCTGCCCGCATTGAGGAGGTGGTTGCCAAGGTTAAGAAGCAAATCGAGGAGGAGATTGTAGAGGTAGGTAAGCGCACAGCCATCGACCTCGGTATCCACGGTTTGCACCCTGAGTTGATTCGTCTTATCGGTAAGATGAAGTATCGTTCATCATATGGCCAGAACCTCTTGCAGCACGCTCGCGAAACTGCGAACTTGGCAGGTATCATGGCAGCAGAGTTGGGTCTTAACCCTAAGACTGCACGTCGCGCAGGATTGTTGCACGATATTGGTAAGGTGCCTGATGATGAGCCGGAATTGCCACACGCAATTATCGGTATGAACCTCGCCGAGAAGTACAAGGAGAAGGCAGATGTATGCAATGCTATCGGCGCTCACCACGACGAGGCAGAGATGACTTCGATGATTGCCCCTATCATTCAGGTGTGCGATGCTATCTCGGGTGCACGTCCAGGCGCACGTCGTGAGGTTATTGAGTCGTACATCAAGCGTTTGAAGGAGATGGAGGGTATCGCACTCTCGTATCCGGGCGTTGTTAAGACCTACGCTATCCAGGCAGGTCGTGAGTTGCGTGTAATCGTTGGTGCCGACAAGCTTTCGGACGCAGAGAGCGAGAGCCTATCGCACGATATCGCAAAGAAGATTCAGGACGAGATGACATATCCTGGACAGGTGAAGATCACCGTTATCCGCGAGACTCGTTCAGTAAGCTACGCGAAGTAATTATAGTAGCCCAATATTTATACACTCGTAGGGCTACACTCTACGAGTGTATAATGTTTTATAAACAACTTAAAACTTACTACATTATGAAACGGTTTTTAATCGCAGCCATTTTCCTCTCGTTTGCTGTAGTTGTAAGCGCGCAGCAGTGGGAAGATGCCAGCCTTAAAGATGTCAAGCCACAAGGTTGGATTATGGAGTATCTCCAAACGCAGAAGGCGGGTCTTACCGGCCACCCTGAGGCGCTCTCTTACCCCTACACCACAAATCTGTGGGACGGCGAGATTCCTCGAATGGGAAAGCACGGTAGAGATTGGTGGCGTTACGAGCAGACCGCCTACTACACCGATGGTCTTATCCGTTTAGGCTATCTTATTGATGATGAGGCGATGGTCGAGAAGGCAATGGCAGGCATTCGCTACACCTTGGCGAACCCGCTTCCTGACGGCACTCTCGGTAGTCCGAAGGTAGATATCTCATGGCCTACGGCTGTATTCTTCCGTGCAATGCAGGCAGCCTACAACGCCAACCCGTCGAAAGAGATGTTGCAGGCATTGGAGCGCAACTACAAGGCATACACCGTAGAGCACCTCACATATAGACGAAACATCATTTCGATTGAGGGATTGCTCTGGACCGCTGCTCGCACAGGCAATAAAGAGCTTGTCGAGAAGGCCGATTTCGTTCTCCGCAACCGCAAGGATTATGTGGGTGGCGATCAGAAGCACCGCGATTCGCGCGTAACTATCGAGTGGCTCTCGGCAGAGAAACCTTACGAGATGCACGGAGTTACAATGTGCGAGATTCTCAAATTACCGATTATGCTCTACGAGGCTACGGGTAACCCATACTACAAGCACCTTGGAGTAACATCGTTGGAGCGTCTTTTCCACGAGAACGAGCTCCCTGACGGACTCTTTACCTCGTCGGAGTGGACTCGAGGCCGTGGTATTATGCATAGTCACGAGACTTGCGATGCGATAGATATGAGCTGGACTCTCGGCTACTATCTCGAAATTCTCAAAGAGGCGAAGTATGCCGATATGCTCGAAAAGATTGTGTTCAACGCAGGCATGGGAGCTGTGGCAAACGATTTCAAGTCATTGCAGTACTACTCGTCGGTTAATCAGTTTATCTGCACCGGAACATCAAACCACAATAAGGATAACTACTGCTCGACTTGGATGGCTTACCGCCCAACACACCAAACCGAGTGCTGCGCAGGACAGATTCACCGCCTTATGCCGAACTATGTGGCGAGAATGTGGCTTCGTAGCAATGACGGTGTGGTAGCAGCACTCTATGGTCCGTCGAAGTTCAAGTATAACGACGATATTACACTTGTGCAGGAGACCTCATACCCATATAACGAGCGTGTAACCATTAACGTAGAGGCCAAGAAGGCGAAGAAGTTTGCTCTCTACCTCCGCATACCTACTTGGTGCGAGGGTGCAACCCTCTCGGTCAATGGCAAGAGCATCGAAGAGCCACTCGCAGCGGGTACATTCTACACCCTCAACCGCAAGTTTGCCGATGGTGATAAGATTGTTCTCGATTTGCCGATGAAGGCTGTTCGCAAGACAGCTCACGGCGGTGGCGTTTGGTTTGAGCGCGGCCCGCTGGTGTACACCTACGCTATTCCTGAGAAGTGGGAGAAAGATACTATCCGCTACGCAAATATGAATGGCAAGTACCCTGCTGATGACAATGCATTCCCTTGTTGGAGCATCACCCCAGCAGGCGATTGGAACTACGCCGTAGCGGCAGACACAGAGCCAAAGTTTGTGATGACAAAGAGTGGACCTCGCCTTCGTGTTAAGGCCTACCCTATCGATTGGGAACTTGCAAAGGGTCCTAAGGGCGAACTTCTCACTCCGGACCTTCCGGTAGCACCATACGCAAAGGGCGCAGGCAAGGTTATCGAGTTGAAGCCTTACGGACAAACACAACTCCGCCTTACGGTTTTCCCTGTACTATATAAGAAATAGGTATAGAGTTCTAAAAAAGACCGACCATTTTTCGTGGTCGGTCTTTTCTTTATACATATATATTATTACTTCAACGGATCGGCCTTAACACCCTCGAAGGTCATCTTGATAGGCAAGATATTACCCTCGGCATCAAAATGCATCTCGTCGATGCAGGTAACGCGATTATTGCCGCTGGTTGCTCCAAGTGGGTGACGGTGATATACGATGTAGTATTTGCCGCTCTTCTCGTTGTACATCACCGAGTGGTGACCTGCACCAGTACCAATAGCCTTATCTGTTTCGAGAATTACAGCTCGCTTCTCAAATGGTCCGTGTGGAGAGTCGGCAATGGCGTATGCCACGCGGTAGTTATCCTTTGTCCATTTACCCTCGCTCCACATAAAGTAGTACTTACCGTCCTTGATAAACATAAACGGACCCTCGACATAGTCGGCAGGTGTTACCTCGTGGAAGATTTCTCCATCCTCGAATGGAATAAATCCTGTGAAGTCACTATTCAACTTCGCCATATTGCAGTGCTTCCAACCACCATAATATATATAATAGGTACCGTCCATATCTTTGAACACGAATTGGTCGATAGGCTGTGCTCCGTTTACAATCTCGCCAATGAGTGGCTTACCGAGGTAATCCTCGAATGGGCCTGCCGGATTGTCGGCAACTGCGATACCGATACCTCCATACTCACCCTCGTGAATATCATTTGCACCGAAGAAAAGATAGTACTTACCGTCCTTCTCAATAATTGATGGTGCCCACAACGCCTTGTTGATCCACTTTACGCGGGTGGTATCTACGATACGCTCGTGCTTAGTCCAGGTTACGAGATCCTTAGACGAGAAGCAGTCGAAATGGAGCTGATCTTTGAACTTCTGCGACCAGGTCGGATATACCCAATAGGTGTCGCCAAAGATTACACCCTCAGGGTCGGCATACCAGCCCTCGAAAATTGGATTTCCTGCACGCTTAGCTGTACACGACGAGAGAAGAAGTGCAATAACAGCGATTTTAAAGAGATTTTTCATAGTGTTAAAATTGAAATTTTAACAAAGGTAAAAAAATATACGAGAAATTCAAAATTCAAAATTACCCTCTACCCAAAAAAATCAGATTTGAGCGAGGGAATTTTGCGCCAAACAAAACAGCTCAACCATTAACGAGAAAAGAAATCGTCAATGATTGAGCTATTTTTAAGACAAACAAGAAGCCCGATGCACAGCATACTAAAGCGTATGTGAGCAATCGGGCTATCGCAGTGCGGCTCAAAAAGAGCCAATCAGAACGATTTCTTACTTGTTGTAAGCCTTCATTACCGAGATAAGGTCGAGAACCTTGTTCGAGTAACCCCACTCGTTGTCGTACCAAGATACAACCTTAACGAATGTGTCAGTCAAAGCGATACCAGCCTTAGCGTCGAAGATCGAAGTGCGAGCGTCGCCCAAGAAGTCAGACGATACAACATCCTCGTTAGTGTAACCGAGAACGCCAGCCAACTCACCCTCAGAAGCAGCCTTCATAGCCTCGCAGATCTCAGCGTAAGTAGCAGGCTTAGCCAAGTTTACAGTGAGGTCAACAACCGAAACGTCCAAAGTAGGAACACGGAATGCCATACCTGTGAGCTTGCCGTTCAACTCTGGGAGAACAACACCTACAGCCTTAGCAGCACCAGTCGACGATGGGATAATGTTGCCAGCAGCAGCACGGCCACCACGCCAATCCTTCAAAGATGGACCGTCAACAGTCTTCTGAGTAGCAGTTGTAGCGTGAACAGTTGTCATCAAACCGTCAGCGATACCCCAGTTGTCGTTCAAAACCTTAGCGATAGGAGCCAAGCAGTTTGTAGTACAAGAAGCGTTA
>JAZRGH010000017.1:0-4724 GCA_045644085.1 Alistipes sp. | reverse complement strand
GATGCACTCTTCCGACAGAGATTGCTTAAAGGTTGAGTTGTGTGCAAGCCAACGCTGATCATTATATTCGCTCTTAGTTGCGGCTATATCGGGTAAATCGACCTCTATAAGAGTCTCCACATAGCCAGGATTCTTACTCGATAATATATAAGGGTCGTGTTCTAACTCATAGAATACGACACACCATAGCGCAACAAAAGGTACTGCTATTATTATCAGTGATATCAGATATATCTTATGAATTTTCTTCATAGTGTTTTTAGTTATTGTTTTTATATCTCGTCATTGCGAGAGCCGCAAGGCTCGTGGCAATCTTTATTATACTAATCTATGTTCCAATAGGCATCTGGACACCCGTCAAAAACATCATTGATTTCTTCGTCACTATATCCTGCTACATCTTGCGCATAAGTACCCTTATATTGTTCATAATGCTTACGGTAATAGTTCTTGCTTCTATGTGAACGCAGTTGCGCAGGAAGTGCATTTGTATTGACTTGTGTGCAGTCTGGGTTATATATATATTCTAGTTTATGACAATCATCAAATGCATCTTCTTCAATCTGTGTAACGCTATTTAGAAGATCTACATAAGTCAGGTTTTTGCAACCCCAAAAGGCGTGTAATTGAATTGTTGTAACACTACTAGGAATTTCTATATTAGTTAAGTTTTCGCATCCTAAAAATGTTCCAAATCTAATTTCTACAAGACTATTAGGTAAAGTTATGTCACCTAAACTTTTGCATCCACAAAATGCGTATGATCCTATTTCGGTTGTACAATTTGGTATTATGATACGATACATATTGTAACACCCACTAAATGCAAAATCCTCGATAGTTACAATATTGCTTGGAATAGCAATCTGTTCTATACTATCACAATTCTTGAATGCCGACGCTTTAATAATGGTGGGAGGTTGTTTAAAAACTATTTTCCCAATATTGTCGTATGAATGAGACTCAATATCTACATCAAAAGCACTGGATGTTATGGAGTCTAACATCTTGTCATCTTTGGTTGTGTAGTATAAAACACAAGGGTAGTTATTTCCTGAAAGGATTACAGGTATTTTCATATGTACATGCTATAATGCTTTTGTATCTTCAATTACCAAATCATACAACTCTCCCAACGAGATACCTGCGGTGCGGGCTTGCTTTGGAACTATGCTGCCACTCGACATTCCGGGGATAGAGTTCACCTCAATAATGTACGCCTTGCCCTCCTCGGTAACGATAAAATCGATGCGGACAATGCCACGACAACGGCACGCCTTGTACGCCTCGACTGCCGCCTCGGCAATCATATCGCTCCACTCCTCCGAGATTGGTGCAGGGGTAATCTCGTCGCTCATACCCTCGGTATATTTCGCCTCGTAGTCGAAAAATGCCTTCTTCGACACAATCTCCGTAATTGGCAAAACAAGTGTCTTATTCTTTGTGATAAGCACGCCACAGCCGAACTCACGACCTGTGATGCACTCCTCGATCAACACCTCGTCACTCTCGGTAAATGCCAATCGCACAGCCTCCTCAATCTGCTCTACCTCGGTAACTCGGGTTACGCCAAAGCTCGATCCGCTGGCATTAGGTTTCACGAACAACGGCAAGCCCAACTCCTCGGCAATAGCCTCTGCCGAGTACGCCTCGCCCTTATGCAAGAATACCTCTCGTGCCACATTTATACCACGCTCTGCCACTGCTCGCTTGGTCGAAACCTTGTCGAAGGTGATTGTCGAACTAACCTGCGAACACGACGAGTACGGAATACCCATCATATCTAAGTAACCCTGCAACTTGCCATCTTCGCCCGGTGTGCCGTGAATGATAATCAAGGCGTAGTCGAACTCGTAGCGAACACCCTCGACGGTGAGTGAGAAGTCGTTTTTGTCCATCTCGTATCGCTTGCCGTTCTCAGTGTAGGCCCAACTGCGATGATGGAGGTCGATGACCTTCACGTCGTACTTCTCGCGGTTGAGAGCCTCGCTTATCTGATGTGCGCTGTTGAGCGCTATCTCACGCTCTGAGGAGTCGCCTCCTGCCAAAAGCGCAATACGTAATTTCTTCATATCTATTTGTACAATTTATTCTGTATGATGTATTTAGCTACCGCAGGAGCAACCTTATCGGCAAAGTTCTTACCCGCGGCAATCTCCTTGCGGATGTCGGTTGCAGCGTGCTCAAAGAGCGGTGCATCGGCCAAGAAGGTAATCTTGTCGGCGAACTTATCGACCGAATAGCCCTCGCGCGGATATACCAATAGCTGGTAGTCGCTCAAAATCTCCTCGTAGTTGCGCCAGCGGTCGAAGCACTCTATATTGTCGGCTCCGAGCAGTATCGAAAATTGCATCTCTGAGCCGAAATTATCACGCAAATAGCGCAGCGTATTGATTGTATATGAAGGCTTCTCCAATACAAACTCCACTGCCGACACCTTTATTTTTTCGGGGTAGCGTGACGAGGTACATGCCATCTCACACATCTCGTAGCGCGAAAATTCGGGTGCCAACTCCTTCTCCTCCTTCAACGGGTTCTGTGGCGACACGATGAATATCAGCTCATCGCACAGCCCCTGCTCCACCACCCACTCGGCCAAAGCAATATGGCCCTTGTGGATAGGGTTGAACGAACCAAAGTATAGTGCAACCTTCTTCATTCCCCTATTTTGCTAAAAATGCATCAATGATAGCTCGTGTGTCGGCAACTGCGGTTGCAAGATCGTCGTTTACGACCTTGTAATCAAACTCCGGAGCTTTCGATATCTCGAACTCAGCCTTGGATACACGCTTAGCAATAACCTCGGCTGCGTCGGTACCACGACCTTCGAGACGCTTCTGAAGTTCCTCAATCGAAGGCGGCATAATAAATATCGAACAAGCCTTATCGCCAAAGATACGTTTGAGATTGATACCTCCCATCACATCTACGTCGAAGATAATAACATTACCTTTCGACCAGATGCGCTCCATCTCGCTTTTGAGAGTGCCGTAGCAGGTGCCTGCATATACCTCCTCCCACTCTACGAAACTGTCGCTGGCAACCTTCGCAGCGAACTCCTCCTGCGTGAGGAAGTAGTAGTCTACTCCATTCTGCTCTACGCCACGAGGTGCTCGCGAGGTAGCCGAAATCGAGAACTCGAACTGCGGATAGTGCTTTAACAGTTCGCGCACAATAGTGGTCTTGCCCGAGCCACTAGGTGCTGAAAATATAATAAGTTTACCTTCCATACTCTTGTACTTAGTTAGTAATGAGTAGATAGTAGTGAGTAGTTAAATTTTTACTTTTTATCGTTTTTATCAGGGCGCTAAAAATGATAAAAACTACTCTCTACTCGTTACTCGCTTCTCTCTATTTATAAAATATTGAGCACTTGCTCCTTTATTTTTTCCAACTCGTCCTTCATCTTCACGACGAGCTTCTGAATGTCGTGCTGATTAGCCTTCGAACCTGTGGTGTTAATCTCTCGGCCCATCTCCTGTGCGATAAAGCCGAGCTTGCGACCAGCCTGCTCCTCGTTGTGAGCCACCTCACGGAAGTATTTGCAGTGATTTTCGAGTCGTACCTTCTCCTCGGTGATGTCGAGCTTTTCGATATAGAAAATCATCTCCTGCTCCAAGCGGTTGTTGTCCACCTCCACGCCCAACTTCTCGATACCCTCGCGGATACGCTGGCGGATAGCTTCGGCACGAGTAGCCTCGAATGGAATAATCTCGTTGCGCATCTGCTCGATTAAATCGACGCGACGCAAAAGATCTGCGATAAGAATTGCACCCTCCTGCTTGCGAAAGGTGTCGAGCTTGTCGATAGCACCCTCTACAGCCTGTATAATTGCTGCCTTCTCATCGTCAGAAGCCTCCACTGTGTCGTTTTGGATAACATTCGGCATCTTCATTACAGAAGGAATAATCGCCTCGTAATCGACCTGAACACCGGCATAAGCCAACGCCTCGTTCATCTGCTTGATGTATGCTGCAAAAAGAGCTTTGTCGATGTGCGACGCAGTTGCTACTTCGCTCGATGTTACCGTAACGAGTAAATCGACCTTACCACGTACTACGCGCTTCGATACGAGTGAACGAATGTCGTTTTCGAGTTCTCGGTATGCGGCAGGAGTTTTAAGGCCGAGGTCGAGCTGTTTTGAGTTGAGCGAGCGAATTTCGGCAGTAAAAGTTTTACCGTTAGCCACTACTTCGGACTTGCCGAAGCCGGTCATAGATTTCTGCATATTTTTGATATTTTATATATTCTATATAATAATTTGGGCAAAGGTACAAAAATAAACGGAAAACGGAAAGCGGAAAACGGAAAACTTTTTGTTTTTCGGTTTTAGCTTGGAGTGGGAAAACGGGACCGACGCCAAACCGAGGGCAGAGTGTGCTTGCACATTATGCTGAGGTGCGAAGGAGAAAGGCCGAATGTCACTTTGGAATTTATAGGGGGAATGTAGGTATTTTACCCTTTTTATTTGGTCAAAAGCCAAAAATGGAGATGCTAATCGGAGCAGAACTTGTTCTGCGACAAGTCCCCCTTTTTCAACAGGGGGATTTAGGGGGAATGTCAATACCCTTACCCTTTTTTTTTTCGTCATCAGACGACAATAAAAAAAGGGTAAGCTACTTATATCGCACCGCTACAACCGCATACCCTTGCTCAATTCCTTGCCTGGGGGAGTTCTGCAGGAGCTGGTCGTATAAGACTTACCCGAGGTGCAAAAGTAGAAC
>JAZRGH010000016.1:0-11113 GCA_045644085.1 Alistipes sp. | reverse complement strand
AAGCATCGACGACATAGATCCAACGACCACCCGTTGCCTGATAGAACGAGCCACGAGGTATCAGAACAGCCTCGGCAGCCTCGCCAAGTTGCAAGTTGAGGTAGTAGGTCTGTCCGCTACGGATATTCTCGGGCGCAGCACCTGTAAAGCGGAAGTCCGCCTTAAACTGTCCGTTGCGCACCTCGGGATAGACCTTGCGGAGTTGCATTTCGTACTCCGCGCCCTGACGCTCAAACGATGCCACAAGACCCGTTGTAACGCGGTCGATATAGTGCTCATCAACCTGTGCCTGCACCTTGTAGGTCGTAAGATCGTTCACCTGGCCGATATTTGCGCCCTGCAGCAATGACTGTCCAAGCACGGCATCCAACATACCCACCTCGCCATCAATCGGAGCCTTCACCTTGAGGTTGTCCACTCTCTGGCGGATAAGCTGCATATTGAGCTGCATCGAGCGGAGGCTCTCCTCCATCTGCTCGACCTGCGAGGTGCGGTAGAGCGAGTCCTGACGCTGTCGCTCCAAGACCAAATCGCGCTTACGCACCGCGAGTTCGTAATCCTCCTTTGCACGCAAGTACTCCTCACGCGCCAAGAGATTGTCGTTGTAGAGGTTTTCGTTCTGCTGATAGGTGCGGTGTAGGCGCGACACTTCGAGGTCGAGTTGTAGTTTCTCCTGGCGAAGTGCCAAGCGCTCCTGCTCCATCGAAATCATCGTATTACGCAGGATGTTCTGCTTCTCGGCAAGGTCGGCTTCGGACTGCAAAATCTGCATCGAAAGCGAATTATTCGACATTTCGAGGATTACATCGCCACGCTTAACGCTCGTGCCCTCCTCGGCAACGATACGCTCCACAACACCCGGCTCGAGGGGCGAGAGCTGCACGGTGGTCATCGGCTGAACGCTACCCGTCAGGCGAACATAGTCGTTAAACTCGCTCTGCTCGACAGAGGCGATATTGACAAGCCCTGCATCGACATGCAAGGTCGAGGAGTTATCACGCAACACCAACCAGCCAATAAAGCCAATCAGCACCACCACTGCTGCATAGGGCAGATTCTTCTTCTGAAAGATGGCACGCCATCCTTTCTTCTTTTCAAGTTTGATATCCATTTTATTTAAGTTTTATTATTGTCATTCACTAAATTCCTTAATCTCCTTAAATTCCCTAATCACGACCTTTCACCAAGGGCTCACCGTTGTAGTAATCGACCATTCGGCTCTTGACGATATATTGCAGGCGAGCACGGAGCTTGTCCGATTTGGCTTGCAGCAGGGTGTTAGCTGCGGTTTGAAGGTCGAGGGCGGAGATTAAACCATTCTCAAATTTGCGCTCTGCACCATCGTAGGCGAGTTCAGCAGCATTAACCTTCTTCTGGCCCTGCACATACTGCTTGCCGAAGCCCTGCATCTGCTGCCAGGTCTGCGACACCTCGCTCTCTACTGCTCGCTCAACAGCCACCTGCTCCAACTGTGCCGAGCGGTAGGCGTTGGCTGCTCTGCGCTTTGATGAGCGTGCGCTCAAACCATTAAAGATGGGAATAGAGAGCGAAAGTTGAACATATCCGCCTCGGTTGTTGCGGAACTGCGTGCCGAAGGGGTCATAGGCCGCCTTATTGTCGAAATCTATAAAATAAGAGGTGTTGTAACCACCATAGAGGTAGAGCGATGGCGAGTAGGCACTCTTTGCACGAGCAAGGTTCAGACGCTGCTGCTCGGCAAAGTGGCGACTTGCCACGATTTTGTGATTGTTAGCCAATGCGTAGTCCACCAACGCCTGCTCCGATGTGGCACTTGGTAACGCCTCTAAGTCGATATTAGTTTCGATTACCAACTTCTCGCCCTGTGGGTAGTTCATCACCTCGCGCAAACGGATATATGCAAGGGCGAGGTTGTTCTCCTCGGTGGTTAAGAGATAGTCGTAGTTCGCCTCCTGCGACTCAATCTCTGCCACATCGGCTGCGCTCTTTGTTCCGAGGTCGAACTGACGACGCACAAGCTCCAAGGTGCGGCGTGATGCCTCCAACTGCTCGCGGGCAATCTTTGCTGCCTCGGTATAGTAAACCACATCCATATATGCCGACATCGTCTGCATAGCCACCTCGTCACGAGCAATCTCCACTCCAGTAGCTCCCATCTTGCGGGCAACCTTTGCAGCTCGCACGGTGTTGATGCCCTGCAAGCCATCAAAGAGGGGCATAGAGCCACTAATGCCATACGCATTATTAAATGTGGTAACGCTCGTGTAGGCGTTGGTTGCAGGGTCGATACCACGACCGAAGTTCATAGCACCACCCACCGAGCCATTTATCGAGGGGAAGAGTGAGGCAACAGCCTCGGCGTAATTTGTTTTGCTATCATCGAGAGCGAGATTCTTTTGCCCAACGGTGGTTGAGTTCTCCACGGCATAGCGCATACACTCATCAAGGGTTAGCGTCTGGGCCTTAGCGTTTGTTATACAAACAAGTGTCAAAAAATTAGACACTAAAAGGGTTAAAATCAATCGTTTCATATTATTTTCGGTTTCTGCTCTCAATCGTGCCAAACTTATGCCAAAGTGTGCCAAATGCTGATAATCAGCACCTTGTGATTTTTGCTCAAATTGTAAAGTGTCTAATAATTAGACAATCGATGTGTGATATATTGACACGGCGCAATTTTGTTGTAACTTTGTGAAAAGAAAATTTATAAAAATGGCAAAGGCAGGCAGACTTTTAATTGTTGATGACAACCGTTCGATTCTTTCGGCGGTGAAGTTGTTGTGTGATGGCATCTTCGAGGAGGTTGTCACGCTGCCGTCGCCTAATTCGTTGATTACCACGCTACAAAAGGAGCGTCCCGATGTTGTGCTACTCGATATGAACTTCCACGCCGGCATAAATACCGGCAACGAGGGACTCTATTGGCTCAAAGAGGTGCTGTCGAAATTCCCCGAAACAAAGGTTGTGCTCTTTACTGCGTATGCCGATATTGAGTTGGCGGTGCGTGCGATGAAGGAGGGTGCTTTCGACTTTGTTGTAAAGCCGTGGGATAATGCCAAGCTGATTGCCACGCTCCAAAATGCCTACAAGGCCGCCAAAGGTAAAGCGAAGAAGCCAGCCAAGCAGCAGACCACCGAGCCACAAGCGGAGATGTATTGGGGCGATAGTGCAGAGATGAAGCGCGTAAGGCAGATGGTCGAGCGTGTGGCGATTACCGATGCCAACATACTGCTCACGGGCGAGAATGGCACGGGTAAGGAGGTGCTTGCGCGTGAGATTCACCGCCAGTCGGCACGCTGTCGAAAGACGATGGTGTCGCTCGATATGGGTGCTATTCCCGATACGCTCTTTGAGAGCGAGCTGTTTGGCCATACCAAAGGAGCATTTACCGATGCTCGCACCGACCGAGAGGGAAAGTTCGAGACCGCCAACGGCTCAACACTCTTTATGGACGAGATTGGCAACCTGCCACTCCATCTGCAAGCCAAGATGCTCGCCGTGCTGCAAAATCGTGCCGTAACACGCCTCGGAGCTAATGAGGCTACGCCTGTAGATATTCGCCTTATCTCGGCTACAAACTGCGACCTGCACGAGGCAGTAGCCAAGGGCGAGTTCCGACAGGATTTACTCTTCCGCATCAATACCATACATATCCATATTCCGCCCCTGCGTAACCGTAAGGAGGATATTGTACCCCTTGCCGAACATTTTATTGAGCACTACGGCAAGAAGTATAACAAGGTAGGACTGCTCCTTCAGGGCGAGGCTGCCGATAAACTTACAGCGCACTCGTGGGAGGGCAATATCCGCGAGTTGCAGAATACGATTGAGAAGGCTGTGATTATGTGTGATGGCGATATGATCTCGCCCGATCACCTCGAACTCCACACTTCGCAACGCCCTATGAACGAGAGTCAAACGCTTGAAGAGATGGAACGACAGACCATCGCTAATGCCATTGCCCAATGTGGTGGCAACCTCTCACAGGTGGCACAGCAGCTCGGCATTACGCGCCAGACCCTCTACAACAAGATTAAACGCTACGGCTTGTGAAACGACAGCAGAACATACCTTATGGCAAAATCGGTGCTTATGTGGCGGTCATTATCCTGATGGCAGCTTTGTCGGGCTATGTGTGGGCTACCAACCGCCACGCACACCTCATAGCGACCATTCCGATTATTATCTTCTGCCTGTTCCGCCTCTTCCATATCTACAACGAGTTGGTCGAGCGACTGATGTTTGTATTCAATGCCGTGCAGAACAACGATTACTCATTCCGCTTTACCGAGAACCCCAATATCACACGCCACGCCTTGGTCAATCAATCGCTCAACCGAATCAAGGAGGTGATGGACAATGCCAAGATGCAGATTCGTGAGCGTGAAAAGTACTTTGAGCTGATTATGGAGTGTGCCAATATCGGCATCGTTACCGTGATGGAAAATGGTACGGTGGCGCAGACCAACTCGAAGGCGCTGCGCATCGTGGGTATGGAGCGACTGAATCATATCGACCAGCTGCGAATACTGAGCGAGGAGCTATGTGAGGCTATGCACCGCATCGAGCCGGGCGCACAACTTACAGCACGCTTTGCCACCGAGATTGGCGACCAAAACTTGGTGCTGAGTTGCTCGGCAATGGAGTTTGAGGGCAAGCAGTTGAGGGTTATCTCTATCGGCAATATCCACGAAGAGCTTGACCGCAAGGAGGTAGAGTCGTGGGAGAAACTCACACGCATCCTCACGCACGAGATTATGAACTCGCTTGCGCCTGTTACCTCTATCAGCCACACACTTCTCTCGTCATCAGGCGATGCCGAGACGATGCGACAAGGACTTGAAACGATACACGCGACCTCGGATCGTCTGCTCCGCTTTGTCGATTCGTTCCGTGCCGTTACACGCATCCCCACGCCACAGAAAGCACCGTTCTACCTCTCGGAGTTGGTGGCGGAGTCGCTATCGCTGATACCTCACGAGGGTATCAAGGTCGAAGTGAGCATCGAGCCCGAAGATACGATGCTCTATGCCGACCGTGCGCTGATGTCGCAGGTGATGGTCAATCTGCTGAAAAACGCCTCCGAGGTACTCTTGGCGCAGGATTGCGACCGCAAGATAACCATCCGCTCAACCATTGACACAGAGGAGCGCATCCAGATTGAGATAACCAACAACGGAAAGGCAATCCCCGCTGAGGTCGCCGAAAATATCTTCACGCCATTCTTTACGACCAAAACCGACGGCTCAGGCATCGGCCTTGCCGTCTCTCGCCAAATCATCCGCCTTCACGGCGGCTCTTTGCGCCTAAAACACAACGAGGAAGGTCGGGTGACCTTCGCCGTCGTAGTGGAGTAAGTTTAATTTGTTAGACTTACTATTTTTCCTTCTTTTCTATTGCGTTAGTAGCATTTGATAAAATTGATTAAGTATGCTTCTACTTGTACATAACTATCCAGTTATCAGTTACTACGATAACTAAAAATGCAAAATTTGCGACATTTTTTACCTCATCCTCTGTCCTCTTCTATAAATCTAATATTTCTGGCATCTCTAACATATTGATATCATCAAATCTTTTTCCTGTTAAACGTGTATATTCGGCTATGGCATACGTGTCCATCATACCCGCGATATAGTCAATACAACATTGAGCAATTTCTTGTACATTATTAGTATTATTAGGTCTATAGTCTGGAGGTAGTAACATATACTCTTGATTGATATTCTTATCAGCATAAATATTAAACAATGTTTTAATCACAACTTCTCCTTTTTTCTCATAGGTAGCAACTTGAGAATCTCTAGTTATACATACGAAAATAGTCTTTGCAAGAACCTTACATAAAACATAATGAGAATTATCCAATGTTAATTCATTATTTGTTTCAGAATATGTTACGCTTCTTATTAATCTATCGGTTAAAAAGGATATTAATTTCTTTCTAAAAATATGAGAGTATTGCTGTAGGTTATTAGCTTTAATGTCTTTTTTAGCGTCTTCTATATACTGGCCAAATAAACCTATAGCATCATCTATCTGATTACTACTAAAAGTATTCTTTTGATTTGATTTGTAATTTTTTATTTCATATATTAACTCTTCAGTATTAAAAACGCCTTGAGCTAATCCATCTTCAAGATCGTGTACGGCATATGCAATATCATCTGCAAGTTCAATAATTTGAACATCTAAAGTGCGAGTATTGAGTTGATGTTTTATGCGAAATTTATTTAGAAACTCAAAGTCTGATTGATACATAAACTTTTTAACTAGTTTGTTTTTTTCATCAACCTCATTCTCGTATTGAAGATATTTGTTAATAGCTAACAACGTACGATATGTAAGGTTAAGTCCCATTTCAGACGATCCGTGTTGATCTAACTTTCTTAGAACTCTAAAGTTTTGAGCATTGCCTTCAAATCTCAGCTTACACTTATTGGCGATTTCTTCGAGTACTTTTTCTCCTTTATGCCCAAAAGCAGGATGCCCAATATCATGTGCCAAAGCAGCAGCATCCAATAAATAGAGCTCTTCATCTCTATACATTGCTTTTTCTTTATCACATTTATGAGATAATATGCGAGCAAGTGAACGAGCAATTTGGGAAACTTCAAGACTATGGGTCAAACGATTGCGATAGAACGCAGTGGAATTAATACCTAGAATCTGCATTTTACCCTGCAATCTTCTAAATGCAGATGAATACAATATACGAGCATAATCTCTAGCATATTCAGAACGTCCTTCAGTATTTTTATCCCCAGACTCAAGATGTTCTCGTTGTAATAAAGATTTATCTTGTAATTTCCCATATTGAGATACAATCTTTTCAATAATTTTCTCATCAAATTTTTCCATACAACAAACAATTTTACTAATGAATACTTCTATCTATAATGGGTTGTGTTTGCATTAACAGGGCATAGAAATCAAAAAGGCTGTTTCTTCCAAAAGCGATATATTGGCAATGTCTTAAAAAATTCTTGAGCATCTTCTGCCATCTTGGCAAAGTTGCGTTTTGCTCCAATATAGTCTTCCAACAATAACGCTGCAGCAACCCTTATATCACAAATCTCTGTATTATCGTATATATCGTAAATTTGCTCTTTCTCCTCGTTTGTCAAATTTCGGGTTCTCTTATATATCTGCATAAGATTTAGATACCGAGACTCATATGGTAGTTCTGGGAAGGAGGCGTCATTAAGAATCCACTTTGCAAGATCTTCTACCGCTTTAAGCAATTTTTCTTTAGGATGTTTATCATATGCCAAAAGCATTATTAACAAATCACGATTTACTATATCTACAAGCATTGGATTGCTATCTTTTAGGCATTTATATGTATCAGGCAATGTCTCGTAATTGATATTGTCAATTGCATTATAATCATCTGCTTTCAGTAAAGTATACATTGAGGTTGGGAGTATAGGATCTTTTTCAGTTTTCCTATACTGTAAATTATTTATCGCAGGGTGTTCGAATACATTATAAACTTTCCAAGCATTTGAGGATGCTTCACTACGTTCAACTCCTAATAAAAGTTTTACACCTTGTATTTGCATTATGCACACAGGAGGGAGATTATCATTTAGATTATATACTAATTCATCGCGAACAAATGCTTTAACTATAGTATTAAAATCTCTATGCTCTTGTGCAGACAACTTCTCCCACTCTATATCTTTTTCAACCTTCAAAATTTCGAGAACTTTAACATAATCTACCATCGAAGCTAAGGTTGATGAGCTCCATTCTCGATTATAATTACCAACGATCTCTTCAGGAATACCATACAAGGTATTATTAATCCAAAATTCTTTAGCGTCCATAACGGCATTCATAAATGCCAAATCAACAACAGCATTTCTCAGTGATTGACTTAATCTGTAATTGAATGTTATTAGCCTTGTATCTTTATTATGTACAATATCAAGACTATCACCGACTCTAATTATCAATTTGTTTACTGTTCGTTTTGCTGTGATATGAGAATAAAAAGTTGTCTCACCAACTCTTACTGTCAGATCTCGCTTAAATTCAATCTGCAATTCTAAGTCAGTTGTGTCCAATGGGTACGATATGTCAGAATCCTCTAATTGAACATATATACTTGCTGAATTATCAAGCATAAGTTGAACAATATCTGGCGTTTCTTTTGCATAACTTGTGTATGACAAATCTATCTTTGCTATATTTCGATTTTGTAGATCCTCAAACGATATTATATGTTCTTGATGGCTCATCTGTTTCACTCCATCATCATATAGATTGACACATATATCTGTTTTGCCCACAGCATCATTGGGAAATCTTTTAAAAGGAATTTTTATAGTTTTACCTTTGGCTATTTTGATATAATGGTTGAGTTTTACTGGGTTCAAATCATTATAATATATCTGTCTATCAACTTTATTTGAAGATATATATACCACAAAATAGATTGTGTTTCCAGTGCGCAGAAAATTCTTTAAATCAATAACACTCACTGGATGTAAGATAGAATTCTTTGTTAAGTCGGATTGTTCTTTACCCTTAATTTGAGACTTAATCAAACCTCGTAAATTTTCTTTCTTTCGATCAGGTGTAGTATAGATGTATATATCTCCATCCCAAGACGGAGTTTTATCGTTATCATTAAGATATGGTTCCATATAATCACACAATGCAATACTATCTCTTACTGCATTTACTGCAAGTGTCTCTATATCTTTTTTATTCATATACATAATTTTTCATAAAGTTAACTCTTTTTTATCAATAACAGATCAGATCAAGGCAAAACCCTCCCGATTTCACTATCGGGAGGCTACACTTATTTATTTTGTATATTTCTTGCTTTTGCGTTGAGTTGTTCTGCCTCTTGGGCTTTGAGGCGAGCTTGTTCGGTGAGGGCAGCTTGGCGGAGGATAGTTTGCTCGTACTCCTCGACATCACTTCGCATTTGCTTGATGCGGTTGGGATCTCGATTTATTGTGAAAATATTTTCCAATTCAGCCATTAGTTCGGGCGAGGCATCGCCTTTCATCTTCATATAACGATATTTGAGGTCGTTATCATCACGCTGCACATTTGGTTGCCGAGCATCCCATAGGGCAATTGACATAAATACTATAATCACAAAGCAAGTTACAAAGAACACCGTGAGGGTCTTTGAATCCGAAGCGAGTATATGGCGATGGTTATGCCATCTCGGAGGTAATTCTTTGGGAATTTCAATTGCCGATACAGCATCGCGCAAGTTCCTTACCTCTACCAATACTTCTGATTGTCGTTCTGCGGTTGTTGTAATAGATTCATTTATTCCTTCTAATGTTGTTCTGCATTGAGCAAACCCACTCAATACTGCTTGTTCAATCTGCTGCGATAGATTGATTGGCATTGTGCTTGCTGTTTTAGCGTTTGCAACCTCTGCTTTAATTGTCCTTGTAATAGAGTTTTTCAGTTCCTCATACATTTCGTATGACATCATTTTATTCTCGTTCATAGTGTTAAAGTTTCAGTGTTGATTTCTTGGGTTTAATATCTCGTAGTTTTCGTTTGTGTTCTTCGGCGGCAACAGCCATTGCCTCGGCAACCATATTAAGCAAAGCAGTTACTCGGGCAAGATGCTCCTCGGGAGACTCTCCTACTCGGCGTTGTAGTTGTGCTGCCGATAGTTTTATCGGTGAATCAAATGGCGGCAGGTCGATAATTCCATACGCACCCATATCTACTCCCTGCGTTACTGAAGGATTATTATTGCCAAATAATCCCGAAAAAGCCGAACGATAAGCGTTCGCAGCTGACATCATTCTCTTGCCGAGCGATGGTTGTTGTGTCGTTCGTCGTTCAACTTGAGCGAAGTGGCGATTGAATTTAGAGTAACTAAATGCTTTATCGACTTTCGAGCCACTGAAAGTATAACCGTTCTTGGAGAACTTTACGCCCTCGATAGTCGAGGTAGTTCCTTTGCGCTTAAACTCGGTATTAATGCCTTGTTTTCGTAACGCAGATGTTAAATCATTCCAATTGCGACACTTCGGCAGGCTGGTCCGAATCGCATCATAAATCTCATACTTCGTTTTGTCGGGCTCGCGCAGTCTATGGCGTTTTACATTCTCTTTATTCGGAGCTATATAAAGACCATATTTATCTGATAGTTCTCTACATACTTTAGCATTTCGCACTCGCTCATTCTTGTCGGAGATACGCTTACCATTTCCTTCAATTCGATTGAGGACAAGGTGCAAATGTGGGTGCTCCCTGTCGTGATGGCGAACTATCAGCACCTGCGTATCCCCATAGCCCATACGGCGAAGATATTCATCGGCAATCTGCATCATCATCCTGTTCGTCAAGCGCTCTTTATCTTGCACGGAGAAATCAAGCGAGATATGGGCTACGGGCTTGGCAATAGGATTAAGCGATGCTTGCATACGAAAGCTATCAACTATATGGTCAATGCTGTCGTTTCTCAATCCTCGGCTACCGAGCGGCTCGGCATCAGGCTTTTGCAATACATAATTTACCACACCTCGAAAATCTGCACCTTGTACTATCTTACCTATCATCTTTTATGTGGCTTATCAGGTCATCAATCTCGCTTGCTAAATTGCGGTACTCTGTTCTTATACCCACATAGCCTACGGCATTAGCCTTGCGAGAAATTTGATTAAGGTTATTTGCCATACCTGTCAGTTGCAGGATATGGTGCAGATGCTGTGGGCGCAATCGCTCACGCACCACCGAGGAGGCTGACGCTTGGCGCAGATACTCGCTCAAAGTAACACCCGCTCGGCGAGCCTTCTCCTTTAACGAAAAGTACTCTTCGGTAGCAAAGCGCACTGTAATTTTATACTTGAGTTTTTCGGTTGCCGTCATGGGTGGACGACCTTCATTATTACGATTCTTGATTGTTCTCATAGTGTTTAAATTTTAGGTTATTATTTAGGTTAGACCATCGGGATTTTATAGTTTCTGTCCGACAGAAACACAAACTTGCTCCCCTACATCTTAAATCCTCGTTTCTGTTTCGCCACAACCCGTTTTCGAGGTTGTTGTGAGCGTAGATAATCATTCAAATCTTTGTGTCGGCGATAAAAAACCGATTGGTTTATAACTTTGCTCTGAGGGCATAATCGCTCTATCTCGG
>JAZRGH010000015.1:0-20027 GCA_045644085.1 Alistipes sp. | reverse complement strand
CGTCGTGCCAAGCTTGCTAACAAAAACAAGGAGGAGTAAACTATGGCAGAGATGAATCAGGGTGGCGAGTTGCGCTACCTCAACCCAGTGTCGGTTGATGTTAAGAAGAAGAAGTATTGCCGTTTCAAGAAACTCGGCATCAAGTATGTAGATTATAAGGACGGTGAGTTCTTGAAGAAGTTCCTCAACGAGCAGGGTAAGATCCTTCCTCGTCGTCTTACAGGTACTTCGCAGAAGTTCCAGAAGAAGGTGGCTCAGGCTGTTAAGCGTGCGCGTCACCTCGCAATTTTGCCATTCGTAACCGATTGTATGAAATAATAGGAGGGCGAGACTATGGAGATTATTTTGATTAAGGATGTAGAGAACCTCGGATACGCAAACGATATCGTTTCGGTAAAGCCAGGTTATGCGAACAACTACCTCATTCCACAGGGCTTCGCAAAGGCTGCTACTGCTTCTGCAAAGAAGGTATTGGCAGAGAACCTCAAACAGCGTGCTCACAAGGATGCTAAGATTTTGGCAGACGCTCAGGCACTCGCTGAGAAGATTGCAAACCTTCCACTCACCTTTGCTGTAAAGGCAGAGGAGGGCCGTATCTTCGGTACTATCACTTCGGCTGACATCGCTGCTGCACTCGCAGAGAAGGGCGTTGAGGTTGAGAAGAAGAATGTTACTGTTGAGGCTATCAACACCGTAGGTGAGTACAAGGCTGCTGTTAAGCTCCACCGTGAGGTTAAGGCAGAGATCACTCTCTCGGTTGTTGCAGAGTAATTCTTAGCAACTTTATAAAAAATAAGACAGACCGCTTTGGTCTGTCTTATTTTTTGCGTTTATGCCAATATGTTACATCATTCCGCTCATACCGCCGGCTGGCATAGCAGGCATTGGTGTTTCGACCTTCTTCTCTGCCAAGACACACTCCGTAGTGAGGAACATCGAAGCGATAGAAGCTGCATTCTCCAAAGCCACGCGCGATACCTTCGTAGGATCGATAATTCCTGCATCGAGCATATCCTCGTAGCGGTCATCGCGAGCATTGTAGCCGAATGAGCCTTCGCCTTCGCGTACCTTATTTACAACTACCGAACCCTCGCCACCAGCATTTGCGACAATCTGACGGAGTGGCTCCTCGATAGCACGCTTTACTATCTGGATACCTGTGGTCTGGTCGTCATTTTCGCCCTTCAAGCCTTCGAGAGCCTCGGTAGCGCGAATATATGCAACTCCACCACCTGGAACGATACCCTCCTCAACGGCTGCACGAGTTGCAGCCAAAGCATCATCAACGCGGTCCTTCTTCTCCTTCATCTCAACCTCGGTTGCAGCACCCACGTAGAGAACTGCTACGCCACCTGCCAACTTAGCAAGGCGCTCCTGCAACTTCTCGCGGTCATAGTCCGACTTAGACACCTCGATTGAAGCGCGAATCTGCTCAACGCGGGCCTTGATAGCCTCCTTATCGCCACAACCATCAACGATGGTGGTGTTCTCCTTGTTCATGGTAACCTTTTCGGCACAACCGAGCGATTCGAGTGTTGCATCTTCAAGACGCATACCCTTGTCGGTAGAGATAACTGTTGCACCTGTCAAAGCTGCGATATCCTCCAACATCTCTTTGCGACGATCACCAAAGCCAGGAGCCTTGCAAGCTGCGATTTTGAGAGTGCCACGCAACTTGTTTACTACGAGAGCCGACAAAGCCTCGCCGTCAACATCCTCGGCAATAATCAAGAGCGCACGACCACTCTGTGCTACCGGCTCCAAGACGCTCATAATCTCCTTCATTGTCGAGATCTTCTTGTCGGTGATGAGGATATATGGCTTCTCCAACTCGGTCTGCATCTTCTCGGTGTTGGTGATGAAGTAAGCTGAGATGTAACCACGGTCAAACTGCATACCCTCCACAACATCAACGTATGTGTCGGTACCCTTTGCCTCCTCGACGGTGATTACGCCCTCGTTGTTAACCTTCGCCATAGCCTCGGCGATAAGCTTACCGATGGTGTTGTCGTTGTTTGCCGAGATAGTAGCTACCTGTTCGATTTTCGAGTTGTCCGAACCAACCTCCTGCGACTGCGCACGAAGGCTCTCTACGACGGTTGAAACCGCCTTGTCGATACCGCGTTTGAGGTCCATTGGGTTAGCACCTGCGGTAACATTCTTGATACCTACGCCGATGATAGCCTGAGCGAGAACTGTTGCGGTAGTAGTACCATCACCAGCATCGTCGTTAGTCTTCGATGCAACCTCGCGCACCATCTGCGCACCCATATTTGCGAATGAGTCCTCCAATTCAACCTCCTTTGCCACTGTTACACCATCCTTTGTGATGTGTGGTGCACCAAACTGCTTGCCGATAATCACATTGCGCCCCTTAGGACCGAGTGTTACCTTTACTGCGTCTGCCAAAGCATCTACACCCTCCTTGAGGAGATTTCTTGCTTCAACATTGTATTTAATCTCTTTTGCCATAATCGTGTTGCTCTTTGTTAGAAAATCGTTCCGATGGACTCTTTTTGCACCTTACTTGCGTCGTAAATGCTCACATAGGTCGACTATGCTGTGCTTTCCGCCACTGCGTAACGCACAAAAATAGCCTCATCGCCTCCGATTTTGAATGTATGGAATTTAGTTTCGTTATCCGTTATTTCTCAACTACTGCGAGGATATCGCGCTGTGCCATCATAAGGTAGCTTACGCCGTCGATGTTCAACTCGGTGCCGGCATACTTGCCATACAACACCTCGTCACCAACCTTTACCTCCATTTTAACCTCGGCGGTGCCAGGACCTACCGCTATTACTTTGCCCGCTGCCGGCTTCTCCTTTGCCGAGTCGGGAATAATCAAACCGCTTGCCGTTGTTGTCTCGGCAGGATTTGGGAGTACAAGTACTCTGTCTGAAAGTGGTTTTACTGTCATAATTTTGATGAATTTTATAATTGTTCTTATATAGTCAAAAATTATACCATGTTATACCATGTTTATCGCAGATAGTCCTCGAAATAGTCGGTCACCTTCTGCATCAAGTGCACACGCCACTTGCCACGCACATTGTGTTGCGAGCGAGGGTATGGGAAGTAGTCCACCGGCACATTCTCAACCACGCAAGCATCTACAAACGAGAGCGAATGTTGCCATACAACCACATCGTCAATTGCACCCTGACAAATCAATAACTTGCCTTTGAGGTTCTTTGCCTGCGAAATGAGGGATGTAGCAGCGAAGCCCTCAGGGTTTGTCTTTTCGGTCTCCATATAGCGCTCGCCATACATCACCTCGTACCATTTCCAATCGATTACAGGGCCACCCGCAACGCCCACCTTGAATACCTCGGGATAGTGAGTCATAAGCGAGATAGTCATAAATCCGCCATACGACCAACCATGTACGCCCACGCGCTCCTTGTCGGCCCATTTGTGCGAGAGCAACCACTCCAAACCTGCCATTTGGTCCTCCATCTCCGCTTTTCCGCATTGGCGGTGGATAGCCTTCTCGTACTCGGCACCCTGATAGAGTGTACCACGATTATCCATTACAAATACGACATAACCTCGCTGTGCCATATACATCTCCCAACGACGCAACTCCGCCTGGAAGGTGTTACGCACCATTTGCGAGTGTGGACCGCCATAGACGTAGAGTATTACGGGGTATTTCTTGTTCTCGTCGAAGTCGAGAGGCTTGATAAGGCGATAGTGGTTGTTGTACTTTCCGTCAGCCGACTTTACCGAGCCGAGCTCGATAGTCGAGTAGTTGAACTCCTTTGACGGATCCTCGGCACGGAATACCTCGCGATATATCTTGCCGTCGGTTGAACCTACTGCCACCACGCGCGGTACGTTTAGCGACGAGTAGTTGTCCGAGAAGTGCTTTCCGTCGGGCGATATGATGCAGTTGTGCCAACCCTCGTCACGAGTAAGCTGGCGCACCTTGCCATTGCGGAGCGATACGCTGAATAGGTGCTGCTCTACGGGCGAAACTTCTGATGAGTAGAAGAAAACCATCTTATCGTTGTGAGCCACATATTCCACATCGGCATCGACCTTTGTCAAACGCTCGGTTGTACCCTTCGAGAGGGTGTGCAGGTAGAGGTTTTTGTAGCCGTCACGATTATCGGTAGTGTAGATAAAGCGGTCATTGTCGATGAAACGGATAGGGTTTTGAGGCTCTACCCAACGATTGTTCTGCTCGGTCAAGATTGTCTTGATGAATACTCCTGTCTTGGCACAATAGGCGTTGAGGTGCATCTCCTTTTGGGCGCGATTCAGCACCTGCACATAGATTGTTTTCGAATCGGGCGACCACGAAATATTCGTGAGGTAGCGCTCCTCGTCGAAGTCGGTTACGTTGAGATATATAACCGTTTTGGCTGCAACGTCATATACGCCGAGCTTTACGTGTTCCGATGCCATACCGTTCATCGGGTATTTAATCTCCACGAGCGAGCCGGTGCGTGAAGTGATATCCAACAGCGGGAAGGTCGTAACCTTCGACTCGTCCTTTTGATAGAATGCCAACAAGGTGTTGTCGGGCGATGGGAACAGACCACCGCTAATACCGAACTCGTTGCGTGAAACCGATTGACCGCATACGATATTCTTGTCCTCGAACTCTGTCACCTTATGCTCCTTGCCCTCGCCGTCGTACCAGATGACGTTATTACCCTTTATGCTCGCCTTGTTGCGGAATGGATTTGGCATACCGATAAGGATAGGCTTGCTCGAGAGCAACTTTCCGGTGCGAATGTCGTACTGCTCGATATCTTTGCCGTTTGTGTGCTCGTATATAGCTGAGTTTTCCTTATCGAATCTAATATCGTAGTTTTGTGGGATAAGGCTGCGATTGAGAATGGCGTCCTCCATCGTGAGTAATTTTCGCTCCTCGCCCCAAGCGATAGTTGCCACACAGAGTGCGACCAAAAGTATGAATTTTCTCATTTAGAAGAGATATTTTTCGGTTTTAACTCTATTTACCAGCACCTCGATATCGTTCCAAGCCTCCTCGCCGAGAGTCGGACCTACCACCTCGATAACCTTGCCTGCGGTGATGGCTCCAATGGTGCCACACTGACGCAACGATAACCCTTCGCACAAACCATACATAAAGCCTGCGGCGTAGAAGTCGCCCGCACCTGTGGTATCTACTCGTTTTGCAGCCGCCATAATGCCGATATGGATAACTTCGCCCTTGTGCTTGATAAGCGCGCCCTTGGTGCCGATTTTTACCACTACGAGGTCGCACATCTCCGAAATATACTGCAAGGCGTTGATTGGCTCAGCCTCGCCCGAGAATACGCGCGCCTCGTCCTCGTTGGCAAAGACGATATCTATGTATTTTGAAACTATGCCACGCAAAAATTCGAGGTTCTCCTCTACGACGTTGAAACTTGCCAAGTCGATAGCTACCTGCAAGCCCTGCTCCTTGGCGGTGCGAATGGCAGTCTCGATAAGCGAGTGCTCCTGCACGAGGTAACCCTCGATGTAGAGGCAGTCGTAGCCCTCGAAAATAGCAGGCGAGATATCCTCTGCGTGCATCTCTGCTGCTGCACCGAGATGAGTGAGCATAGTGCGCTCGCCATCGGGCGAAACCAACGAAATACACTTGCCCGAAGGGTTGTCGCCACGGAAAATCTTGCCCTCAATGCCGAGATTGTTCAAAGCCTGCTCGAATCTGTCGCCTGTGTTGTCGTGGCCGACTTTACCGATGAAACCTACCTCTGCTCCGAGTCGGGCCATTGCGCGAATGGTGTTGTCTGCCGAGCCTCCGAGCGATAGGGAGTGGGGTAGCCCCGCAACCTCCTTCGAAATCTGTGATTGCAATTCGCTATCCACAAGCGACATCGAACCGCGTACTATATTATGGTTGTGTAGTACCTCCTCGTTACGAAGATTGACCAATACATCTGTTAAGGCATTTCCGATGCCGATTACTCTCTTCATTTGCTTTAAATTGGAAATTTACCCCAAAGATAGTAATAATAAAATAAAAAACCACCTCTTTGAGGTGGTCTTCTACCGAAAAATGCTTATGGTTGCTCTTTAATCGATAGATTTTGCGTTGTTATCGTGTAAAAGTTTTTCCATCTCGACTAACTCTTCTGCATCGGGACCTTTGTCGAGTTCCTCCATAATTTGTCGAGAGAGAGATGTCTCGTCGCTCTTTTTCATTATGCGCTCCACCTCACTATCCATATAGAAGACGTTGCGAGAGTATCCCTCTGCATAACCGATACCGGCAATAGATGTACAGATAAAGACAAATATCCACAACAAAATAGAGATTACCAATACCCACCAGCGCGGTTTGCGATTGATAAGCAGAGTGATGAAGAGATAACCGATATATATCGCAGGAATAAGCACAAGCAACATGCTGAATACGATTAATGGTGCGCCAAATTCCGATAAAAACTCGGTTAAGTTGCCGAATTCGCCAAAATGAACAAGGTTGAACTCACTGAAACCTATCGCCATGCAGACCAAAATAATCAACATCGTAAATACAAATGCCACAATCGGGAAGAGCAACAGACCAAGCATGATCTTCAATACGATAACGGCGGTACGGCCAAGTACTGTAACGGCGGAAGCCACGCTCGACTTCGCCTTCTCCTCCTGTGTCGCACCCTGGCGGTTAGCAATCGAGCGAGCTGAGATAGGCTCACCCTCCATTTCGAGCTTCTGTCGTGCCGACTTTGCCGAAGGAATGGCAAACCACAAGATTAGATAAGTCATCAAGAAAACTCCAAAGAGGTTTCCTCCGAGTATAGACAACCAATGCAGATGTGGTGCACCTATGATGAGCAGGATAAGAGGCGAAGCTATCGCGAGTCGAAGCCATACGGCCTCAATGCCGAAATATTTTGCCAAGCCTGCACATACACCGCCCAATTTTGCATTGTCGGTATCGCGATATAGGCGACGAGGTATGCGGGTATTCTCTTTCGCTTTCGGTGCAGCATCCTCTCCCGAAATATCCTCCGGGGAGCCGAGCTGGGTGATAATATTCTCGATAATAGGCAGTGTTACGACACACTCTGCGTTGCTCTGTGTCGATAGTATCAACTCGGCAATTCGGGCCTCAATATCTGCCAAAATTTCGTCACAATCGGCATTGTTTTTATATGCCTTTCTCAACGAATCAAGATAGTCGTTGAGACGGTTGTAAGCGACCTTCTCGAATGTAAACCCTACACCCGAAAGACTACATTTCTTTATCTCATTCATAAACTATTCCTCCTACTTTTTACGAATTGAACTTGATCCCGAATTGTGCAGTATATTAACCTGACAATCACGGATATACAATATCGACGATGCGCCCGATGCCGAGGCATTCAATGTTGACAGGCACTCCGCAACGACCTTCGATGCGCCACTTGCTTTTGCGGTGCAATTTACGCCCAATACATACGCCTTTGATGCGCCCGAACAATCGAGTTCGAGGTTTGCAGCGCGGAGCTTATCGGCATGTAGAGTTGATGCTCCCGACATCTCGATATCGGCATATTCTACATGTCCCGAAAGTGCAACAATCGATGCTCCCGAAAACTCAACATCGAGGTCGTTGGTTGCCAACTCAGCTCTGATTTGCGATGCGCCTGTCGCATCTATCGAAACCTCTTGTGCTCCCGACTTGATCTCTATGACCGATGCTCCACTTGCCTCCAAGTCGAGCTCTTTGCTGGCAATTGTCGGCTTGACGATGACTCTTGCTGCGGACCAGGTTGTAATCTCGTTGAGTTGCCCGTTGTATGGCACATATACCTCTGCCAAGATATTCGAATTTCGAGATACGGGAACACCCGAAAGCAGCGTTGCATAAAGGGTCTTATCCTTTACCGTGAGCGATACATAAGGTATAATCGACTGTGGCGCACGAACAATTATATTGCCCGTTGTGCGCTCTTCGACGATAACTCGAATGGCTTTCGATGCGTTAATCTCATTGAAATTCATTGTCGAGCGACGAGCCTCCATAACAATCTTGTGCTCATTGGCAAGCACGATGCCCGTCTTTGAGTTATCTGCCTCCTGTGCGAATGTCGTGGCGCAGAATAATATCGCTGTTGCTATTGAAATTATCCGTTTCATAATATCCATGTTTTATTTATTTCTGATGGTGTTTATCTGCTCTACCAGGGTGTCCCATGCCTCGTCTAATGATGCGAGATAGGTGCGTCCCTCCTCTGTCAGAGTATAGTATTTTCTTGGTGGACCTTGCAGCGACTCTTCCCAACGGTAGGTCAAATAACCGGCATTCTTCAACCTCGTGAGCAGAGGATAGAGGGTGCCTTCTACCACTATCATCTCCGCACTCTTCAACTTGTCGATGATAGCCGGAGCATATTCATCTCCATTTGCTAAAATCGCCAATACGCAATAGTCCATAATGCCTTTGCGCATCTGAATTTTTACATTATCCTCCTTCATAATTAATCCTCCTCCGGAATAAGTAACCACATAATAATATATACCCACAGCGACATTCCACCGAAAAGAATAAGGCACAGCGTAAGTATTCGTATAAGAGCGGTGTCAATACCGAAGTATTTTGCTAAGCCGGCACACACTCCTGCTATGGAGCGGTCTGTGCGTGAACGACGAAGTTTTTTAATACCTTCGGTATAAACCTTGTGAGGCCCCTTGTTTTGTGCCTCCGATGCAAAATCCTCGGGCGTTCCGATACGGGCAATTGCTCGCTCTGCCATTGCAATCGTTACTACCATCATCTGTGAAGGCAACTCTTCGCGCAGAATTTCTGCCAAACGAATCTCGATGTCGCTCATCACCTCGTTTGTATCGGAAGTGATGTTTCGACGCAGATCGTTCAAGTAAATTGTCAAGCAATCGTAGGCATCTCGGTCAAGTGTGAAAACCACCCCTCCGATATTTGCGTTAATTGTCTCTTTCATTGTATTATAGGTTTGTTATATTGTCTTTACATTCCTGCGCCCTTTGACGAGCCTCCCACATTGTCGCCACCATCGTCCGATTTGGCATTTGTGTGTTTTACATACAAACCCTGCTTGCCGAAGTTGTAACTTACCGAAAGGCGTATGCAGCGACTGATATTACCATTATTAGACCATTGGCGATAGGTTGGTGTTTCGGACTTGGTCTTAAAGGTTGTTACTCGGGAGTGGGGGTTATATACCGCAACGGCAATCTCCAACTTATCCTTCAATAACTTTTGTCCGAGGTGAGCTTGTGTACCGAACACCCAATTTGTACCCACACTACTCATTTGTGGCTCCATTTGCCACAGATACTCTCCAAGTGTAAGTCGTGCCCCCTTCCAAAGACCGATAGTCATATTGAGGTTGTGCGACAAGGTCCAACCCTTGGTATTGATGCCCTCGTCAGGCAGTTGGTAGGCTAGATGTCCGCCACGCACCGAGAGCGAGAGGTTGAATTTGTGTGATGGACGATAGGATAACGACACCCCTGCGCCATAACCTTGCATGCGACCATTGTTGCGATAGGTCGAATTTACAAAACCCTCATCATCAATAAACGAGTATGCCGATATAAGGTTATTCGAGAGTCGCGAATACAATTCGCCCGTTGCGCTCCACTTGTTGTGCGAATAGGCATACTTCAACGATAGGTTGTGTGTAACACCGGTACGGAGGTTGGGGTTTCCATACTGCTTTTCTGCCATACCCTCCGTTACAAATGGAGTCATAGCGTGAATGCCCGGGCGAGAGAGTCGCTCCGTGTAGGAGAAAGCGAGAGTATGCCCCACCTTTGGCAGATATGTCAGCGAGATGTATGGCACAACATTTACGAGCGATGTATTCCACTTCTCGCGCTTGTCGCTATGATAGTCGGTTGCATACCAAGCACCCTCCAAACGACCACCTGCACGCACCGAGAATTTATCCATCGAGTAGGCGTAACCTGCATATACGCCGAGGACATTGCGTATAAGGCGGGTATCTCCGTTCGACTCGGAGAGCATCGTGCCCGATGCATCGCTATTTATCTGATGCGTAACTGTCAGCGTGTTATCGTATGAGTGCTTTGCACCAGCCTCAATAGTGTGGTGCTTGTTTATCGGGTTGATGTAGTCTATTTGCGCCACATTTTGCAGTGCAGATGCAACTTGATTGGTGAAAATTTCCGAACCCGCAACACTGTTTCCGCATGGGTGATAAAGTCGTAACTGATTTGACTCCTGTGGCGGAATAATCGAGATATTATCCGACACGGTAAGCGTATGACCTTCCCCCTTGAATGAGTGCTGATAACTTATCGTGGCATCAATACCAACCCAATCGTGTGTCTTGGTTTGTGGCGAGTTGTAGCCATAGAGAAGCAGATTGTCGCTGTCGTAGTAGCCATAGCTTGCCCTTGTAACACTCTTCTGCTTACCACCCCAAGCACCCACCTCGGCGGTGATGAGATTTACCGAGTCAATCTGATAACTCGCATTTATGTTGCCGTAGAGCGAGTAGTAATTGTACCCATAGTCACCTCCTGCGTCTAAATAGCGATAGCCTACACCATCAACCAAGTTTTCGAAATAGTTACTCTGTGTACCAACGATGTCGCGATTAGCCCACGCCTGCGAGTAATAGAGCGAAGTCGAGAGCGACAACTTCTTGGTCTGCACTGTAAATTGTGCCGAGTTGTTGGTGTTCCAATTTCGATTGAGCCAATTTCCTACGGTTGTGTTTATGCGACCATTGTAGCCATCGAAACGAGCCTTCGAGGTGATGATGTTCAACACTCCGCCTACACCCTCGGCATCATACTTCATCGAAGGGTTTGTAACGACCTCGATACGCTTGATTGATGACGCGGGCATGCTCTTTATAATATCGGCAAAGTTGCGCGACATTGACGATGAGGGGTGTCCGTTTACCAAAACCTTGTAGTCACTCTGCCCGTTCATCAAAACCTTACCCTCTGCATCGAGCGATAGTTGAGGTACCTTGCGGATAATATCTTCGAGCGTACTTGTCGAGGCTTCGGGGTCATCCTCTACCGAGTAGGTCAACTTCTCGGCATCAGCCGTAACGATTGGCTTCTGAATGGTTACTGCCACTGCATCTACTGCCACGCCCTCATGAATAGTGATATCGCCCACATTAACGCGCTTACCTGCAACCTTTACGGGGTGCTTTACGGTGCCATATCCCACTAACGATACCTCTAACACCATCTCGCCCAGCTCTTTTGTTTCGAGCGAGAACTCTCCATTGCTACGAGCAGCCACTGCCGATACGATTGTCGTATCGCGCAGTAGCGCCACCGTAGCATAGCCAACGCTTGTCTGCTTGTCGCCATCGATAACCCTTCCCAGTATGGTTGTCTGCGCACTCACAGCAAAAACGCTGAAAATCATAATGATAGATAGAAATCGTTTGCTCATAACCTAAATTTCTGCTACTTTGTTATTGCAAATATAATATCTTTTTCAGTATTATGCAATAAAAAGTACTGAAAATTTTATAAAGTGGTACAAAAAAATAGGTGCATTTGTCGAATAACGATAAATACACCTATTATTTATAATAAGAAGATTTTATTGCTGTCTATTTGCGAGTTGGTTTAGGGCATACTCGATTTCGCCCACATTGGTTGAATCCTTGATGAGTACTTTCTTTTGCTTATCGAGCAGATAGAGTGCCGGAATGGCGTTTATGTTGTATAGGTTTTCTCGCTCGATATGACACCCCTTGTCGTAGCCGTTTATCCACGCCGACGGCATGTCGGCAAGATGTTTGTGCCACTCGTCGAGATTTTCGTCAGGGTATATAGCGAGGATTTTCAGTTGCCCTTGTCGTTGTAGCTCGGAGATGGTTTGCGACATCTTCAACGCTTCGGTAATATCTCGGCACATTGCACAGCCTGGGTTGTTGATATAGACGATTATGAAGTCGTTTTTTAGCGAGTACATATTGCGAGTGCGCCCCATACGGTCTGTGTAGTCGAAGTCGTTTGCGGATTGTCCGATACGATTTTGCGATACGATGCGTAGATCATATTCGGGAGCCATCTTCTCGTACTTGTCGTAGTAGGGTGAAGCGATTTGCGCCTCCAAGACGGCGATATATAACTCGTCGCTACGATATGGCGAGTTCGGGTCGTGCAACACCTTCTCGGCAAGCATAACGAAGTAGTCGAACATCTTTTTCGATACCGAAGCTCTCTGCATCAACTTGCGTATCGGCTCTTGGTTGAGAGGTCCTACGAAGTGGCCTACATAGCCGGCAAATGCGTGCATCATCTCGACGGTATCGGCTTTTGTGGTGTAGAGTGTATCGGCAAAATCGAACTTATCCCAATAGTGATCGCGCATATATGCCACCTGCTGCTCCTCGGTTGCTTGCATCGGAGGTTGCACGTAGCGGAAAGAGTAGCTCTTCGGCTGCTCGGCCCGTTTCTGTTTGGGCGCACAACCGAAGAGCAAGAGTGTAATAGTTGCAATTGCAAGAGCAATATACCTCATATCTTTTACCCAAATACTATCTTTTTATCAAGGCTTCTTTGCAAGCGTATAGTCGGTACCTTCCGTAATCTTTGTTTCGGTATATTGGTTGCCGAAACGGTCTGTCGCAACAACCTTTATCGAAGCATTTTTGTCTTTCAGTGTATATTGATACATGTGGTAACATGCACCGTATGCACCGCTGCTTGGAGCCTTGTTGCTGGAACTATAACGATTTAGAATACCGACATCATGACCTGTAACATAGAAATCGTGTCCTGTTACCACTTCGTCTGCTGCACGACGAGGATTCTCGTAGGTATAATCACCAATGAGTTGGGAGAATGATGGCTGCGATGATGTTACAGGGGTCATCTGTCCCGAATAGACACCATTTTCGTAGACCTCTACTTTCCATTGACTATCAGCATTGTATACATTGGCGAGCAATACATTGTCGGCAAAGTTAAATGCATAATAACCTTTGACGTTATAACTGTTAGAGCCTGAAATAGGACCTCCCGTAACGGCATTGCCACGATACAGACGCATCTGATGTGAACGGGTATTCATGCCCTTGCTGTATCCCATATAGTACCAATCCGAGAAGGTATTACCCTCGCCTATAAACACGGTGTAACCATTAGGTGTTCCGTCGCCTGCGAGGTTCGAAGACCACCATGAGCCACACAATGCACAACAATTGTGCTCGTAGACCTTGTGTGTAGAAGATGAACTCTCCTTATGGTTGTAGTTGCGGTGATTGTGAAGATGACCTGACATAACATGCGCTTCGCTGAATTTGTCAAGTAACGACAATACCTCTTGAATGTAGTTGCCTGAGCTATTGTATAGCTGAATATGCACACATAATACAACCATGTGATCCTTTGGTACGAGCGCTAAATCCTGCTTTATCCACTCATATTGATGAGGCAGAAATCCCTTCTTGTATTTGGCACCGGAGGAGCCTGTTGTGTAGATTATGTCGCGCATACCGATAATGTGTACATTCCCACGATTGAACGAGTAGTTTGCCGGACCGAAAACCTCCTCATGCGCGCGTTGGGCCTTCAACTCAATCGTTGAGCTTCTCTCATCAACAAATATAGGCTGAGAGGTGTTGCAGAAGGTGTTGTCATGATTACCCATAACCTGGAATACCGGCATGCCTATGCGCGAAACAGCAAATCCGTTACGCATAGAGACACGATAGCCACCGGAGTTATTGCTGTCGCTATTCGATATGATATCACCAAGAGTTATGCCATAGCAAGGAATACCCTCTGCTTTGAGTTTGTTACAGTGTACCGACACACCCGATACAGCCTCGTTTACAAAACGTTTGTATGCGGTACTATTTGATACTTGCGGATCGGCAAAGGTAAATAGTGCAAATTTTTCCTGTTTGCCACCGACTAATGGTTTTAGCGTGAAGTCGTACTGAGGAGTATCGGTAGGATACGGTTTGTAGAAGCATGGTTGGCCAGCATCGTTTATCGGAATTTCATACTCAGCAGGAACAGATATGTAGATATACCATGTATCAGGAGTCACGCTCATTGAGTAGTATCCCTTCGAATCGGTTGCTACTACCGAAAAGCCATTTGATACTGCTACACCTTCGATAGGATTTCCGTTGGTATCCTTCACATATCCATATACGGTAGGGTAGTAGATGGTAAGTGTGTCCTCCTCGGTTTCCAAAGGCTTTAACGAACAACTTGTGCCACGCTCGTAAGTGATGGTCTGGAATTCACGTACAACACCTGCTTTGATGGTTTTATTACTCCATGAGCTCGACATCTTATCTCCCGACTGCTCAATGAAGTCTACTGTGCAGTTGCCAGTATCTCCGTAAGGTATCGAGATATAGAAAACGCTCTCTTTGTCTGTTGAGAGTGTGAAATTGTCGGGTAAAACGTAGGTTATACTGTTTTTGGCGTTCTGACACGCCGTAATCTCGGCTGTGGCGCAGTTAACGGCGAATTCGCCCGATAATTTCTTGCCATCATCTGATGTTATGACAATCTGCTTCAAAATTACACCTTTGCACTTTCCGATAACAGGGAATCGTAACACACCTGCCAAGTGTTTAAGCATATTGCTATCGCCACTATTTGAGGTGTATCCACACATCGGTACACTTCCATGTGCGAATGATCCCTCTCTATACTCCTGAATATCCGGAAATAACACCTTAGGAGCATTGGCGGTAGTGGTTTCGCAATATGGATAGGTGATGAGGTACGGATAGTCCACCACAGCGTTTATTTGGAAGGTGGCATTCGACGGTGTGTTATTGTCGATGATGGCATCTTCCGACTCAATGCCGTTGACGACAATCTTATCTCCTTCGCTCCAATATACGGGATATGTGGTGTTTTTTTTATCTCCCAACGATGTTCGAGAACTCTCTAACGATATCGTCAATGAGGTAAAATCACCTTGTAGTTCATTACCCGAATAGTCGATATTTGCATCAGTCTGGCAACCACCCAATACGGCAGTAATCAACAATACGAGAATAGAAATAATAGTTTTTTTCATTTCGGTACATAGTATAGTCCTCACAAAGATATAAATATTTTCGAAGAAAATGAAAAAAAATTCGAAATAACTGGCTCAATTATTGCGCTATGTCGAAGCGATAACAAAAATAAAAAAAGATGGATACAAAAAAAACTACGGGATTTCGCCTATCGGTTGCAACTCTTGCAATCATGAATGTTACCGCAGTAGTAAGTCTGCGCGGTTTGGCGGCAGAGTCGGTTTACGGACTCTCTTCTGCATTTTATTATCTTTTTGCGGCTATCGTGTTTCTCATTCCAACGGCACTCGTGGCAGCCGAGTTGGCGGCCATGTACTCCGATAAGCAGGGAGGAGTCTTTCGCTGGGTAGGAGAGGCAATGGGCGCGCGAGTGGGCTTTTTGGCAATATGGATTCAGTGGATTCAATCGACCATTTGGTATCCTACGGTGCTTACTTTCGGTGCGGTGTCAATCGCTTTTATCGGCATGGATCAGTCGCACGATATGGCTCTTGCTTCGAACAAGGTCTTCACTCTTATTGTGGTACTTGCGATCTATTGGGTGGCAACATTCATCGCCTTGAAGGGCTTGAGCTGGGTAGGAAAAATCAGTAAGTGGGGCGGTCTTATCGGAACGATTATCCCTGCGGGCCTTCTTATTGTTATGGGTATCGCCTATCTCGCTACGGGAGGTAAGAACAATATGGATATGTCGCAGGGCTTCTTCCCGGACCTCTCTAATTTGAACAATGTGGTGCTGGCAAGTAGTATTTTCCTCTTCTATGCGGGTATGGAGATGATGGGTGTCCACGTTATGGACGTCGATAACCCTCGCAAGAACTATCCGAAGGCTATTTTGCTCGGCGCACTCGTTACCGTTTTGATTTTCATCTTCGGAACCTTCTCGTTGGGCTTTATAATTCCTGCCAAAGATGTAAATCTCACCCAGTCGCTGTTGGTAGGCTTCGATAACTATCTCGCCTACTTCAAGATGTCATGGGCATCTCCTATCGTGGCTATCGCGCTGATGTTCGGAGTGTTGGCAGGAGTGTTGACTTGGGTATCGGGCCCGTCGAAGGGTATTTTTGCCGTAGGTAAGGCGGGCTATCTGCCACCATTCTTGCAGAAGGAGAATAGCAATGGCGTACAACGTAATATTCTGCTTATTCAGGGCATTGTCGTAACACTTTTGGCGCTTTTGTTTGTCGTTATGCCGTCGGTGCAGTCATTCTATCAGATTCTCTCGCAGCTCACCGCGTTGCTCTATCTGGTGATGTATATGCTAATGTTTGCTTCGGCCATAGTTTTGCGCTATCGTCGCTCGTCAAAGGAGCGTCCGTTCCGTCTGGGTGGCAATACCACAATGTGGATTATCTCGGGCGTAGGCTTCCTCGGCTCGCTCCTCGCCTTTGTGTTGAGCTTTATTCCGCCTGCTCAAATCGCAACGGGTAGCACCACTGTCTGGTATTCGGTGCTCTTTGGTGGCGCCTTTATCGTGATAGTCTTACCTTTTATTATATATGCAATGCGAAAGCCTGAGTGGCGAGATAAGGCAGCAGTGTTCGCACCATTCGAATGGGAGGGCGAGAACAAATAATTGGCTCTTTTCGCATTCGTTGCAAGCCCAATGTTGACTCGTCTGAGATAATAGGATTAGATAGGATTAGATATAACAACCCTATTCAATCCTATAAAATCCTATTCAGTCCTATAAAAAAGCAAAGGCCAATGGCTAATGGTTAATTGCTAAAAGCAAAAGAGCCCGGATTTCTCCGAGCTCTTTTGCTTTTAGTAAATCAGATCATCGCTTTCGCTTCCGAATCCCGGAAGGATTGCGCTATCGCCGTAGCCCTTTTCAGCCACGACCTCAAAAATATCAATTTCTGGTTTCAAATACATTTTCATAATCGTAACAAATTTAAAGGGTTATTAGAAAACAGGCTTTGTTGCCAAGAGCTCGCAACCATCGTAAGTAGTATCAGGCCAACTCCAATCTGTACTAGTTACATAGATGTAGTTGTGGAAGTTTGATCCATCAATAGTAATCTTCTTATCAACCTCTTTCGGTCCGCCAGGTTTGATAATCTCACCCTCGTCATTTTTCTCCTCTTCAACATAGATAGTCTCTGTCTCTGTGCAGATAGTACCACCCACCTTGCTGTTCATTGCATAGCGATTGTCTATACGTGCTACTCCGAATATTCCGCTGACATTAGTATGGCCAATAGCCTTAATATTTGCATACGACTGCAAGTTGTCGTAAACAACCGCAGCGAGAGGTAGTGCAATTACACCTGCAACGCGAACAACGGTATATGTAGACGGAATCTCAAAAGTGATATCACCGATATTTACACAATCCTTAATATGTGATGCCTCCGTCATCTTTGCAGCTCTTCCTACAATACCTGCAGCGTAATTATCAGCAGTTAGGGATTTACTACCATTTTTAACAGTAATATTACCCTTGTTCTTGCAACCGGTAAGAGAAGTTGCTGCAGTGTTATTAGAATAAAGATAACCTACAATACCTGCAAGATAGACCTGATTAGCCGATGTTTCGGTTGGATTATACTCGATATTTCCGCTGTTAACACAGTTAACCATATCTTTTGAGTAGTAGTCCACACCTGCAATACCTCCTACGCGACATCTCCATGTCTTTACACCCTCAACAAGAGAGATGCTTCCACTGTTTTCGCAGCTATCGATAGTTTTACCATAGGTCGAAATCTGACCGAAACAGCCTCCGATATGATGGTGGTATGTAGGGTTAGCTGCTTTTGTGATAAGAGCTCCGGAGTTCTTACTGTTTGTCGCAGCTCCATATCGGTGATATCCTGCAACTCCACCATAGGTTATATCTACATCATTCGTAATTGTCGGGAAAGCAGCCTCCTCAGTCCAAATAACCTGCGCTTCATTTGTAGAATTGGTGTGATTCATCTGCTGAACTGTTCCAAAGCAACCTCCAACATAAGCCGTATATGAACCTGCACCCGAATTTGCAACTGCTGCCATTGTTACAGTACCTGTTGCATTGTTCTTGATGTTGTTGAGATTTGCATATAATGAAGTCGATGGGCCAAAAACATATCCTACAACACCACCCAAATAAACGCTACGGGTAATATTTCCACTGATAGAAACTTCTCCGCTATTGGTAACATTATTCCAATAATAACCATTTGCATCGGTTATGCTCTCTGCTCCTGACATAGATGTAATGTAACCCAAGCAACCTCCGACATAAGCGTTTTCACCAGCCTTACCTTCAGATGTTACATTGCCATAGTTGTGAACATTGTTCAAAACTAAGTGAACGCTGCTGCTATAAATACGACCAATAACTCCACCGATACAGCGGTTCTTTACATTGATTGGACCGTGATATACATCACCGTGGTTCGAGCAGTTATTGAGGGTTGTTGCCGAAGCATATGCACCCATAAAGCCTCCCATATAAGTGTTCTTTGAGCCTACACCTGTACCAGAATCAATTGTTATATCACCATAGTTGTGGCAGTTGGTAAATGTAGCAGGAGATGTGAAACTTCCACCTACACCACCGACAATACCACCAACAACAGCGAGGTGGTTGTTACGTTGAGGATGTACCGCAGCCTTGTTCACAACATTTGTAAACGATGCCCCTGGAAGCGCCTGACCTACAACACCACCGATCTGGGTTGTACCATTTCCTTTCATTGTCAATGTTACCGAACCCGAAACCAATATATTCTCAATAGGACCACTAAGTTTAACTGCCAAACCACCAACTATATACGACGTAGAGGTTGTAGCATTTACCTCAACCTTCAAGTTCTTGATAGTTGCAGAGGTCTCGTTGAACATCGAGTTGCCCAAGCCTTTGATGCAGATTCCATTATCGCCCTCAACATGAGCGTTAGGGTTACCACCATCGAAAATCTTTGTGAAGCCCTCGATTGGAGTCCACTCAACACCTGTCATATCGATGGTTGCCATAAGCTTAGCACCAACGAATGGGAAGTTTGCAGCGTTCTTTGCAAATGCCAACATATCAGCAACGGTGTAGATCTCGAACCAGTCGCTCTCAACATTGTTTTCTTCGAATGTGAACTCGCTGAACTCGCGAACTGTAGCAGCCTTGATAGCATTGTTGCCGCTTGCGTTGAAGAAGAGAGTCATCTTCTTTGCATCATCAGTGGTGAGTACCAAAGAGATTGTGCCATGCTCACCCGCAGGAAGAGCAACATAGATTGGAGTAGCCACCTCGCCAAGAGTCAAGCCCTCGCCGAAGGTAACGGTTACAACGCTTGTTGCATCTGCCTGAGCAGTCAAAGCACCTGTTGCGCAGTCAACGTCGAAGTTACCTGCAATCTTGCTACTCTCAGCAGTAACTGTAAGAGCAGTCAACTTCTCGCCTGCACCCTTAACAGCCAAGCGAAGAACACCCGAAAGGTGGTTGAGCTGTACAGGCTGTGCCTCCTCTCCCTCAGCAGGAGCAGCAGCTACGCCATACATCGGTGCAGCGCCATCGCAGAATGTACCTGCCTTGTACTCCTGAGTAGCAAGGAATGTTACTGCCTGCAAGCCCTCGGTTACAGGGGTTGCGGTAGTCGCTGGATAAACTACGCTCCAAGGACGAGCGATAGCCTCAGGGAATGTGAAAGTAGCAGCCTTGCCACCCTCCTTAATCTCGATGCCTGTCGATGCTACGCCGTTTACGGCTACAACATCACCCTCACACCAAGTTACAGGGTAGAGAGTACCTACCTTCTCACCGAGCTGAGTACGCGACTCCTCGATAGAGAGCGTGAGCTCTGTCTGACCTCCGACCTTTACGCCGAGGTCCTCGGTTGCGTCAGCTACGCACGAAAATGCGAAGAATGCCACTGCAACCGCCATGAAAATTTTTGTCAAATTTTTCATCGTTTTTGGTTTTTTGATTAATAAATTAGTTAATTGTTTAATTTTATTTTAGTTAATCTGTTTTAGCCCATTATCCGCTATGTTGGCCGAACCAACAATCACAACACGCTAATTATCAATATATTAAACCTCAAAATCCCCCCC
>JAZRGH010000014.1:0-29410 GCA_045644085.1 Alistipes sp. | reverse complement strand
ACATTCCAAGGGCGAGCAATAGCCTCAGGGAATGTGAATGTTGCAGATGTACCGTTACCCACGATCTCGATACCTGTCGATGCTACGCCGTTTGCGGCAACAACATCGCCCTCGCACCAAGTTACAGGATAGAGGCTACCTACCTTCTCACCGAGCTGAGTACGCGACTCCTCGATAGAGAGCGTAAGCTCTGTCTGACCTCCGACCTTTACGCCGAGATCCTCGGTTGCATCCTGAACGCACGAAAATGCGAACAATGCCACTGCAACCGCCATGAAAATTTTTGTCAAATTTTTCATTGTTTTTTGTTTTTTTAATTAGTGAATAATTTTGTATTTGGTTTATTGGTTATACTTAATCTCTTACCTTTCCGTAAGTGTCTATAAATCAATGTATTAAACCTCAAAATCCCCCCCCCGAAAAATCGGAGAAGGGATTTTGTCTGCTAATGCGCGCGTATTTGATGCAAATGTAGTAATTATTTCGTGTTTATCAATGATATATATCGAAAAAAAATATTAATTTTGTGCATAGGCAGATTTAACCTTTTGTCAAAAGAGGTATCTATATAAGTGAACACGGATAGATGAAGGAGAGTGCAGTAGAATTGATTGCTCAATTGAGGAGCAATGCGGTTGAGGCTTATGACCGGCTGATTGAGCAATATGGCGACAGGCTCTATTGGCATATCCGTCGTGTGGTTGTACAGCACGAAGAGGCCGAAGATGTTTTGCAGGAGACCTTTGCACGTGCCTACCTCTCGATAGGAGATTTCCGAGGAGAAACAGAGAGTTCTTTGACAGCATGGTTGTATAAGATTGCCACTAATCTGGCAATCAGTGCGTTGCGAAAACGAAAAAAATGGGTATTCTCGTCGCTAGACTCGTTGCGTGGTGATTTGTTGGCCACCTTCGAGCACGAGATAGACTCCTCGGCAGAGGAGATTGTGGTGCGACTGCAAAAGGCGATATTGACACTCCCGACGAAACAACGATTGGTGTTTAATATGCGCTATTATGACGAGTTGTCTTTCGAGCAGATTTCGCAGGCCACGGGACAGAGCATTTCAACTCTGAAAACAAACTACCATTATGCTGTAAAGAGGGTTAAGGAACAGGTTAGAGTTATCGAAATAGAGGAATGAGTATGAAAAAGATGAAACAGATGCCTTACAAGGTTGAAGAGGGGGCGATAGAGCAAGCCAAGTATCGTGCAAAGATGGCTGTACGTGAGGTTGCTCACCCTATCGAACATCATTCGCACCAAGCACAGTGGCGTTGGGCAACGGCTGTAGCTGTGGTAGCGGTGATTGTCGTGGGTGCAATTGGACTTGTGAAGTATCACGACAATATATTTAAACCGTTGTCGCCGATGGAGGAGTTGATTGCCGAGATGCAGTCGGCCCCCGACGAGATTATCAGCGATTGGGCCGTGGATACCTGCTATTATTTGGAAGATGAAGCTTCATTATAGATGAAATTTGTATGAATATCTAAAATTTAAATAGTATGAGAAAAATCTTTGTTTTGTTGGTGGCTGTTGCTACCATGTTCGCGCAAGATGTATTTGCACAAGATAAGACGCAATTAACCGATGAACAGAAAGCTGCTGCGAAGGCTAAGCGCGAGCAGTTGATGCAGACCCGTTTGGAGTTGTTGAAGACAGAGTTACAACTAACCGATGCACAATTGGAGAAGTTTGATCCAGTTTATCGAGAGTATCGCAAGGAAATTGGTCGTGTAACCTCGTTGAACAAGGAGGCTCGCATGAAGAAGGAACAGATAACAAACGAAAATGCATTGATGGTTGTTTCGGCACGTTTGGCTAACAACATCCTTACTTCTACTGTTAAGCAGCGCTATCTGATGTTGTTTGCCGAGGTTATCGAGCCGTTGCAGGTCATGAAACTCTATAAGGTGGACGAGAAGGTATCGCGTGAGGCACACAAGATCATGAAGTATCGCCAGCAGGCGGCTGCTATAGATGCCAAGAATTAATATTTGGCGAATAGTTTTTTGCAGAAGTGGTGACTTGTAATAAAGTTGCCACTTTTTCGTTATATTTGCACTACAATGTTTATAGCGGTAATAGTTGTAATTTCGTTGTTGCTCGTTTGGGCCGACTGGGTGGCGTATAGGCGATACGTTGCCGGAGCTCGTTTGGCTATATTGCGATGGGGTGTGGCAACGCTCCTTGTCGTAGCCAATATCCTACCCTATATCGCTATGGCAATGATGCGATTTGTCGAAACCTCCTCGATGGTACCGATGATGTGGTTGCTTACCATTTATACGCTACTCTCTTTCATGCGTTTTGCTCTGTATGTCGGTATCCTTCTGATTAAAAATCGTTACATAAAGTGGACGGTTGGTCTTCTACTCTGCACGATTGTTGCTTGGGTACTGCTTGTCGGTGTGGTACGCACACGCAAGGAGTTGACGGTGAGGAGTGCCGAGATTGTCTCGGAGCGTTTGCCACAGAGCTTCGACGGCTACCGCATAGCGTTCTTTTCGGATTTGCATATCGGCTCGATGACCTCCGCTGGCAATATGTGCGAGAGACTTGTGTCGAAGATTGAGGCTCTCGATGCTGATCTGGTGGTTTTTGGCGGCGATTTAATAAATGCTCGCTACGATGAGCTTTCGACGGGGTTGGCCTCGGTGCTGGGTAGTTTGAAGGCACAAGATGGCGTGGTAGCAGTGCTCGGTAATCACGATACGGGAGTCTATGTTCGCGATACGGTGGCGTTACCTATTGAGGAAAATACCCGCCTGCTTGTTGAGCGCATCGAGCGCATGGGGTGGCGTGTCGTGAACGACGAAACGGAGTGCATTGTTCGAGGTGGCGATACCATCACTTTGACGGGCATTGGTTTTTCGCGAGAGTTGCTCGAACATCGACATTCGGCAGATGTAGCTGACACGCTTGATTTGAGCCATATATACGAGAGTGTTCCGAACAATAAGTTCAATATTACGGTGTCGCATATGCCACAACTTTGGCGCAAGGTGTCGGCACTCGGATATGGTGATTTGGTACTCTCGGGCCACGTTCATGCCATGCAGATGAAGGGGTGTATTGGCGATTACGAATTTTCGCCTGCACAACTGATGTATAACGAGTGGAGCGGACTCTACAATGAGATAACAAGTCAGCTCTACATCACCGATGGTATAGGAAGCGTCGGCTTCCATCTCCGAATAGGCGCACCGCCCGAAATAACGCTGCTTACGCTACGTTGTACTTCTGATTAGTACCTTGCGATGCTTACGCACCGACATAAAAACTATTTAAGAATGAGACTTTTAGTAACATTTTTGTTGATGTCGGTGGCGATAGGCACGATGGCACAAAACACCTCTCTTACATTTGACGATGCTCTATCGCTTGGAATGGAGCGTAACCCTGCTATTGTGGCCTCACACTATGCTGAGAAGGCTGCCCATCGTGAGCGTCAGGCGGCTATCGGTCTGTTTATGCCGAAAGTGTCGGTCAAAGGAGCTTACACTCACCTAAACAAAGATATAAAAATAGATTTCAACCCTATGATAGCCTCCTTGTCGCCCATCTTGGGTGAAGGGTTGGCGTTGTTGGGTTTGGATTTGTCCTATACACTTCAACGTCGTAATAGTGCTTTTCTGGGCGGAGATGTTGTGGTGCCAATATTTGCCGGCGGAAAGATATGGACGGCCAACAAGGCTGCAAAAATCAAGGAGGAATGCACTGCCGAGCAGAGTCGTCAGGTACGAGGAGCGCTGACGGTAGAGATAGTCGAGAGGTATTTCGGTGTGGAGTTGGCACGGCAGGGTGTTGCTATCCGCAAGGAGGCTGTCGAAGTAGTCGGACAACATCTGCACGATGTCGCTATGCTCGAAAAGGAGGGTATGGCAGTGGAGAGTGAACGCCTCTATGCCGAGTATCGCCTGGCCGAGGCAGAACGCGATTTACAACGAGCAACATTGCAACTCGAAACGGCACAGCAGGCACTGCAAACTTCGCTCGGAGCCGAGAGAGCGGTTATACCTTCAACGCCGATGTTTATACTCTCCCAGATTGAGTCGTTGGAGTACTTTAAGGCCATGGCTGAGCTACATAATCCGCAATTGGGAGAGGTGAGTAGGGCGCGAGAGTTGGCGAGAATGAACCTGCGACTGCATCGTGCCGATCTTTTTCCCGAAATTGTCGCTATGGGAGGTATGACCTTTTGCAATTATCAACTCTCTCCGCTTGTCCCCCGTATGGCAGTTGGCGTTGGGTTGAACTTCAAGATTTTCGATGGACTGAACAAAGAGTATAAGGTTTCGGCAGCACGTCTGCAACTTCATAGGGTAGAGGCGTTGGAGCAGAAGGCGGAGCAAGATATATCGTTGCTTATAGAGAGCCTTTATAATGGTGTCCAGTCGGTATTGGCTACGGTGTCGGCAGTGGAGCGCTCGGAGCGTTTTGCGGAGGAGTTCCTGCGTGCCAAGCGCAATGCCTTTCGCGAAGGTATGACAACTGCTACCGATGTGGTAGATGCTACATTAAATCTGTCGCGTGCAAAGTTGGAGCGCGTGCAAACCGCTTACGAATTTGATATCGCTTTGGCGCGCTTGTTGGAGGCTTCGGGTATGACTGAATTGTTCTCGCAATATCTCCATAGTAAAACCGCGCAATCTGTTTTTTAATTTGTAAAGGCATGAAAAAGGCAAATATCTCGCTTATAGTTGTGTTAGTTCTTCTGATCTCGATAATTGTATTTATTGGCTATCGCTGGGGGCGAAGCAAGAAGGTGTCGGTGCAAGGCTTCGTAGAATGTACTACATTGCGTCTTTCGTCGAAGATTGCCGGACGTATAGATAAGGTCTTTGTAGAAGAGGGCGACTCGGTGAGTAAAGGCGATACTCTCTATATGATTTCAACACCCGAACTCGATGCCAAGCTCTCGCAGGTTGAGGCTATATTGAGTGGCGCAAAAGCCATAGATGAGAAGGCGAAAGCCGGGACACGCAAGCCGATTATTCGCTCGGCTCGCGATATGTGGCAGAAGTCGAAGGTAGGAGTTACGCTTGCGCGTCGGACTTATGCACGAGTGCAAAGACTCTATGCTGAGGGTGTGGTGTCGGCTCAAAAGCGTGATGAGGCATACGCCTCGTTGGAGGCCGCAAGGGCTACCGAGCGAGCTGCCAAGTCGCAATATCTGTTGGCTGTTGAGGGCGCTTCTCGCGAGGATAAAGAGGCTGCTGCGGCACAGGTGCGCCAGGCGCAAAGTGTCGTTGAGGAGGTCGAAACATATCTGGCAGACAGGGTGGTTTATGCCCCTACCGATGGCGTTGTTGCAACGGTTGTTGCCAATGAGGGCGAGATTGTAGGTAGCGGATACCCGGTTGTTACCCTTACCGAAAACAATACGGCAAAGGCTCTGTTCAATATTCCCGAAACACTCCTTCCGCAGATTACGTGTGGTAAGCATTTTGAGGCAAAAGTGCCGGCACTCGGCAAGAAAATAGGTTTCGAGGTGAGTTACATATCTGTTGAGGCGGATTTTGCAACCCAGAGTGCAACCTCGGCACGAGGCGACTTCGATATTCGTACTTTCGAGGTTAGAATGAAACCTCTCGGCTCGGTACCATTACGGGCGGGCATGAGCGTTCTTGTCGAGTTGGATAAATCCGAAAAAGCCGATTAACGATGACCATAAAGTGTTTTTGGTCGGGTATAACGGCTACGGTAAGACGGGAAATAGGACGTATTGCCTTAGATAGAGAGTATCGCTCGGTGATTGTATGGCTCCCATTGAGTTTGATACTCTTCTTTGCCGTTTTCTTCTCACAGGAGGTCGTTGGCCCATTACCTGTGGCGGTGGTAGATGAGGATAATTCATATCTCTCTCGTCGCTTGGTGTCGATGTTCTGCGCGACACACGAAACCTCTCTTGTTGAGGAGGTTGCCGATATTGCTACGGCTCACTCGGAACTTCTTGCGGGTAGTGTTGTGGGTGTGGTTGAAATTCCCAACGGCTTTGCAAAAAAGATATTGTCGGGCGAAACGACAGAGGTCGTCTATTACGATTCCGGAACGAATATTTCAACCTCTTCGCTTTCGTCAAAAGGAATACAGACGGCTGTTACTTCGTTTGGTATGGGTGTAGCTCTGCAACGAGCCGAGATTGGAGGTGCCATGCCCGATGAGGCTATGGCACAAGCAATGCCGATAGGTTTTTCTACCTATGGACTATTCAATCCTTGGCTTAATTATGCCTACTATGTCGGACCATGCTTTTGGATTATGGTGCTGATTATTGCTTCGATGTTATCGACAATATGCGCGGTAGGGCCAGAGTTACGATATTGCACTTCGGTTGAGTGGCTGCGCGCGGCAAATCGCTCGCTGTTGGCCGGATTGATAGGTAAACTTACTCCTGCTACACTGATTCTATGGCTGTTGGCTGCAATTATATGGGAGTTGGTTTTTGGCGTTTTTGGCGCACCGATGCGTGGCTCTTGGGTGATGCTTCTAATGGGAACGATGACACTGATTATCGCTTATCAGGCGGTTGCATTGTTTGTGCTTGCGCTGACGGCTTCGTTTCGATTGTCGCTTTCGCTCGGTGGCGGGTACTCTGTCTTGGCATTCACGTTTTCGGGTGTAACATTTCCGAAAATGGCGATGATTTCGTGGGTGCAACCTTTAACTATGCTTTTCCCTTACACCTATTTCATGGAGTTGTATATCGACCAGGCGGTGCGAGGTGTAGAGTGGTGGTATTCGATGCCGAAGGTGGCGGCAATGTTACTCTATTGTATGTTGCCATTGTTGCTTTTCGGACGACTGAAAAAGATCTTGATAAGACGCAGTTTTTGGGGTAGATTATGAGGCAATTTCTCAGAGAAATATGGCTTGTTTTAAGCGATGAATGGCGTCGGGTATGGCACGATGAAGGGGTAATTCTAATTGTCGTGTTTGCTCTATTTATCTATGCCGTGTCCTACTCGCTCGGTTATGGAGGAGAGGTTCTCACAGAAGTACCCGTCGCTATTGTCGGAAGCGAACAAGATGATGTCAATCAGCAACTTGTAAGAATGATTGATGCCTCGCCAAAGGTGAGCGTTGCCTACAAAACTGCCGATATGGAAGAGGCTAAACGTCTGTTTGCCGAGCGCAAAATATGGGGTGTGGTAGCATTATCGCCAACGCTTGAAAAAGATCTACTGTCGGGGCGACAGGGTAGGGTAGCGATACTTGGCGATGCGAGCTACTTTTTGGCCTATCGCGAGGTCGTCGAGGGGACGGTTACAGCCATTCAGCAGATGAACGCAGATATTATAGCAGAACGGAACGTGGTGTATTCTCCGCCCGTAATTTACGAGCAACGTAACCTCTTTAATCCTTCACTCGGTTATGGTATCTTTGTTATGCCGGCGATAATATTGCTTATTGTTCAGCAGACGGCCATTATCGGTGTCGGTATGGTATCGGCAACACGACGAGAACGAGGTGAACTATATGGTGTGGAGTCGCCTTTTGCAATAACCATAGGGCGAACATTCGCCTATCTTGCTATTTATGCTACGACTTTGGGCTTTATGCTTACGGTGCATTACTCGTTGTTTGGCTATCCGATGCGTGGTGAGTGGTGGCGATGTTTGGCTGTTATTGTGCCATATCTCTTGTCGGTAGTGTTTCTGGCGCAGAGTGTCGGGGCACTGTTTCCTCGTCGAGAGAGCTCGATTTTGTGGCTGTTATGGCTATCTATTCCATTTCTGCTGGTTAGTGGAGTGTCGCTACCTCCACAGTCATTTCCGAAGTGGCTATATATAATAGGTAAAGTTGTTCCGAGCTCGTCGGCAGTCGATGCGTGGATAGCGATACAATCGAGGGGTGCAACGCTCGCTGATGTTGTACCGGAACTCTCTATCTTGTGGTGTTTGGTTTTGGTCTATGGTGCAGGTGCGATAGCTACAAACAAAAAGAGTTGAGAAGCACTCAACTCTTTTTGCTCTTTATGCTTGTTTTTTCGATTATCGTCTTGGTCCGTAGCCCCAGCCGCCTGATGACGTACCACGATTAACTCCTACCGAGCCTGACGACTCACGATAGTTGTAGTCCGACATCTTGGTTGAGCCCTTCTTGCCGAAGTGGCGGAGGTTATATACGAATTGTACAGAGAAGTAACGTCCGATACAACTATTCCATGCATTCTGGGTATATCCCGAACCGGTTGAGCGAGCAAATGATGTGTTCTGATTGAGAATGTCATTTACTCCAACCTGAACCTCACCTCGCTTGTTCTTGAACACCTTGCAACCAAGGTAGAGGTTACACAATACATAGTCCTCGTTGTACTTGTCTGTGAAACCGATATATTGTACATACGATACCGAGGCGGTCAGTGTCAGACGCTTTAAGAAGGTCCATTTTATATTACCATTTGCCGAGTGGTTGAAATAGTTGTTCTTCTCGGTTTGACCGATAGTGTTCCATGCTTGCGAATATGTTCCATTCCACGAGAGGGTAAAATCGAGATTCTCCGAGATATTACTACCGAGTGTTACGCCCGCGTCATAGCCGATATTGTTTGCGTAGTTGGTGTCGTAGATGTGGTCGATCATATTCTGCAACACATTACCCTCACCCGTAGCGTAGATTGCCGACGGAATACGATTGTAAATTACACCTCCGCGGATGTTGAGGTTACATTTCATGAACGACAATGGTACTCCGAGCGATACATGAGTACGCAATGAGTAGTAGCCGTCCATATTCTCGTAGGAAGTAACCTCCTTAGGACGATATGGAATCTCATTGCCTTGCTCATCTTTTCTCATCGGAATAGTCAAATTGCCAAACTCCTTTGGAAGGTCCCAACCCTTAGGGTTGTTCCAGGTCGAGGTCGAGATGTAATCTTGCTGCATCTGTCCCCAGAACATCCACATAAAAGTTATACCCTTATCCACCTTCGAGAGATTGTAGTGTGCGCTCACATTGTGAGTGAACGAAGGATTCAAAGCCTTGTTACCTATGCTGATGTATTGAGGATTCGATACGTCAAAGATACTCTGCAACTGGGTTACCGATGGATTGCCCGACCATGAACGCAGGAATATGCGGAGTGTGTTCTCCTTGTTGAAAGCAACGTTGGCCATGCCGAAGTAGGAGAAGTGGTTGTAGTGCTTGTTAATCTTATCGCCTTGTGTTCCTACAATGTTGCCATCAAGAATATCGCGCTGATACGAAAGGTTTAATACAATGGTATTCTTGTTTTTCGAGTAGCGGAAGCCCGGACCGATGCGGTGTGTCCAGAAACCGCTCTGGAACTTCTGCGACATATTTTCATTCATCTGCAAATCGCCATACTGCGGATTTGTGTAGTAGGTACGCTTGTCGTTTATCTCATGCTCGTACCACATACGATACTGCAACGATATCTGTGCATACTGCGAAACAGGTTCGTTGTAGGTTATATTGGCACGCACGGTGTACTCCTCGCTTGGGCGGTGGATGTATTGGTAGAGTGCCGAGTAGAGCAACGGATTGTTCATCATATTCTGCCAAGTGGCACCCTCGCCAAAGTAGTTTACATACTCGGTAGTATAGTTAGGGTCGGTATAAGTAATACCGTTTGCATCGTTTGCAGCGGTTTTCTGCTTGCGCTCGTTGTTCTGATAGTTGAAACGTCCATCGATGGTGAGAGTTCTACCAGGTTTGCCCAATTTGGTGCGCAACTGCAAGAACTCAAAGAAACGAAAAGCGTTCATATTGCTCCAATTGTAGGAGTTGATGTATGAGAGGGCCTGATGTGGCTCCTCGCTCTCTGCATCGTGCTCGTAGCCGTGGGTGTAGCCCTCGGTGGTTGATTCTGGGTTGTTGCCCTGATACGAGAACGATGTACGCGACATCAACGATACGTTTCGCGAGATTTTCCAGTCCAAACGAGCATTGAAACGAGCATTGTAGTTGATGGTATTCGAAATACCTGTCTGATACATATAGCCGATAGGCATCGGGCTCTCGTACCACTTCTCGGTTTTGGAACTGTTGTCGGTGTCGGTGTGGTTGAAGAACAACGAACCCTGGAACTTTACATTGTTGCGACGGCCCCACTCGTCAGAGTAGTTTGCGCCAACCGAATTTACCAAAGCGATACCATTCTGCGGGCGTACCATGTATTGTCCGACAGCTCCGCGACGACCACGACCACCGCCACTCTGCTGTCCGCTTACTCCCAAGATATCCTCGAATGAGAAGTTCTGCTGATTTACATTGTTGAACAGACCAATCAACGATACACGAGCATCGCCCTGGAAGAAGTTGATGTTTCCTCCCACGATCCACTTATGTCCCTTTGCAAAATCTTTTGCATTGTTTTTCTTCCAATCGGGCTCGTAGCCGGCTCCTGCATACATCTTACCAAATTGGCCCTGACGCATGCCCTCCTTGGTTACGATGTTGATAGCCTTGTAGCCCTCGCCATCGTCCATGCCGGAGAACTCGGCCTGGTCGCTCAACTTGTTGAATACTTCGATGCGATCAACAGCCTCGGCAGGCAATGACTTGATAGCTGTGCTTACGTCCTCGCCGAAGAACTCCTTGCCATCAACAAAAATCTTCTGGATTGTTTCGCCCTGTGCCTCTACCGCACCATTGGTGATGGTAATACCAGGCATCTTCTTCAAGAGTCCCTCTACATCGGCATCATTCGACACTTTGAAAGCTCCTGCACTATAACTCAGCGTGTCGCCATTCTGCGATGTACGCAATGCCTTAACGGTTTTTACGACTGTTTCGATACGTTTTGCATCCTCTGACATTGTGAGCTTACCGAGCGAAATGGACTCTCCTGAAATGCGGAACTGCTTGGTCAGGTCCTTGTAGCCGATAAAGGTAACAACCATTGTGTAGTTGCCGTAGGACAAGCCTTGGATTGACACATAACCGTTAGCTCCCGAAGTGTAGTACTTCTTGCTATCAGGCTTGGCCGTAGGATATACCTCGACAACGGCACCCATCACACCCTGCTTGGTTTGTGAGTCGATAAGAGAGAATGTTACCTTGCCTGTCTGAGCAACCGCTGATAGGGCGAAAGCCATTGCAAGGAGTGAAAGAATAATTCTTTTCATTATTGTAAAGTAGTTTTGTTTGCAGTTTTCGTCTTGGTTTTCCAAAAAACCGCACAAAGGTAGTGAATATAATCCATTATATTCAACTAAAATTGGATGAATTGACAAAAAAACAGGGGCGAAATGACAATAAAAAGAGCTTGTTTGATAGAAAAAAGGCATCGAGCCATTGCCCGACACCTTTTTGACTATTTTTTCAACCACTCTTTGAAGTCGTGAACTCTCGCTTTTGGGATTACGATACGTTCCGGAGTCTCGATGGTCAGATTTGCCGATAGACGACTGCCAAACCATACCGAGATATCTTTTACAGCCTTGCGCGAGATGATGAATTGGCGATTCGCTCGGAAAAACTCATCGCCCGACAGCTTCGATTGCAGAGCCTCCAATGTTTGGTCTATCTGATACTTGTCGCCCGTATGACAGTATGCCGTAACACGCTCCTCGAAGGTGTGGAAGAAGGCTATATCTTCCGTTTTTAGCGGAATGATTTTGTCGCGGAAATGGACAAGGAAGGTCTGCTCCGCAGAGCTGTTCTGAACAACTTTGCTTATACGATTCGTGTACTCCTTGCGCTCGGTGGAGGTCAGTCGCTGCCACTTCTCGATAGCGCGTTTTATTCCCTCCTCATTTATCGGTTTAAGCAGATAATCAATGCTGTTTACCTTGAATGCCTCGATAGCATATTGGTCGTAGGCGGTAGTAAAGATTATTGGTGTTACGACTTCCGCATTGTCGAAGATGCGGAATGATGCTCCATCGGCCAGGTGGATATCCATAAACACAAGGTCGAGCGACGGCGCAGAGTTGAAAAACTCTACACTATCGACGACTGTATCGATTGTTCCTACAATCTCCACATTCGGGCATACTTTGCGCAATATGGCGGTCAAATTCTGCGCAGCCGCAGTTTCGTCTTCAATAATAACTACTCGCATAGGCTCTACTTATTTGGTGTTTCGAGAGGTAGTCGTACAACAAACTCCTTCTCGCTGTCGATAATTTCAATCTCGCGATTGAGCAAAAGTTGGTAGCGGGTATTGAGGTTGGACAGTCCGATTCCCGTACCCGGATTTGGTTCGAGCATTGGTCGCTTTTGGTTGGCTACGACCAAATAACCATCTTCGGTGAAGATTCTAACCTTGAACAACTGCTTGCTGCTTATGGTGTTGTGCTTCACGGTGTTACCGATGAGTGGTTGCAGCGATATCGATGGTAACTTATAGTCGAGATACTGCTCTTCGATATTGAAATCGAAAGCAATTTTGTCGGCATAACGAATCTTGAAGAGATAGCAATATGCTTCGGCAAACTGGATCTCATCGTGTAGTGCTACAAAATTGGAGTTCGCTCCATTTTGCGACAGATAACGGAATGTATAAGAGAGTTGGTCGATATAGTTTAACGCTCGCTCCTCATCTTTTTCTCGGACAAGCATCGATAGCGACGACAACGAGTTGAAAAGGAAGTGTGGGTTTATCTGGCTTGCCAGCATATTATACTTCGTAGTGAGATTCTCGTTGCGAAGCATTTCGTTTTCGAGCGAAATCTGCTGCTCACGATAGATGAGAGTATGGATACGTGAATAGAGTATTACTACCGCCAGCATAAAGCACGATTTTAGAACTGCTGCAAACTCCACCAATTGGCGACTCTGATAAACGGGTATAACCTCGCCCGAATGCATCATTGGTACGGGCGAAATAAAGTATGTGGCAGTACCTATAAGTATGCAAATTGCCGAGCGGAGCATAAACTTTTGCCAAGAGATGTCGCGTCCCTTGGAGTTCATCACTATAAGCATGATTAACGATAGCACATAGTAGAATAGGAACTGATAGAGAAGGATATTCCACTGCTCCGAGCCACGATATAGTGCTCCATAGTCGAATTTTTCTCCGTTGCGCTCGATGACACGACGCATGTAGAGGTGCTTTGCCTCGAAATTGGTGCGCTCTGCTGCTTCGATCACCAACTTATCGCCTTCGCTTAGGTCGAGCCAATGCAGCTTTCTGTGGTCAATATAGACGCTATCGCCCGCTTCGCCGATAATGTAGCCGTAGCCATCACCATTTACTGATAATACACCCTCAACAACTACCGATACGGCATCTCTGTTTCGATGGCGGTTGATACGACGATTTCCCGAATCGGTTTGGCTCGAAACAAGCAGCAACAAATACGAGAAGTTGCAGACAAGGCTTATGCCCAATGCCATGATGGCGTAGCCCCAAAAGCGACTTTTTACCCTTCGGATTAACGAGATCATAATACTTTGCTACTATTTATCCTCTTCGTACCACGAAGCATATAAGCGGTAATCGTTGGCGATGCGTTGAATAATTTGCTCGCGTTGTTCAGGTGTAACCTCCTTGACCTTTTTAGCAGGAACACCTGCATATACGGAGTTAGGCTCCAACTTTGAGTTCGACAATACTAATGCATTTGCCGCGATTATGCAGCCCGATGCCACTATGGCGTTGTCGAGAATTGTTGCGCCCATACCGATAAGGCAGTTATCTTCGATAATTGCTCCATGAATCGTAGCGTTGTGTCCCACCGATACATCGTTGCCAATGTGGGTTTGCGACGGCTTTGGCGATTTGTCGTAAAGGGTGTGGATAACCGTGCCGTCTTGAATGTTGGTGCGATCTCCTATGGTGATTTTATTCACATCGCCACGTAACACAACATTGTACCACAACGACGAATCTTTACCAACGGTAACATCGCCAATCAATACTGCGGTCTCAGCCACAAATGTTCCCTCTCCAACCTCTGGGGTGTGATTTCTAACAGATTTTATGTATGCCATATTTTTTGCTATTAGCCGTTGGCTATTAGCCATTAGCTAAATTAAAAATTAAGAATTAAAAATTATTTTTTTTCAACTACTCGCTACTCACTACTAGTTACTCGCTACTAACTATTTCTTTGCCTCTTGCCAATACGACTCCAGCTCCTCGAGCGGAGTCTCGCTTACCATCTTGCCCTGCTCGGCAACTCGCTTTTCGAGGTGATTGAAACGCTCGATAAACTTCTTGTTTGTGAGCTCCAATGCATTTTCGGGGTCGATACCGCTCTTACGACAAGCGTTGATAAGGGCGAAGAAGAGGTCGCCAAATTCGGCCTCCAACTTCTCCTTGTTGCCACTCTGCATCTCAGCCTCAACCTCGTGCAGTTCCTCATTTACCTTGTCCCATACCTCGTCGACAGAGTTCCAATCGAAGCCTACGGCTGCCGCCTTCTCGCTTATGCGGAACGCCTTGACCATTGCAGGCAACGAGCGAGGAACACCGCCCAAAACACCGCTTTTGCGAGCCTTTTTGCGGAGTTTCAATGCCTCCCAATTCTGCTTTACCTCCTCGGGCGACTCGGCCAAAACATCGCCATAGACGTGAGGATGACGATATATGAGTTTGTCGCATACACCGTTTGCCACATCGGCCAAATCGAATTTGCCCTGCTCCTCGCCAATCTTCGAGTAGAAGACGATATGAAGGAACAGATCGCCCAACTCCTCCTTGATGCCCTCCATGTCGTCAGCAGTAATGGCATCAACCAACTCGAAGGTCTCTTCGATGGTGTTGTTTCGCAGCGAATGAATAGTCTGCTCTCTATCCCACGGGCATTCGACACGCAGGCGATTCATCACCTCAATAAGTCGTGCCGTAGCCTCTAATTTTTTATCCATAATATTGAAATTTATTGCAAATATAGTAAAAAGAGTTCTATTTTATGACCAATGGCTGAATAATAACTTTATCCTCCGCATCGCTGATGCCGTCTGCCACTACGCGAAGAGCAAGGATAGGCTTCTTCTTCGGACGAAGAACGAACATACCGTTACTTAAATTGCCTGCACGCACAAACTTCTCACCATCGTAGCAAACCTCGACATGCCCTTTATAGATAAGGCAACGATTAAGATGCTCATAGCCTGTTCTCAATCGGATATATGAGCACTTCAATGGCTCCTCGAAACGGAACTCTATCCAATCGCCCTGCTTGGCGCAACGAGTAGTGTTGGCGTGGCTTGTGTAGGCCGCGCAAGCCTCTGCCGAGCGCGTTCCGCGGAACGGCATGGAGGAGGTTAGTGTGCACTTAGGTTTAAGCGATTCGTAGTATGCAGGAGCGCCAACCTCGTTGCTGTAACCCGTCATCAGTCGGCTGTGGAAGGTTACGTAAGGTGCCATATCGGCATTTAAAGGTGCTTTGTACTCCTGCGCCTTATTGATGCGTATATCCTTGTAGTATAGCTTCGAACCATCGTCTGTTGAGGCGAAAATCTTTCCATTCTCAATCTTTATCGTAGGCGATGATAGACGGAATGTTGCACTCATACGATGTAGCTTGTGGTAGAAGTTCGATTTTAGCAAAGCGAGCATATCATCGTGAGAGCGGCGCTCTTTGCTCCAAGCTACCTCCGATACTGCGAATAATCGCGGAAAAATCATGTACTCCAAATAGTCCGAGAAATGACCTTTCGGGTTGATGTTTTCAAGATATATTTCGCTCCAAAATGCTCCCTCGATACCGGCTATATTGTTGCGTTGTTCTGTCGTAAAACCTGCGTTCTCGAATGAGAACTCGCAGATGGTTTGCAGCGATACGCCACTCTTCGAGCGATGACCGCGCTCATGTGTAGATTGGCGCTTATCGAGATAGAATACGCTCGACGGCATGATAATCGTAGGATAGCCTTTGGCAGTGGTATTCAGACACTGCTTGACACCTCGCCAACCGGTAACCATCGTTGTTGTAGGCAAAAGCCCGCCATCTACCGCTTCGTCCCATACCACAGCCTTGCGATTGTATTTTGCAAGGATATCGCTTACGCGGTTGATAAAGTGTTGTTCGAGTTGTGCCCCATTCTCTAATCCCTTCTCTCTCATCACTCGTTGGCAGTCGGGGCATGGCTGCCACCACGAAAATTTAACCTCATCGCCACCGATATGGATATACTCCGACGGAAATATATCGACCAACTCTTTCACGATATCTTCAATCAGCGCATAGTTGCTCTCTTTTGCCACGCACCATACATTTCGTATATCTATGCCGTTGTAGGCCGATAGGTCAGGTGTGTAGTTACAGCGAATATCCGGATGTACGGAGCCGAGAGCCTTGCTGTGGCCCGGCATATCAATCTCCGGTATAACTTCGATGTTTCGCTCGGCAGCATAGGCTACAATGTCGCGCAACTCCTCTTGGGTGTAGTAACCTCCATATTTTTGGTTGAAGCGGTGGTAGATAGGGTGTAGTTTCGCATCACCGCCTCGGAAGCCTCCCTGCTCGGCAAGATGGGGATACTTCTTTATCTCGATGCGCCATGCAGGGTTGTCCACAAGGTGAAAATGAAGTTTGTTCAACTTGCAGAACGCCATATAGTCCAATACTCGTTTTACTTCGTGTACGGGCTGGAACGTACGTGCTACATCGAGTAGGAAACCTCGATAATGATATTGCGGAGCATCTTTAACTTCGATATACGAAATCTCCATCGGAAGCATTGCACTCTTGCTGTAAATCTCATGTGGCAATAGTTGCAACAACGACTGAATGCCGTTGAAAACACCTCCGTAGTCGCCACCACGAATCTCTATGCCCTTTTTTCCGACAGATAGACGGTACTCCTCCTTGCCGAGTTTTTTGTCGAGTAGAAGGCGAATAGAATTATCGCTCTTACCCTTGGTGCGCTCGGTGGGAAGGTAGAGGCGTAGGTAGTCGGCAGCCTTTGCGAGTTCTTTGTCGCAGATGATGGCGGTGCGGTCATCAATAGTAAAGCGACCTTCGCCCTTAACAAGCGAGAGAGGCTGCGGAATAATTTCGGTAAAGAGTAGTGCTGGGGCTACAACAACCTTTGTAGTATCTACCTCTTTAACTCTTTTTACCTTTTTGACATTTGTGGTATCTTTTGCACAAACGCATTGCGAAATAAGAATAGCAAACGCAAGTAGTATATATCTCATAGAGATTTCAGGTTTTATCTCTACAAAAGTACTAAAAATAAATCGAATATTTTCGATTTATAACAAAAAATGACAGTAGCTGGTGCTACCGTCATTATAATTGTCAAATATCAAATAGTCTTCTTTTGCCCACTCGGAGCAAAATCTATTTTGCGACCAAGTCCCCCTTTTGCAAATGTGGATTTAGGGGGGGGGATATTTATTCTTTCTTACCAAGCATTAGTTAATACTTGGCAAGAAAGAGTAGTCCTTAGAATAGTGGAGGTTCTGCTCAACAAAGTTTGCAGGGTACGAAACCTTTACATCAACGATGTTGTCACCCTCCTTAACCAACTCATACTCAGGATTGACGAAGCCACCGTAAGGCTCGATATTGAGAGCGTAGTAACGCTCGCGAACCTCCTTGTGGAGATCGTAGTCAATCTTAACAGCATACTTCTCGATCAATGCCTTACCAGCCTCGAAGTCGCCCTCCGACTTGATACGCTGAATCTCGCGTAACTGCTCGCCGAAGATGGTGCGCAACTTGTCGAAGTCGTTCACAACGGGGTAGCGCTTGCCGTCCTTAACAACCCACTCGATAACGTTGTCTGCCTTACCGAGCTCGTATGCCCACTCCGAGATGAGCTTGCGGTTACGCATGTGAGCCTGCTCAACGTCCTTACCCAACTCGATGCGTGAGAACTGAGTCATCATACCGTTCATAACATACGACGAGTACTGAGCCTTTGCAACATCGAGCGAAGGAATCAAACCAATCTCGATCATCTTCTCATCACCCAAGTAGTAGAGAGCGAAGAGGTCGGCACGTGTCTCTTCGAGTGGCGAAGAGTAAACACCCAACTCGGTACCTGTTGTGCCCGGAGCCAACTGTCCCGAACCGTGACCAAGACACTCGTGAAGGTCGGTGTGGAGATCGTCCGAAAGTTTGCCGTGCTCCTTCATGCGCTCACGATCCTCCTCGCGGAGAACGAACTCCTCCGAGAAACCTCCGCCCTGAGCAGCCTTCTTGTATGCGTAGGTGATGTTGTCGATAGTTACCGACTTCGAACCATGATCCTTACGAATCCAATCAGCATTTGGAAGGTTGATGCCGATAGGGGTTGTAGGGTAGCAGTCGCCACCGAGCATTGCAACGGTGATAACCTTTGCCGATACGCCCTTAACCTCCTTCTTGCGATATGCAGGGTTGATTGGCGAGTGATCCTCAAACCACTGTGCGTTGTCCGAGATAATCTGGGTGCGCTCGCAAGCCTTCTTGTCGCGGAAGTTTACAACCGACTCCCACGAAGCCTTATATCCGAGTGGATCACCATAAACCTCGGTGAAACCATTTACGAAATCGACATTCGAAGTGGTATCTTTAACCCACGATACGTTGAAAGCGTCGAAGTCGCGCAAGTCGCCCGACTTGTAGTACTTAATCAAAAGGCCGATAGTGGTTTTGAGTGGCTCCTCAGCAACCTCCTGAGCCTTCTCCAACCAATAAACTACCTGCTCCAAAGCCTCCGAGTACATACCACCTACCTTATAGGTCTGCTCGTAGATCTTGCCGTTCTTCTTAACGAGTTTCGAGTTCAAACCGTAAGAGATTGGGCATGGATCGTTACCTGCTTTTGCAATCATCTTATTGTAGAAGCGCTCTACCTCCTTCTGTGTCAAGCCCTCGTAGTAGTTACCTGCCGATGTAGCGATGCAATCCTCGCCCTTTGCCTGATTGAGGCGTGTAGCATAGAGTGCAGGGTTGAAGATTGTCTCCAAGATAACCTCCTTTTCGACAGGGAACTCAACGTTGTAAGCTGTCAACTGCTTCTCGAACCACTCACGAGAGAACTCTGGCTGGAACTTGTCGTTTGAGTAGTGGTGGTGGATACCGTTAGCCAACCACATCTTCTTCAAATACTTCTCCATAGCAACAAACTGTGGACACTCCTTGTTTCCGTCGTATGAGGTGTAAACCTTCTCCAAAGCGCGACGGATAGTGAGGTTGTACTTAAAGTTCTGGTCGAACATGATATCACGACCACACTTTGCCGCCTCTGCCAAGTAGTAGATCAAAATCTTGTCGTTCAAAGACTGATTCTCAAATTCAGGCACCTCGTAGCGGATAATCTTCACATCGTCGAAGCGATCCACAACCCAAGGTTGCTCTGTTGCCTTCTCCTTACACGAAGTAAGTGCCATTGCAATAATTCCCATTGTTAAAAAAATGCTTTTTTTCATAATACCTATATTTATTTAAGTGTTGTTGTCTGTTAGTATCCAAAAATCTCCTCTTGCGACAAGAACTTGATTTTGCCCAACGAGCGGAGATAGTTCAAGTCGAGGTCGTTTTTATCTCCCAATATACAATATGTATAAGGGCGACCCTTGATGAAGCTCTGCTGGAAGGCTACAACATCGTCGAGAGTCAAGTTCTTCACACCCTCGTAAACGCTCTTGTTGATATCCTCCTTCAAGCCGAACTTCTCATATTCGAGGAAGCCCCACAAAATATTCATCTTAGTAGTGCGCTGGCTCTCCAAGTTTGCCAGGATACCACTCTTTGCCAACTCGAAAGCCTTCTCTGAGCGAGGCATATCCTCAATAATTTCGTCGAATGCCTCTACTGCCTGCTGTACCTTGTCGTTCTGTGTTGCGATAAAGGCGTAGAAGTAGTATGGGTGTTGCGGTACACGGCCTTTGGAAAGATAGGTGTAGGCCGAGTATGCCAAGCCGCGAGCCTCACGCATCTCCTGGAATACGATAGAGTTCATACCACCCGAGAAGTAGTTGTTGTAGAGGTTTGCCACAGGCGAGTTCTTCACGTCGAACTTATCCTTGGTGCGACACGAGTACTGCATATAATAAACCTGCTTTGCATCGTACTGCGCAAAGAGTACATTCGGCTTTGTTACTGCCTTTGATGCCACCGGCTCCGACTTTAAGTCGAGGAGGTCGTCTCCTGTCTGATGAGCAATGTAGAGCGAACCTACAAAGTCGTTGAGGTAGAGCGGACCGTAGTACATTACACGATGCTTAATCTTAGGCAGCTGCTTTATGTTTGCGAGTAACTCCTTCGATGATATCTTCTGCAACTCCTTGCTCGACATGGTCTGCTGGCGGATATACTGCGGACCGTAAAGACAATAGGTCTGCAATGCGCGGAAATTATCCTGCTGTGATGCCTTGGCGTTGATGCGTTGCTGTACGAAGTCGCTCTTTACCTCGCGGAGAATATCATTGTCGCCCTCTACGTTGGTAATATAGTCTTCGACAATCTTCATCGCCTTCTCCATATTCTCGGAAAGACCGCTGATTGTAACATAAGTTTTGTCGGCAGTTACCGTAATATTGAACGAACAAGCGAGGTCGTACAACTCTCGTTGTATCTCCTCTGCCGACTTCTCGGCAGTACCCAAGAACTCCATGTAGTCTGCTGCCAAAGAGAGCGACTTAATGGTTGAGGTACCAAAGTCGTAGAGGTAGATGAGCGAAAATAGCTCGTTTGTCGTGTTGCGCTTATAGAGTACCTCCACTCCGCTATCGAGCATAGAACGGCCTAAGTCGCGCTCATAATCGACGAATACGGGAGCGATAGGTGCCACCTCGCTCTGTTGTATAGCCACGAGGTAGTCGCTTTGTGCGTCGCGGTTTGACGAGATAGGGGTGATTGTCGGCTTCTCGATCTTCTTCTGCGACTTATCCTCGCCCTGACGCTTATAGACTACTGCATAGCCATCGAGCGGAAGATTCTCCTTTGCCCAAGCAACCAAATCCTCCTTGGTGATTTTAGCTGCGCGGTCAAGCTCTGTTGCTACATCAGCCCACTCCAAGCCATTGATGAATGCAGCCTCCATCTTGTATGCGCGGGCAAAGTTGCTCTCCAACTGCGACATCTCGCCACGACGATAGTTTGCGATAATCGATTTGAGCAACGCCTCATCGAACTCACCATTGCGCACCTTCTCAATCTCGGCCAAGAGCAAATCGCGCACCTCTTCGAGGGTCTGTCCCTGCTTTGGCTCGCCTATAATCATTGCAATACCCGCATCTGCCAAGTATTCTACATAGCCACCTGCATCGAGTACTTTCTGCGACTGCAAGAGGTTTGTATCGATAACTCCGCAACTGCCATTCGAGAGTACAGGACTCAAAATTTCGCCAATCAAGGCACCCTCGCTGCGAGCACCACCCACAGGCCAAGCGATAGCCACGCTTTCGCTCTCTAAGCCGTAGACCTCCGACTCCTTGATCTCGGTGAGGCGTGCAGGCTGATACTCTTTGACCTTTGGCAGATTCTTGTTTGGAACAAGCGAACCGAAGTATTTGTCGATGATTACAATCGCCTCCTCGGGGTCGAAATCTCCCGCCATACATATCGCCATATTGTTTGGCACATAGTAGGTCTTGTAGTAGTTCTTAATGTTTGTGATTGACGGATTCTTCAAGTGTTCCTGCTTACCGATTGTGGTTTGTGTACCATATGGGTGGTCAGGGAAGATACTCTCTACAACCTTGTCAAACATCTTGCTTCCGTCACGGGTGAGGCCCATATTGTACTCCTCGTATACGGTTTCAAGCTCGGTGTGGAAACCACGAATTACCGCATTTGCGAAACGTTCCGACTGAACCTTTGCCCAATTCTCAATCTGGTTAGACGGAATATCCTCCACGTAGTTTGTCTCGTCATACGATGTCCAGGCGTTTGTGCCGTCGGCACCGATTGCCTGCATCAACTTGTCGTATTCGTTAGGAATAGCGTACTTCGACGCCTCCTGCGATACGCTGTCAATCTGCGCATATATCTTCTTGCGCTCTGCCTCGTCGGTGGTTGTGCGATATACCTCGAACAAGCGTTCAATCTCGTCGAGCAATGGCTTCTCTGCTTCGTAGTTCTGAGTGCCGAACTTGTCGGTACCCTTGAACATAAGGTGCTCGAAGTAGTGTGCCAAACCAGTAGTCTCGGCAGGGTCGTTCTTTGAGCCTACACGCACTGCAATCATGGTTTGCAGACGAGGTTGCTCCTTGTTTACCGACATATATACTTTCAAGCCGTTGCGGAGGGTGTAGATGCGTGTTGCAGTTGCATCGCCATCAACCGATTCATAGCGGTAGCCACACGATACTGCAAGCATCGCCACTACCAAAACCATTAACCAACTAAATCTCTTCATAACTAAAAAATGTGTTTGAAAACATCAATAAAAACCTCTATTGTGAGCCACAAGGACAAGGCTAGTTTTATTCCTGTGCCTACAAAGAACGATAGGAACGAACCTAAACCGCTCTTGAAAGCACGATTCTTATCGCTACCGTCGTATATCAGTTCGGCAACTACGGCTCCGATAAACGGACCTACGATAATTCCAAAAGGACCCAAAAGAAGTCCTCCCAACATGCCCGCCATAGCACCTCGCTCTCCTGCCTTAGAGCCTCCGAACTTTTTGGTCATATACGAAGGCAGAATATAGTCGAGAACCGAAACAATAAGTGTCAGCACTCCGAAGACTATAAGCCATGCCACCGAAATCTCGGCATACGAGCAAAAGTATAGGCATAAGTATCCGATATAGGCCAATGCAACGCCCGGCAATACGGGTACGATACAACCTATACAACCAACAACGCCAAATATAATGGCGAGTATCGATAGCAATATATCCATCTTACTTTACAAGTCGGTTGGTTGCAGTATCGGGGAATATTACATTCGGCTCGAAACTCTTTGCCTCCTCGAAATCCATCGCCGCGTAGGAGATGATGATTACGATATCGCCAACGCTCGCCTTGTGTGCCGCAGCACCATTCAAGCAGATAACACCGCTACCTGCCTCACCCGGAATAGCGTATGTTTCGAGTCGCTCGCCATTGGTGACATTTACCACCTGCACCTTTTCGCCACGAATAATATTCGCAGCCTTCAATAACTCCGAGTCGATGGTTATGCTGCCGACATAATCGACATTAGCCTCTGTGATGTGTACTCGGTGAATCTTTGATTTCAATACTTCGATTGTCATCGTCTTATTTAAGTTTTATGTTATCAATCAATCTAATCTCGCCAGCCTGTACTGCGATACAACCCTGCACACGCTCCGAGTCGCTCCAAGCCTCTATGGTCTGCATAGTGAACGCATCAACTGCTGCGAAATATATTACTTTTAAAAGCTCGTTCTTCTCTACCTCGGCGGTAACCCAAGCAGTGAGTTCTGCGGGTGATAATTCCGAAACCTTTGTTTGCGCTGCGCTCAATACCTCGTAGATGTGAGGTGCTGCGGCACGATGCTCGGGTGTAAGCAGAAGGTTGCGCGACGAGCGAGCCAATCCGTCGAAGTCACGAATGATAGGGCAATCGATAATCTCAACCTTCAAACCGAGTTGTGCCACCATAGCGCGAATTACGGCAATCTGCTGGAAATCCTTCTCGCCGAAATAGGCGCATGTCGGCTCGACAATATCGAAAAGTCGTGAAACCACCTGCGCTACACCGTTGAAGTGGCCGGGGCGGGTTGCGCCCTCCATAACCTTGTCGATAAGACCAAAGTCGAATTGACGGGTGTCGGGTTCGGGATAAATCTCCTCTACCGAAGGAAAGAGTACCAAATCTACGCCCGCTTCTGCCAACATTGCGGCATCAGCCTCAGGAGTACGAGGGTAGTTCTTTAAATCGTTTTTGTCATTGAATTGTGTCGGATTTACAAAGACACTTGCTACTACGACATCGCACTCCTGGCGGGCGCGCATAACAAGCGATATGTGTCCTTCGTGCAATGCTCCCATGGTGGGAACAAATCCTATTTTTTTACCTTGACATGCAGCGAGCTCTTCGCGTAATGCCTTAACTGTTGAAATCGCCTTCATTGTTTTTTTGTACCGTTTTGTACTATACGGGCGCAAAAATACAAAAAACAAATTAAAAATTAAGAATTAAAAATTAAAAATTTTTTAATTTTATTCTTATCGGAGATGGTGATAGAAGATGGAGGAATGAAAGAATTTAGGGAGATTAGTGAGTTCGAGAGCGCGAAATAACTGAACTCTCTAAACCCGTTAAACTCCCTAAATTATCTGCCGCCGAGGCTCTCTAACAATATCTCTCGATATCCTCTTTGGTGATGGTTGTGCCACTCAATACGACAAGGCGTTCGATGACGTTGCGCAGTTCTCGTATGTTACCACTCCAACGCTTCTCCGATAGCATTGCAACAGCTTCTGTATCAATATCTTTTGTCGGGATATCGTACTCTCGGCAAATACTATCCAAAAAATATTTTACGAGTATCGCCACATCCCCTTTTCGCTCGCGTAAAGGCGGTACTTTTATCAAAATTACACCAATGCGATGATATAAATCTTCGCGGAAATTGCCATCGCGAATCTCCTTTTCGAGAGTCTTGTTCGTGGCTGCAATAACACGTACATCAACCTCTATATCGCGATCACTTCCAACCCTCGAAATCTTGCGCTCCTGCAAGGCTCTGAGTACCTTCGCCTGAGCCGAAAGCGACATGTCGCCAATTTCGTCCATGAAGAGAGTTCCTCCGTCGGCCTGCTCGAACTTTCCTTTGCGCTGTTTTATGGCCGATGTGAAGGCTCCGCGCTCGTGGCCAAATAGCTCACTCTCAATGAGTTCTGACGGTATGGCGGCACAATTAACTTCGACGAAAGGTGCTTCGGCACGACGGCTCTTGCAGTGCAACCACTTTGCTACCAACTCCTTACCCGTACCATTCTCGCCCGTAATCAAAACACGAGCTTCGCTCTGTGCTACCTTCTCGATAAGCTCGCGAACACGCACAATTGCTTCCGACTCTCCCACGATAGGCTCCATGGTGTGGCATTCGGCACTATTCTTTGGGCGCGTCGGCTTTGGTCGAGGTGTGTTTGTGGCGGAGGTCTCGATGGGTGGAGCAATAGCTTTACGAATCGATTTCAATAGGCGATTCATATCTATCGGCTTGGTAAGAAAATCGACTGCTCCATGGCGAACTGCTGCGACAGCGGAGTCGATATCGTTGTTGCGCGATAGAATTATAAATGGTAAATTCGTATCGGAAAGGCCCTCCGCATTGTCGGCAAGAATAATGTCGAAAGGTATATTTTCGCACATTTTGCGGGCAAGTGCAACTGTCTCGGCACCTTCGGTGGAAAATCCTTCGAACTCCAATCTCTCGCGCAGATTGTTGCGCATGCTTTTTGATTGTTCCAAAATTAAAACTTTTGCCATTTTGCTATTCTCTAAAAAAATATTATTTTTGCATCATCAAAGGTATCTCTTTTGCTGGATATTGCATAATGTCGGAGTGCGAATGAGTATCGGTGTGCGAAGGCCTGAATATTGTATTCGCCACGACCTTTTAGAGTGCGATTTTGTCGCTTTGTATCGTAAGAATTTTAATTTTTAGAGAATGCGGTTTTCTGAAATCTTATTTTCTGTTTTCCGCTTTCCGTTTTCGATTTATGAATAAGAATTACAACTATTTACGTCGTCGTTTGATGATACCTGAGTATGGCCGTCATATCCAGGAGATGATAGACTCGTTGTTCGAAATAGAGGATCGTGACGAGCGTACCCGCCAGGCAAAGGCGGTGATTGCCGTTATGGGTAATCTCAATCCGTTGTTGCGCGATACGGCGGAGTTTACCCACAAGTTGTGGGATCACCTCTTCATTATGTCGGATTTCCGTCTTGATGTGGACAGCCCATATTCGATGCCTACACGCGAGGATTTGGAGATTAAGCCGGAGAAGTTGGAGTATCCGCAGAGTGATATTTCGCACAAACACTATGGCAAAAATATAGCGCGTGTGATAAATAGATTGAAGTACGAGCAACCCCAAGTTGTTGAGTCGGAAATGGGAGATGTTGTACGCTATCTCTACGGCAAGAGCATGGAGTATAATCAGGAACACCCAACAGCCGAGATGATAGCAAATGATATACGTGTTCTGTCCGAAGGTGGTATAAACCTCGATGAAGAGAGCCTCAAAAAGGTCGAGATGGGACAGAAATCGACCGTTTCGCACCAAAAGAACGGAAAGCATCAGCAGCGCACCACACGCCAACCGCAAAAGAGTGGTCGCAAAAATGGACAGCAACGACACAATACGCAGAAGTAGCAACTCGTTTATATGTTGCGTAAAAAAAGTTTAACTCAAACTTGTCTATTAGGACTATGAAGAAAATTTGGCTTAACATATTGGTTGCGATGGTTGCAGTGGCTACTGCAATAGGTTGTTGTGGCAATGATGTGGAGATATCTGGCCGATTTGTCGGTTTGAACCCGAAGATGGTCTATCTCGAAGAGCTATCTGCTACGGGACAACATATTGTCGATTCGGTGGCGCTCGATAATAATGGCAGCTATTACTTCAAAATTGAGAATGTGGCAACAACACCTTCGCTCTATAATGTTATTTATAGCAATGACCGTATTCCGTTGCTTGTTTCGCGTGGCGAGAATATTGTGTTGAATGCTATGGGAAACGCACTTTTGAACTATACGGTGAGTGGCTCGCAAGAGTCGGAGTTGTTGCGTAAGTTCAACAAGGAGTTCGTCGAGGGACAGCTCGAACTCAACAGAACGGTACATAACTATCATTCGGCAGATGAGTTAACTCGTCAGCAGTTGGCGCAGCGTTACAACGCTATCTATCACGACATAAAGCGTCATCAGATATCGTTTATAATCGAGAATAAGGGGCGTTTGGCATCGGTCTATGCGCTCTATCAGCGATTGCCCGGCGAGCAGTATCTGTCGAGTGCCGATAGCGATTTGATATACTATCGTACTGTGGCTGATGCCGTAACGGAGAGTTATCCGACATCGCCATTCCTTCTCACTCTCAGTAACGATATTGCTCGTATGGAGGCGCGAATTTCGTTGATGAACTCCATCGAAACACGAACATATCCCGATTTGAAAGGTGTGGATATGTATGGCAATGAGGTTGCATTATCGTCGTTGGAGGGTAATGTTATTTTGGTCGATTTCTGGTCGGCAGAGGCGGGTAACAGCAATGCCTTCAATGCCGAGTTGAAGGAAATATACGATGAGTATGAGGAGATGGGCTTCCGTGTCTATCAGGTATCTGCCGATACTTCGAAGGCTACGTGGGTTACAGCAGTGCAGGAGCAACGTCTGCCTTGGATATCCGTATGCGACTTCAAGGGTGAGGTGTCGCCTATGTTGCGTGCTTACAACATCAGAAAGTTGCCGTCGAACTTCCTTATTGACCGCAAAGGCAACATCATAGGCAAGGACTTGTATAGTAGCGCATTGGAGCGCAAGCTTGCTAAAATACTTAAATAGATAGGAGTATGCACTATTTCGTATCGGATATACATCTCGGTTCGGGCGATGCGGCGGAGCAACGTCGTGTAGAGCGAGCCTTTCTCGACTTTCTGACAAAGATTGAAAAAGATGCCGAGTCGCTATTTTTGGTGGGCGACATCTTCGACTTCTGGTTCGAATATAAGGAGGTTGTGCCTAAGGGCTTTGTGCGTACCCTTGGTCGCTTGGCAGAGTTGAGCGACAAAGGTGTCAGGGTGGTGATGCTAACAGGCAACCACGATATGTGGGTAGGCAACTATCTGACTGAGGAGTGCGGTATCGAGCTATACACCGAACCACAGACCTTCTCTCTTGCAGGTAAGACTCTCTTTGTGGCGCATGGCGACAATATGAATATTAACAGACAACCCGTTTTGCGAGCCATGAATACGATGTTTCGCTCGACGAGATTGCGTAAGGTGGCGTCGTGTCTTATTCACCCGAACAGCTTTATTCGCTTTGGTAAGTGGTGGAGTGGTAAGTCGCGCAAGTCGCATGGCGCAGTGCAGAGTGTAAAGGTTTTGCAACCGCTGATCGACTATGCGGTGCAGTATGGCGCGGAGAATATGGTTGACTACTTTATCTTCGGTCATCTCCACTATGCCGCCGATATTATCAACTCCGAGCATATCCTCTTCTTGGGCGATTGGCACACGCAACCAAGCTATGTCGTGCTTGATAATAATGGAGAAATAAAACTTGTTGAAATTAAATAATATGCTAATAGCCAATGGCTAAAAGCCTTAGATTAGACTATGAAACAATATCTAGACCTACTGACTCGTATTAAGACCGAAGGAGCCGTTAAGACAGACCGTACAGGTACAGGTACCAAGAGCGTATTTGGACATCAGATGCGCTTTGACCTCTCGCAGGGTTTCCCATTGCTGACTACAAAGAAGGTCTTCTTGAAGGGTATTATCCACGAACTTTTGTGGTTCCTTAATGGCGACACCAACATCAAGTATCTCGTTGATAATGGGGTGCATATCTGGGATAATGACGCCTATCGCTACTATAACGAACTCTGCGTGAAGAATGGAGTTCTTCCTGTTGCGATGGAGGAGTTCCTTCGTGCAGCGCAGGAGGGTATCGACTCGCCAATCGAGGGGTATAAGTTTGGCGACTTGAACCACGTCTATGGCTATCAGTGGCGCTCGTGGCCACGCCCGAATGGCGAGGCTATCGACCAGATTCAGCAGGCTGTGGATTTGATTAAGAACAACCCCGACTCGCGACGTATTATCGTCTCGGCATGGAATGTTGCCGATGTCGAGAAGATGGCTCTGCCACCGTGCCACACATTGTTCCAATTCTATGTGGCTGATGGCAAACTCTCGTGTATGCTCTATCAGCGTAGTGCCGACACCTTCCTCGGTGTTCCGTTCAATATCGCATCGTATGCCCTCCTCACTATGATGATGGCGCAGGTTTGTGGCTTGGAGGCCGGCGAGTTTGTCCATACTTTGGGCGATACTCACCTATACCTTAACCACTTTGAGCAGGTTGATGAGCAACTCTCGCGTACCCCTCGCGCTTTGCCAAAGATGAAGATTAACCCTGAGGTTAAGTCGATTTTCGACTTCAAGTACGAGGACTTTGAGCTTGAAGGCTACGACCCTTATCCAACTATTAAGGCTCCAATGTCGTTCTAAAACAGCGGATTATGATAAAGTTGTTGACCTCGTTAATGACTATCATTAACATTGCGGCTTTTAACTCCTCGGCGGCAGATAAGGCTGCGGCGGATGTGGTTTGCAGTGGTGTGCACGATGAGGTCACCATTCAACAGGTGCTGGATAGGTTCGAAGGAAACACCTCAGAAACGTGCGAAATATATCTTGCAGACGGAATCTATAATATAGACGGCTTCCATCTTCACGGTGATGCTACGCACCGCACTGCAATTAAATTTCCGCAAATGGCAAGCCTTCGTTTCGAAGGTAAGAGCGATATTATTCCCCGTGTAGGTGTGAATGTCGAGTTTAAGGTGCGCCCCGAGGCGTATGAGGGTCTCGACCCC
>JAZRGH010000013.1:0-2467 GCA_045644085.1 Alistipes sp. | reverse complement strand
ACGGTTTCAAGAGTGGCATCCAGATTCCTGAGAGCATCGAGATTGCAAAGGAGATCGAGAAGTTCAACGTAAACGGTATCGTTTTGACTTCGGGCTTTGTTTCGCGTGCGCCAATGGCTGTTATGCGTGGTCGTATCCCGACAAAGACCATGAGTTACTATATGGGCTGGAACGAGTGGTTGCAGAAGATTGTGGTCGATTTGTTCGGCAAGTGGATGATTAAGGACTACAAGTTCGAGGAGTGCTTCTTCTTGGAGAATGCCAAGAAGTTCCGTGAGGCATTGAAGGGCCCACTCGTATATGTTGGTGGTATCGTTTCGCGTGAAGGTATCGAGAAGGTACTCGACGCAGGATTCGAGATGGTACAGATGGCGCGTTGCTTGATTAACGACCCTGCATTCGTAAATAAGATGAAGGAGGGTGACCTCTCTACTCGCTCAGGCTGTGATCATCGCGACTACTGCATCGCTCGTATGTACTCGAAGGATATGCAGTGCTGCCACAACTGCAAGGAGCCTATTCCTGAGAAGGTTTGGAAGGAACTCGCAAAGATTGACTAATTATGCGTAAAGGAGAGGTAGTTAAGGGCTCGAAGTGGGCACTTGTTACAGGTGCATCGACAGGTATTGGTCGTCAGTATGCCGAGCAATTGGCAGATCTAGGCTACAATCTTATCATCGTAAGCCGTACCGAGGCAACTTTGGTTACAACAGCACACGAGATCGAGGAGAAGCACGGTGTCAAGGTCATCGTCAAGGCTATGGACTTGGCTGTTGAAGGTGCCGCAGAGGAGCTTTTCAATTGGTGCAAGGAGGAGGGATATATCGTAGATGTATTGATTAACAATGCGGGAATGTTCTCATTCTGCGATATGGCGAACACCCCTATCGAGCGAGTTAAGCGCACTATAACACTTCACGACATTACCTACACCGTTCTTTGTCAGCTATTTGGTAACGATATGGCAGAGCGTGGCGGCGGTTATATTTTGAATATGTCATCTTTCTCGGTATGGATGCCATTCCCCGGCTTGGCGTTGTATAGTGCATCGAAAGCATACACAAAGTCTTTCTCGGTGGCATTTGCCAAGGAGATGCGATACAAGAATGTATGGGTAACAGCTGTCTGCCCGGCAGGCATCGCAACGGATCTCTATGGTTTAACCAAGAAGTGGCAAGGCATCGGTTTGTCGTTGCACGCACTCTCTACCCCGACATTCTGTGCTCGTCGTGGATTGAACTCATTGTGGCGCAAGCGAATATGTATTGTACCGGATTGGTGGTGCAAGGCATTTATTCCTATCTGCGGTATGTTGCCACGATTTGCAATGAATTGGCTCCGCAACTTCACGATGAAGTGGCAGAAATAGACTCTCAAAATTAACAGAAGAAGCGGCTTTTTTAGGCCGCTTCTTCTGTTAATATACCGGTTAATTTTGGAACATATCTTTGATAAATCAAAGATTTTCTTGCTATTCCTAAATTTTGTCTTTATCTTTGTGAAGATGTATACATAGAACAACAATCAAAAAAACATAGCAGATATGAAAAAATTTCTTCTTTTTATGGCAGCCATCGCATTGTCGATAAGCTTTACAGGATGTGTTGACGAGCCTCTCGGCCCGGATGAACCGGTAAATTCCGATCCGGCAGAGATTACAGTATCGCCGACAGAAATCACTACAACATTGGACGGTGGTGAATTCCAACTCACTGTAATATCTAACGCTTCGTGGGCAATCGCATGCGACCAACGCGACATCTATTTTAGTCCTGCCGTAGGCTCAGGAAGTGACGTAGTAACCGTTACTATTCCTGCAACTACTACTGCCCGCAACTTTTCTATCAACTTTGAGGCAAGCAAAGAGGCGATGTTGGAAGGTATTCCTTACGTCTCTAAGGCAACTGCTTCGGTAGCAGTTTATCAGAATGTCAATGGTGACACAAGCATCGCAACCAATGTTGCTGAGGTGCGTGCACTCTTGGCTGCAATGAATCCAGGTTCGTCCTATGCATATGTCACTGATGAGATCGCTGCAATGACTCTTACCGGTATTGTTGTCGGTGAGCCTAATGGAAATATGGGTAATAACTACCTCTTCGCTATTCAGGACGACGCTACAACTCCTGGTGGTGGTTTGACTATAAACCATGACAAGGCAAAAGATATGAAGAAAGGTCAGGTTGTAACCCTCTCATTGGCAGGTGCTCAGGTACAGTCGTACAACGGATTGCTTCAAGTTTCTGCAAGCAATAGCGAGCCATTGACAGTTGTAGGCGAGCCTATCGCTGTTGAGCCTATCGAGATTGCTTATGCAGATTTCCTATCTTACGAGTCGCAGTATGTTAAGATTAACAACGTAACTCCTTCTACTGATGTAATCGGTAAGGTTTGGAACAGCACAACAAAGGGCTCAAATATAAACTTCCTTACGGCTGATGGTCAGACACTCATTGTTCGCGTAAGT
>JAZRGH010000012.1:0-13016 GCA_045644085.1 Alistipes sp. | reverse complement strand
AATTACGATTGTTTCGGTTTGGTAAGATTCCGCTTCTGCTTTGACAATCGTATCGTCAAAACCTCGCTTGACCTTTGTAGTAAATGGGAAATTGACATTGTAGTGTTTGATACCATCAATAGTTAGTGCTACGCCCTCTTTTACATTGCAGTCAAAGGTTACTTTCGCTTTGCTTCCGCAAAAGATTGAAGCGCAAGAGGTAGCAAGAGATAAAATTGCACCACACATCACGAATTTTAGAATTTGTTTCTTCATAAAAGTTGTTTTAATTTGTCGCAACCGCCACCAAGTTGCCATTAAAAATAAAGAGAGCGTGGTGCCGTATGCCACATTCTAAGTCGAAGGTCCTAGGAAAACCTAATGCACGAATATGATATAACAGCCCACGCCATAAGCGTGAGAACTGCTATGCAATCCTTGTGCAATGTCATTGAATTTCCTAGGTTCTCGACTTACAAGATTAGCATAACGCCTCTTTTTGAAATATGTCTGCCGAGAAATTTCGTTCTCGACACTACAAATATACAAAAAAAATCACTATCTTCGTACTACGAAACTATAAATTACCCCTACAATGAAACGAATTACTATTTTCTTGGCCATGGTAGTGTCGGCGATTGCTGTGCAGGCGCAGACGCTCGATCGTATGCAGTGGTTCAACGAGCCGGAGGCGTGGAGCATAAAGAACAACAAACTTACAATGCAGGTAACACCTCAAAGTGACTATTGGCGCATCTCTCACTATGGTTTTACCGTTGATGATGCTCCGTTTCTATATACGACGCGCGGTGGTGAGTTTGAGGTGAAAGTAAAGATTTCGGGCGACTATAAGGTGCGTTTCGATCAGGCCGGTTTGATGTTGCGTGCCGATAAAGAGAACTACATCAAGGCGGGCATTGAGTTTGTCGATGGCAAGTACAATATCTCGTGCGTGGTAACGCATCACACGAGCGATTGGTCGGTTATTACGCTTGATAAGCCGATTGATCATATCTGGATTAAGGCGGTGCGACGCTTGGATGCTGTGGAGATTTTCTACTCTTTCGACGACAAAAACTACACGATGATGCGCAACTGCCACCTTGCTGATAATACACCTGTTATGGTTGGTATGATGGCGGCGTGTCCAGATGGTAAGGGCTTTGAGGCTCGTTTCGAGGAGTTCAAGATAACCCACTTGCCGGACCTACGTCGTTTGATGTGGTTGAAGAATAATCAGTAACAATAGATAGTAACTTATGGTATGACAAGAGAGGCTTCTATAAAAGACTCTCTTGTTGTAACATAGTGCGGTAGTAAGCTGCCTTTTTATCGAGTGCCAAAGGATAGGCGCGCGAAGATGACGGCATACGCCAAAAGCGTAACGAGTGATTGCCTATCTTAATTTCGGCAAAGGTGCCGATTGCCGGGATTATGCAACCAGATAACTCGCAGATTACCTCCGTAGCACGTTGTCCGGTGGTTATAATTGCCTGGCAATCAGGAATTCTGTCGAGTAGGGCGGTGATGTCGGTTGCCGTTACAATCTCCAAGAATTTGTCCGAAGCATTATCCTTTAACCTGCGGACCTCTACCGCAGTATCGTACAAAGCGATGCCTTTAGAATGGCAGAAATCAACAATAGCATCGCGGTTGAATCGTCGCTCTGACACTATCTCGAAATGGTGCTTGTTGCCGTGGAAAATAGAGCCCATAATGCGCCACATATCGTTTTGGGCGTTGGGGTAGAAGAACTCCATTGACCAACGCTTGCGCTGTGGTGGAAAACTACCGAGCATGAGAATTTTTGCCTTCTCGGGCAAAAAAGGCTTCAATGGGTGGCGTTCCGTATCGGTAAATTGCAATGACATATTACAAAGATATGAATAATAGATAAATCAAAAGAGTTATAGGCGAAAAATAATCGTATATTTTGTATTTTGCATCTCGATTTTTACTATCTTTGCACTGTCAGAGGTTCCTGTGTAGAGCGACGCTCGCACGGATTAAAACGGAATTCGGTGTAAATCCGAAACAGTACCTGCTGCTGTAAGTTCCTGCCCTACAAGGTGCTATGCGCATCGGTAAGGGTAAAAAGGCACTCTTTGCCACTGATCTTTATGGGATTGGGAAGGCGCCTTGCGGAACAAGTCAGAAGACCTACCTCGACATTTTTTTGTTAAACAACTCGCAGGCAATCGAGTTCTAACACTTAAATTTTATGATCAACTTTTTTAAGTTTGCACTTGGTGCATTCCTGCTTGTGGTAGCGGGGTGCGGACAGATGGATAGTGAGGGCGTCGATGTCATGCCGGAAGAGACTGAAGTGGAGGTGGTGGAGTATCTCCCTGCACCCGGTCAGTTTGTGAATGAGGGATATTCTGCTATAACCATGGCCGATGCGTGTGCTTATGCGCAGAAACGTTTGGAAAATCGCTATTTCGTTTCGCTCGGTGGTTTTGGCGGTTATATGGTAGTGAAATTCAAAACTCCGATTGTAAACTCGGAGGGTGGCTACGACTTCGGTATTTATGGCAATTCGTTTCAAACATCGTCCGAACCCGGTATTGTGTGGGTTGCGCAGGATGCGAACAAAAATGGAGTGGCAGATGACGAGTGGTTTGAGCTGCAAGGCTCGGAGAGTACCAAAGATACGACTCTGAAAAATTACTCGATAACATATTCTCGTACCGACGATGCGACAAAAATATCTTGGCGCGACAGTGAGGGCAAAGAGGGCATAATCGAGCGCAATTCGGCGCATATACAGGACTATTTCCCTGCATGGGTTGCGGAGCGCGAATATACGCTTTCGGGAACGCTGTTGCCTGATAATTCAGAGTGGAGTGAGAATAAGCAGGAGTGGCAATTAATGCCTTTTGAGTGGGGTTATGCCGATAATTTTAGTGCGATAGATCTTGCATCAGACAGAGCAAATCGTTTCCGAATTCTTGATGCACGTGATGCTACGGGCGAGGCTAATCTATTGCCACAGATTGACTTTGTGAAGGTACAATCTGCGACAAATGCGATACATAATACCATTGGTGAAACATCAACCGAGGTGTGCGGTTTTATCTCTTATAACAGTGTAGAGTAATGTCGGTAGGTCGCATCTTAATACTGCTATTAACATTTATCCTCCCATCGTGTATGCGATGGGAATATGGCGCACAGGAACAGTTTAATATGCTCGGCGAAGGTGTATTTATCACCAATGAGGGAAATTTTACCTATGGCGGAGCTTCTCTCTCGTATTATCAGCCGGATACGAAACATCTTGAAAATGAGGTTTTTCAACGCGCTAATGCCATGCGTTTGGGCGATGTGGCTCAGTCGATGGTCGTCCGCAACGGCATAGGTTGGATAGTTGTGAATAATTCACATGTCGTATTTGCCATAGATATCGAGACCTTCCGTGAGGTGGGACGTATAACCGATTTGCAATCACCTCGTTATATGGTATTTTCGTCCAATGAAAAGGCCTATATCTCGCAGATAGATAGTGATCGTATAATCATTGTCAACCCAAAGAGTTTTGAGATTGCGGGCGAAATTGTCTGCCCGATGACAACCCCATACCGTATAGGCTCAACCGAGCAGATGGTAATTGTGGGTGATTACCTATATGTAGCTTGCTGGTCGTACCAGAAACGAATATTGAAAATCGATACGCGCACCGACGAAGTCGTTGATTATAAGGACATAGGCGTACAACCCAAATCTATAATAGCGGATAAAACCGGCAAATTATGGGTTGTTAGTGATGGCGGTTTCGAGGGTAATGTTATTGGCTATGAGTCGGCAAAGCTATACTGTATCAATCCCGACAATTTGGAGGTCGAAAAGCAGTTCGAACTCGGACTCAATACTATGGGCGATGCTACTCGCTCGGCTTCACGCTTGAAGATAAATGAAAAGGGTGATACACTCTATTGGATAGATGGGGGAGTGTGGCGCATGAGGATAGATGCCGAGGAGTTGCCTACCGAGCCGTTTATTAAACCTATCGTCGGTGTGGGACGATGTCTTTATTATTCTTTGGGTGTGGCACCCGATACGGAGGAGGTCTATGTTGGCGATGCAATAGATTATCAGCAGCGCTCGATTGTATATCGTTACTCTGCGGAGGGCGAATTGTTGGATACATTTTCTGCGGGAGTTATCGCAGGTGATTTCTGTTGGAAAAGATGATGCGCAGGGGAGTGCTTATATTGGTGTTACTTGCTGTTTCTCTGTTGGTTAGAGCAGAGGAACGCAATTGGTTGCGCGATGGCCTGGATATCCCCGATGTAGAGGTCGTTGCACACCGACCAATGCGCGATATAGGTGTAGAACAGACTAAGATTGACTCGGCTATATTACACCACAATATCTCGCTCTCGATGGCGGATATTCTATCGTTCAACTCCTCGATTTTTGTGAGGAGCGCAGGCCGAGCGACTCTCTCTACGGTAGCTTTTCGTGGCACATCATCAGCCCATACGCAGGTGTTGTGGAATGGACTGCGTATCAATTCGCCTATGCTCGGTATGACAGACTTTTCAATGATTCCTTCCTTCTTGGTTGATAAGGCGATACTGCTTCATGGCTCTTCGTCGGTTACAGAATCGGGCGGTGGTCTGGGAGGTGCGGTAAAACTCGCAACCGAACCGATATTGCAAGAGGGTTTCGGCCTACATTTTGTGCAAGGTGTAGGATCGTTTTCGACCTTTGATGACTTTTTGCGCTTAACCTATGGCAAAGGGCGCTGGCATACTTCGACACGCCTTGTCTTCTCGGCCTCGAAGAATGACTATCGCTATCGCAATTACGATAAAAGAGAGAATATCTATGATGATGCCCACAATATAGTGGCGCAGTATCACCCGGTGGAGCGCAATCGTAATGCTGCATTTCGAGATACTCATCTGTTGCAGGAGGTTTATTATAAGACAAAAAGTGGCGATAGACTGTCGTTAAATGCATGGTATGCAAATACTTATCGCGAATTACCTTTGCTTACTACCGACTATGGCTCGTCGTCCGACTACGAGAACTATCAGCGCGAAAATTCGTTTCGAAGCGTTGTCGGTTATGACCATATCCGTCGAAATTGGCGTGTGGGAGCAAAGGCCGGATATGTGTATAGTTGGCTCGCCTACGATTATAGCTACAATAAAGTGGCAACAACCGCTTCGCGTAGTCGCATAAATACGATTTACGCCTCGGTGGCGGGAAATTACTCCTTCGAAGAGACAAAACTGCTCCTCTCAGGCGATATTACTCTGCACGAAAATTTTGTACGCTCGGAAGATGGCGCCGTGGGCTATAATGCTCATCGATCCGAGCTCTCGGCTGTTGTTTCAGCTCGCTGGCAACCTGTTGAGCGACTGGGCGTTGCTGCAACTCTGCGCGAGGAGATGTACGGTGAGTCGTGGTCGTTGCCAATACCAATGGTGGCGATAGAGGGCGTTGTATCGCAGAGGGGTAACGTGATGTTTCGTGCTTCGGCTTCGCGCAATCATCGAGCGCCATCGCTTAATGACCTCTACTTCCGTCCGGGAGGCAATCCCGACCTTCGCAGTGAGCAAGGTTGGAGCTACGATGCCGGTATTTCGAGCGAGATAGGACAGAAGGACTTCTATGCCTTAAAACTTTCGGCATCGTGGTTTGAGTCGTGGATTAATGACTGGATTTTGTGGTTACCAACAAATAAGGGCTTTTTCTCGCCTCGTAATGTCAAGAGCGTTCACTCCTATGGTATCGAGTCGCAAGCATCGTTGTGGGTGCGTTTGGCAAAGGATTGGCGCTTGGAACTTAAAGGTTCGGCTGCTTGGACTCCTTCGATGAATGTTGGAGAGCCTATCTCGACAGGCGATAATTCGATAGGTAAGCAATTGCCTTATATACCTCGATTTTCTGCATCGGTTACGGGCCGTTTGTCGTTTCGTTCTTGGTCGCTTCTATATAAGTGGTGCCATTATAGCGAGCGATATACAATGTCGAGCAACGATGTATCCCTAACGGGTAAGCTCCCACCATATTTTATGAATAACATCGAATTAGAGAAACAATTCTCTTTCCTATGGGCAGATCTATCTCTCAAAGGAGCAATAAATAACCTTTTCGACGAGGAGTATATTTCGGTATTATCTCACCCTATGCCGGGTATCAACTTTGAGATATATATCGGTATCCGTCCTAAATGGTAAGGAGATAAAATACCCCTCCCCCTCACTCCCCTCTCACAGGGACTGACGCAGCGGAGTGAGAACGGAGTGGGTTTACACACTTTGCCGAGCCGCAAGGAAGAAGACAAAGTCAGGGGGATTTAGGGGGAGGGTAACATATATGTCTCTCCCCGCTACAAAAAAAGGAGGAGAGACTTACCTACGGTGAGCCTCTACCTCCTGAAACAGCCCAAAGAATAAAGAGCTCGATACTTCGCATCTATTTCATTTTACGCTAATGCCTTCGCAAGTAAACTTGCAGGCATTACCATAAAACAAAAAAACACCGATAAATCGGTGTTCTCTTTAATCTTTGTAGGACTTCGCATCGAAATTTCTAACCCTTTCTTGGAGGATTACGAAAGGGTAATTCTATTTTTTAAGTGGATAAATACAAATTTTCCTGAAAGTTTGTAAAATATCTCTTGACTTTGTATCCCTATTACCTTATTATATTAGTAGGGATACCCCTAACTGCGCCGATGATGTCGGCGTGGTTCAAAAATAATTGAAAAAAAACTTTAATTGAAATGACGAAGAAAAATGAGAAAAGGTCATTTGTTATGTACGACTCCTTCTTGGAGGCGATGAAGCACCTCAACGATGCAGAGTTTAGAGAGTGCGTGATGAAAATAAGAGATTACGCTCTTGAAGGAAATGAAGAAGAGAGCGAAAGACCGATGGTCAATGTAATAATGGCATTGGCGAAACCTAATCTTGATAGTGCCAAGCGGCGGTATATGGCGAGTGTTGAGAATGGTAAGAAGGGGGCTGAATTTGGAAAGTTAGGTGGCGCACCGAAGGGAAATCAGAACGCTCGCAAAAACAACCCCCAATCAACCCCGAAACAACCCCTTGATGTAGATGTTAATGCTGATGTTGAAGTAGATGAAAATGTAAAAGAAGAAGTAAATGTTGAGGTTGATGCTGATGCTCCATCAGGTTCAACAGCGTTTCAATCTTCTTTTTCTAATTCTTCAAATAGTTCTTTAACTTACGAAGCGAACGAGAGTGAGCGATTGGAAGAAGAGGAAGAAAACAATGAAAGAAATCTGGGTCTTGACCTCAAGGGGTTGGTGTTCGTTTCAGCGAGTGAGGCGGAGAAAGAAATCCATATAAACTCCAACATTGAAAGTGATAATACTCCTCCCGTCAGCCCTTGTTCTGAAAAGGAGGCAGAGTGTTCCGCCGCCCGCCCTCAACAGCAGAAAGAGCCAGGAATGGATATGAGCGACTATTTAGAGGAGTGTATTGCAAAAAATTCCATAAGCCTTGCTCGCCTACGCAAGAACGACCTGCCGCAAGATGACAATCTCTTTTGGAGAACGGTTGAATTGTGTGGAAACTTGTATGGAGACAGCAAGAGCCAAGCAACGAAACGCATTGCCGCCACTGTTAATGAAGTGATAAAGCAAGGTATTGTTTAGTGTATTCAACCTTCGGGTGTATTCAGAAAAATCGGCAGCCGCAATTAAGTGACTGCCGTTTTCTGTATGCAGTTATATCAAAGAATTTTATGATATTCCCTGTTTATAAGTTATCTATAAAATTCAATGTCTGCGACCTAGCTATTCTGATTTTGTGTATATCCGATAAGTAGAAATTGTAAATAGTTTCCAAATCTATATTACATTTATTATTTACAGATGCCAAGAACTCTGGCAAATATGCAAACTGATATAATATATCATCTAATTCAACATACTTGCCCTTCTTCATTTCTTCACACAATGCTATAATGTCATCAGTTTTCTCTTCTCCATTAAGCGTGTAAACACGAATGTTGCGACAATTAAAACTCATATTTTTCATAGTTGTAAAATTTAATTGTTAGTAATAAGTTTTGAAAAGGTTGGTGGCGAGAAATTCAACCACCAACCGAGTTAATTCAAATTTTAAAAATCAAGAATAGCACGAATATAAAATGATTCAGATGGGTAGTGTGTGGAGACGAAGGAGTTTGATTGTGTGAATATCGCTGCAGCACTGCCATTGCCCATATTCAAATAATACCAATGATATCCCTTTTGGGATGTAGCATCAGCATTACGCCAATAAAACTCTGAAGACCAATATATTTCATTATTTAATATTGTGTAATTTAATACTGAAAGAGTTGCATTAATAGTGGTTTTATTATTGTAAATAGCCGTCAATTCGCCAAGTGAAGGAAGATACCAACCAGTGCCGCAGCTATTGCACCAACCATCAGCCGAAGACCTGCTCATAATAGTTTCCTCTACTGATATCATCTTACCATTTTGTCCACAATTAGTAATTTCGAAAACAACACCTCCGTTACCTAAAATAGTTGAGTATTGACCAATATAGTAGAATACATTGCCTGCGGCATTGAAGATAGATAGGGTTGGATTGTTGCCAGCAGATGTAAACAAACAGTTATCCATTGTAAAATTGTCGCTAACACGAATACTTGTAAGTTGAGGATTGTTTGTAAATGTAAAGTATGTGAGCTTTGTATTGTTAGATAGGTCAATATCTCCAATGGAAAGACCATCACAATACAGTTTCTCCAACGCTGTATTGTACTGTATATCTACCATCGAAACCTCCGTATTGTTGCTTACATTGAGATAAGTCAGTGCCGTATTGCTACGGATATTGAGAGCAGAGAGGAGGTTGTTTGAAATATAAAACTCCTGCAAGGCGGTGTTTGCCACAACATTGATTTTTGGCAGTTTGTTGTCGTTGCAGTAGAACTTCACAAGCGAGGTATTGTTCGATACATCGATGGTGGTAAGTTCGTTGTTGTTACATACGAGCGAGGTCAATGCCAAGTTCTTGGTAACATCGAGCGACTGCAACTTACACTTCTGTACATCGAGTGTTTCAAGATTTGCCAATGCAGACACATCAACGCCCTCCAATACGCTGTTGCCCGACAAGGTAGCATTAACTGCTGGCGAGTAGAATACCAACGAGGTCAGTGCGGTATTATCTGTAACGGTAACATCAGTAAACTCGCCATAGAATTCAAGGTCGGTAAGAGTAGGAGTATTCTTTACCGTAAACGATGTAAACGGAGTGAATTTAGCAGTGAGGTAGAGAGTTGTTGCCTGGGTGTAGTTATCAAGCGTAATTGCCGTACCGCTGATTGCGTTGGTTGTTACGCCCTGCAAATTGAGATACTCTAACGCTGCGCAGTTATCGAGATTGATATGCTCGATTGGGTTGTCATTACAAGTGAGTGTGCGGAGTTGGGTGAGGTTTGGCAACTCAATCTTCTTGATGTTGTTATTCGAGCAGTTGAGGGTTGCGAGGTTGGTACAAGATTCCAAACCTGTCAAATCGGTAACGCCCTTACCTGAACAGTTTACCATAGTGATATTGTCTGCCTCAACAATAGAGATTTCGCCATCGCCATTGTCATCGTAGTTGTTCACAAGGTATGCCTTCAAGTTTGCATCAGGAATATGCAGACCGCCATTATTGAAATAGGTTGTGGTGGTGTTATCCTTGGTGATAGCGACAGCCGAGAGCTGCTCCTCATTCTTCACCCAGAGCTTCACGAGGTTTGGATTCTCCGAGCAGTCGAGGGTTGCAAGAAGGGCGTTGTTGCTGATGTCGAGCATTGCAAGGGCATTGGTCGAGCAGTTCAAAGTTTCGAGAGCAGCACACTTGGTAATATCGAGCTGAGCAAGCGCATTGTGCGAGCAATCGAGGTCGGTAAGTTTGGTAAGTAAGCCGAGGTTGAGAGCTGCAAATTGGTTGTTCGAGCAGTTGAAGTTTGTAATCTTATCGCTACCGAGATAGATAGTCTTCAACGAGTTCTTGCTACAATCGAGCGTTGTCAGAGCGGTGTTCTTGGTCAAGTCGAGCGATGTGAGGTTGTTGTTGTGGCAATCGAGCGTAGTAAGAGTGGTATTCTTACTTAGGTTCACGGTCTGCAACTCGTTCTTGCCGCAGTACAACTCGGTCAGACCGAGAATAGTTGTCACATCGAGCGAAGTAATCTTATTGCCTGTACAGTTGAGCGAGGTCAGAGCCTTATTCTGCGATACATTGAGTGAACCGAGTTGGTTGGTGGAAACATTCAACGATGTCAAGCCCTTGGCTGCGCTGAGGTCAAAGTCGGTGAGTTTGTTGTTCGATGCATCACACAACACAATAGCGTGGCAACCACTCATATTGAGCGATGTGAGTTTGTTGTTATTTGCAACAACCTCGGTCAGCTTTGTGTTGTTCGAGAGGTCGAGCGCAGTGAGGCGGTTGAACGAGCAGTTCAACTTTTCAAGATTAGTGAAATACTCTATACCCGCAAGCGATGTTGCCTGTGGCATAAGTCCCATAATATCAATCTCGGTAATGGATTCTGCCTCGGCTAACGAGATTTCGCTGTCAGAATCACCGTCAAACTTCTCCAAGAGGTAAGCCTTGAAATTTGCATCTGGAATATACACGGTATTGGTAGTCCAAGGCACCATATTCACATACTCCGAAGTGAGGCAGTTGTAACCATTCGACACCTCCAAGCGTACATTTGCCGAAATCTCATTGCGGAAGAATCCCTCGACAAGATTCGTACCCTTGGCAACTACGGTCAAGATGCCATCTTTTGCCGATGCGCTCTCAACAGTGAGGTTTACGAACTCGCCAACAGCCGCACGAGTTTGAGCATAGACCGCCTTAACGCTCAAAGCCTGTTCCCATACTGCGACCAACTCCTCGGCAACAGCAGCAGGGCGCACCTCGTATTTGAGTGTTGCACTACCTGCGGTGAGGGTGCCATTGCTCTCGGTGTAGTACATTGTAGCCTTGCAGTCCGAGAACTCTGGAACAAAGCTCAACGACTGAATACGCTCTATAAGAGCTGCGATTTGCTCCTGCATATCGGCAATATCGGCTTGCATACTATAAATGGTGAGCTTGATGGTCTTAACCTCTTTTTCCAACGCAGCAACACGGGCGGTCAATGCCTCGATGGCAGTGTTGATGGTTGCCACCTCGTTGTCGATGCGGGTGTTAAGAGTTGCAACCTCGGTAGCAATCTTCTCTGTGAGTTGACCGTTGAGGGTGCTGATGGCGGTCTTTATCGCCTCCTTGTATGCCTCGGTAATCTCGGCAGCGGTGGTTTCGAGCTGCGCTTTGAGGTTTGCAATCTCGGTAGCGTTGTTTGCTATGGCTGCCGCATTGTTGGTGATAGCGGTAGCGTTCTGCGCTATAAGGTCGGCATTTTGCGCAATCTCGGTGGCATTTTCGGCAATAGCTGCAGTGTTCTTGTTTACATTCGAGCCAAGGGTTGAAATTGCGGTTTTGTTGTTGTCGATAAGCGATGCGTTCTCCTCGATAAGAGCCTTATTGTCGGCAATAAGTTTCTCGTTTGCCTCAATATTCTCGCTGTTCTCGGCAATAGCCTTAGCATTGGCAATAACCTGCGAAGCATTGTTAGAAATCTTCTCCGAGTTGGTGGCGATGTCAGCTTGTGCCTCGGTGAGGTCAGCACGCAATGCGTCAATCAGTCGTTTGTTCTCTGAGATTTTAGCATTGGTAGTTTCCGACAAAGAGGTGATAAGTCCCTCCAAGTAGGTTTTCTGAGCGGCTAATTGCGCCTCCAAACTCGATTTAAGAGCGGCAAGGAGTGCATCGGTTTCAGCTATGGTATAGTAGCCAGCAAGCTGGGTGTTTACCCACTGCTGCATCTTGCTCTCCGAAGCGGAAATGGCATCTTTGATAGCTTGTGTATAGGCTGCCTCAATCTCCTCTTTTGCTGTTGAGATAGCATCGGTATAGGCATCGGTAATATCCTTAACCTTCTGCTGAATATCGTTGTTCAGAGTTGACACAGCTGCCTCAATATCCTCCTTAATCTTGGTGTTGAGGCGAGTTTCAAGGTCTGTGATACTCTTGTTTATAGCTTCTATTTGTGTTTTGATTTCGGTAACATCGGCGGCAAGCTCATTGTACTTTTCGAGCGTTACAAAAGTTGCATTTACCCAATCCTTTGAAATCATATTGTCATTTATATACTCCTCCAAGTCCTCTATTTTCTGTTCTAATGCCTTGTCCTTATTCTGCAAAGAGGTAATGGTGTTGTTGATTTGTGCTAACTCTCTCTCCAACTCCGACTTCACAGATGCAAGTTGTGCCAATACATCAGATTTTGCAGTTGAGATGCTGTTCTCTAACGCCTTCTCAACACTCTCAATCTCTTTGCTTATCAGTTCGATTGATTTTTGAAGATTGTTTGCAGTAGTCTGCAAATTTTCGATGTAGCCTTTCAACTCCTTGTCGGTCTTCTCCAACTCTGGAAGCGTTGCGTTGATGGCATTAACCTGCTCTTGAAGCGTGGCAATTTGAGTGTTTTCAATCGCATCAAGACGACCGTTGATATTCTCAATAGCCTCTTCAAATTTTGCGCAACCTGACAACATCATTGCCACTGTTGCTACCATAAAGAATAGTTTCTTCATAACAGTAAAGTATTAAAAATTAAGTTTATAATGTTTGCGCTGTTATGACAAAAAGAAAGTGTGGAGATGACTTCGTTTATTTAACGGAAGGCTCTGACAAAACCCTGACTAAAACAAACGATACAATGCCCCACACTTGGATAGTATGAGGTATATGCCAAGAGGGGCATAGCCACACATAACTATACAAGAAATGAGTGCTGTTCGTTATCCCTTAGTCATTGAAAACTGTCAGATTTTCCGTTAGGGACTGCGAAAACACTTTCTATATGTCTGTAATCTATTCGATTACGAGCACAAATTTATAGATTTTTTCGCAAACAAACAACACTCGGTGGGACATTGCAAATAAAAACTGCAACCTTTCGATTGCAGTTCATTACAAGTTTAGTCG
>JAZRGH010000011.1:0-78891 GCA_045644085.1 Alistipes sp. | reverse complement strand
ATACCACATTGTAATGCCATAAGTTTCTACCTCTTTGTTTGAAAATCGTTCTGATTGGTAAATTTTGCACCTTACTTGCGTCGTAAATACTCACATAGGCTTACTATGCTGCGTTTTCCGCCACTGCGTAACGCACAAAATTTCCTCAATCACTTCCGATTTTGGGTTATATTTATTTTCGATTTTTTTAATTTTTTTAACGCCTCTAATCGTATAATTCGTTGAGTATCTTTGCCAATCGCAAACCACCCGACAGCAACTGCTTCTCGATTATGGGTGCATAATATGTTATGTAATCGTATGAGAGTTTGCCTTTTTCGGGCGAAACCTTGTATATCTCGGTTGCGATTGCGTGGCTCTCGTTCAGCCAATCTTTTGCTTCGCCTTTTGCGAGTTTTTGCTTCTGTGAATTGGTGCAATAGCGATTGAGTTGCTGCTCCCACTCGGTATATCCCCACTTGTGAGCCGCCTCGACCAACTCTGTGTCCCACAGTTTGTGCAACTTGATGTCGCGGTTGAAGAATTTTACGATAACATTATTGCCGCCTCTGTCGCTTAAACGACCTGCGTGCATCGGACAGTGAATATCGCCTACAAGGTGAATCAACATCTTCAATCGTGCGCTCTCCTGCTCCGCGTTGAGTTTGCCTCCTTTTAACTCTGCAATAATACCGTTTATTGCTGTAACAACATCGCCTTTTTCGTTCTTTGGCATAGTGTCGTAGGTGAAACCCTCATCAACATTCGCGTAATGCCAAGTCTTTGTATAACGATATTTGTCACTATAACTTGCGTTGTCGAGCCAATTTGCATAATAGACTAGCGAGTGATTATCCAACTTCTTTACCACCTTCTGATAAACCTCCGGTGAGAGGTTACACTCGGCAATGTATGCCACAACGTCGTGTCCCTTCTGTCCCCAACCGAACGATGGAAGGGTAGCACACAAGGCAATTATTGCAATTAAAAATCTCTTCATAATTTATTGGTTCATTGTTGCTAAAAATTCTTCGTTTGTACGTGTGAGGGTCATCTGCTTATCCAGGAACTCCATAGCCTCCACAGGTGTCATATCCGAGAGATACTTGCGGAGTACCCAGGTGCGTTGCATAACCTCGCGTGAGAGCAGCAAGTCCTCGCGACGAGTGCTCGAAGCTACAACATCGACAGCAGGGTATATACGCTTGTTAGCGATGCGACGATCAAGTTGCAACTCCATATTTCCGGTACCCTTGAACTCCTCGAAGATAACCTCGTCCATCTTTGAACCGGTTTCGATAAGGGCTGTTGCGATAATTGTAAGAGAGCCCTTCTCTTCGGTGTTACGCGCTGCACCGAAGAAACGCTTTGGCTTGTGAAGTGCGTTTGCATCGACACCTCCCGACAATACCTTGCCTGATGCAGGTTGAACAGAGTTGTAGGCACGAGCCAGACGAGTAATAGAATCCAAGAGGATAACTACGTCATGACCGCACTCAACCATTCGCTTAGCCTTCTCCAAAACCATCTCGGCAACCTTTACGTGACGCGATGCCTGCTCGTCGAAGGTCGAAGATACAACCTCAGCTTTCACGTGGCGAGCCATCTCGGTAACCTCCTCTGGTCGCTCGTCGATGAGCAGTACAATCATATATACCTCGGGGTGGTTATCAGCAATTGCATTGGCAAGACTTTGCAAAATCATAGTCTTACCTGTCTTCGGCTGTGCTACGATAAGGGCGCGCTGTCCCTTGCCGATAGGCGAGAATAAATCGACAATGCGATTTGTCTTTGAATTATGTCCTGCGCCTGTAAGATTAAACTTATCGCTAGGGAAGAGCGGTGTAAGATATTCAAACTGTACTCTGTCGCGAATGAAGTTGGGCTCCAAACCGTTAATCTTTGTTACGCGGACAAGTGGGAAGTATCGCTCTCCCTCCTTGGGTGGACGAATGACTCCTGCTACGGTATCTCCGGCTTTCAAACCGAAGAGTTTGATCTGCGAAGGCGAAACATAAACATCATCTGGCGAGTTTAGGTAGTTGTAGTCTGCCGAGCGCAAGAAACCATAACCATCAGGAATAATCTCCAATACACCTTCACCATATACCTCAGCCTTGAAGTCATCTTTTGTGATAGGCTTCTCGGTGACTTCCTCTTGCTGGGACTCGGCCTTTACCTCCTCTGTGCTCTCGGTAGCTTGCGAAACCTCAATCTCTGCTTTTTTAGGCTTGCGGCCACGCTTTTTCTGCTGAGGGACAACATTCTCCGCTTTCTCCTCCGGCTTTACCTCCTCGATAACGGTGGTTGTCGGAGTAGAAATATCCTCTTTTATCTCTTCCTGCTTCTCTTCTGGTGAAACCTTTTTTACGGCTTCGACCTTTACCGATCCAAGACGAGCACGCTTGCGCTTTTGTGGAACCGGCGAGGCCGCTTCTGCCACAACAGTGTCTTCATCTTTTGCAACCTCGGCAGACTCTTCGTTTGCTCCGAGGGCAGAGATGCGGGCAATAAGTTCTTTTTTAGATAATTTTTCGTCGGCAATACCGAGCACCTTCGCGATTTCGCGCAACTCGGCAACACTCTTGCCTTGAATAGCAATTAAATCCTCCATAATCTCAATTTTGCGATTTGTCATCAGCCGGACGACTAATGGTTATACGGGCGCCATGTTATGTTTTGTATGTGCCTCAAATAACGTTGCAAATATAGTGCTTTTCTTGCAAATTCAAAACAAAATAATTCTATTTTGATTGTTTTTGTCGTATAAAAAAGCTAAATTTGCGCTGGAAAAACACTAATACCTTAATATGTTATGAAAAAATTTATTCTTAGTGCGATTATTATCGCATCGTTCTTGTCGGTACAGTCGGCATATGCATGGGGCGGATGGACCCATAAACTAGTCGCAATTATTGCTGAATCTCACCTTACTCCGGAGGCTAAGGAACTTTCTGAGAAGTATCTTGGTTCCCCTATTTATAACCACGCAAGCTGGATGGATAAGGTGCCTGTATGGAATAAAAAACGTATCCCAGGCTGGGAGCAGACATCATGGTGGCACATGTGTACTGTTGACCGCGTAGGTAAGAAGAAGTTTGTATTGAGCGATAAGCGTAGCCCTAAGGGTGATGGCGATCTCTATCCGAACCTTGTTCAGTGTGTTGAGAACTTGAAGAATTATCGTAATCTCACCGACTCTGCCGTTATGATCAATATTAAATGTATTGTTCACATGGTTGGTGATATGCACTGCCCATCGCACATCTTCTATACCGAGTTCCCTGACTGCTTCTCGCACAGAACACCAGAGGGTAAGAGGGTGCGTCGTCATGACCAGATGCGAGTGTATTACAACGGCAAAAAGACCACTTCGCATCGTATTTGGGACGGACTCTCTATCCGTCAGATTTGGCCAGAGTACGGCGCAGATTACAAACTTTTCTGCCAAGCTCTCGATACCGCATCGCCAAAGAAGCGTGCTAAGATGTGCAAGGGTACTATCGAGGATTGGGTGTTGCAGAATGCTAAGGATGTTCGTTATATCTACGATGAGATAAAGCCTGGTGCTCAAATTGACCGCCAATTCTTGCTTGATAATCAGAAACTGTCGAAGCAGCAGTGCTTGCGTGCATCATATCGCTTGGCGCACATCTTGAACGAGTGCCTTAAATAGAAGTTGTAAACAGCTATGAAGAGGGTAAATGCATTGGTGGTGTTGGTAGCACTTATGCTCTCGTCATACGAGGCGTTTGCATGGGGCGGTTGGGCGCATAATTTTATTACCTACACAGTCGAAAGGCATCTTGAACCAGAGGTTAAGACTAAGATAGAGAAGTATCTCGGCTCGTCGATGATTGACCACTGCTCGTGGATGGATGCAATTCGCAAGCCTATCCGTAATCCGAAGCATCCGCAACATGACTACCATATGGCATGGGAGCATACCCTTGCCTGGCACATGATTACAGCCGATAAGAACTTACAGTTGAGCAACGAGCGTGCCTACAATAACGATGGCGACTTGTTGCCAAACTTGAAGGTCTGTATCGAGAATTTGCGCAATCATCGCAACCTCACCGATTCGGCGGTTGTTGTCAATTTGAAGTGCGTAATTCACATGATGGAGGATATGCACTGTCCTTGCCATATCTACTACACTGAGTTCCCGGATTGCTTCCGTAAACCGGGTGTGAAGTATCGTTGGGATCTGTTCCCTGTGGTTTACGAGGGTGAGAAGGCTACTTATCACAAGATTTGGGACGGATTGTCTATCCTTGAACTATATCCTAAATACAACGAGGATTATGCAAAGTTTCAAGCAAAGTTTGACAATCTTTCGCCAAAGAAAATTGCTAAGATTTGCGAGGGAACGCCAGAGGATTGGGCATTGGAAACTGCGAAGGATTGCCGTGTTATTTATGATTGGGCAAAACCAAACGACAGCCTCGACAGAGAGTTCTTGCTGAAACATCGCAAATTGACCATACAGCAATATCATCGCTCGGTGTATCGTTTGGCACATGTGCTTAACGAGTGTATGAAATAGACGGGCTAATGTTAAAGTAAAATAGATACCGAGCAAACGCTCGGTATCTATTTTTATGATACTCAATGCAATTAGAAGTTGTAACCTTTGATGATATCTGAGTATTCGTACCAATTGCTGGTATTCTTGTATGTATCTACCGATGCCTGAGGAACATATATTGTGCAATCAATTATTTTAGGGGTTCCCCAATCTTCTTGCTCTTCGTAATAATACATAAACATGCCGTATTCTCCGGTAGGAGGCGTTGTCGGCTTGCAATAGACACTCTTTAAACCTGTGCTATTGAAGAACGCATTATTTCCAATAGAAGTAACACTCTCCGGAATAGTTACACTGGTGAGCACCTTGCACTCCGCGAAGGCATTAGGGTCAATTGTAGTAATGCCCTCCGGAATGGAGTATCTAGATATGCCGGCAGGAGCAAAAGAGCGCAAAATATTGTTCATTACCAGACAGCGATTGTCTGCGGTTGTAAACTTTCCGTAAAATCCGGTTAGGCTTGAACACTCTGCGAAAGCCGACTCTCCGATATATGTGACACTATTAGGTATTGTTACACTCGTGAGGCTGGTGCAGTAGTCAAAGGCATATTCTCCGATGTATGTTATACTATTCGGAATGGTTATCTCTGCAAGGCTGGTGCAGTAGCAGAATACTCCATCTTCTATCGAAGTGAGGCTGCTAGGAATATTGATGTATCTCAAATTCTGACACTCTGCAAATGCATACTCTTCAATAGATGTAAGACTTTCAGGCAAATCTACACTTGCCAGATTTGTGCATACCTCGAAAGCGCCTTGCTCTATGGTCTTAACACCATTAGGAACAATTATGTTGTTCAATGCTTCGCAATAGACGAATGTGTATTCGCCAATTGTTTCTACTCCCTCAGGAATAGTATATTCGATTAAGCCGGCAGGAGCAAAGGCCTTCAATGTATTATTGAGGATAATACAACGATTGTCGTAGCTGACATGAGCACCATAGAAGACTTCGAGATTATGGCAGATGGCGAATGCACCTTCTCCAATCGAGGTAATGCTCTCCGGAATAGTTACGCTTCTAAGATTTATGCACTCCTCAAATGCCCAATCGCCGATAGATGTGATGCCTTCCGGAATAATGATACTCTCCAATGTTTCATTGCCACAAAATATATCGGATAGATGGGTAATCTTTCCATATACGACTAATGTGCCATAAGTGTGACTCTTTACGGAAAAACCATTAGTAGGCAATAGTTCGCGATCTGTTGTCGTGTATTTTATTGTAGTTGTAGAGGATATGTGTTCTCCGTTGGAGTAGATGTTGTCAGCATATTGCGACCACGCAATCTTGTAGGCCTCTACGAACTCATCGTATACATAAATCTTCAACTTCGATGTGTCGTAGGAAAAGATAGAACTATATTCTTCTATTTGCGGAATCATAGTTGCATAGCAATATACAGATGTAAGATTCTCGCAATTGATAAATGCCCCATGACCTATTTCACTAACGCTTTCAGGAATGGTTACACTCATTAATTCTGAACTATCGAAGGCATTCCATCCAATTCCTGTTATGCCCTCAGGAATAGAGTATTCGCTCAATCCTGCGGGAGCGAAAGCATGTATAGTGCCGTTGACAACCAAGCAGCGATTGTCCTTAGAGGAGTAGCTACCATAGAAACCTTTGAGGGCAGGACAATTAGAGAATCCCCCTCCAATATCATATAACTCATTATTATCTCTGAATGTAATACTTGTTAGATTGGTGCAGTAACTGAAAGCATCAGATCCTATGCTCCTTACTTGACTAGGAATGATGATGCTCTCTAAATTTTCAGAATTATAGAAAGCGTTATATTCAATGCCAGTAACATCTCCATCGAATGTAATAACTCCCAAGCCATTGGTATAAGTATTAGATACGATATCTGCTCCAAAAGCATCTTTCGGGGTGGTATATCCATATGAGTTGACAAGAGGCTCTACGATTTTGCCATCTGTTGATGTGTAAAGAATTTGGTTTGAGCCATAGCTTGTGCCTGCATCTTGCTTGATTGTAAGCGTTGCAGAGAGGTTGTAATCATCGCAGAATACGGTGATGGAGCCTTCGCGAGCAGAGTCGGTGAGATTCTGTCCTACATAGAAGTGTAGAATGGTGTAGTCCGGACCATACTCGTTATCCTTAATCTGAATCCAATCAACATTGCTATTCGCCTCATACGAATAGTTAGTGTAGACATTGACCGAAAAATCTCCTCCTTGTGCAACGACCTCCATCTTTGTTTTCGAGAGGCTGATTGCTCCGGCATTCGGATCGTCTGGTCCTAATGGCTCATCTGTAACACAACTTGATAGAGCCATTAATGCAATAGCGAAAATAGATAAAAATTTCTTCATGATAATATCTGTTTAATTGTTTATGTAGTACAAAGGTAACGACTTATTTACTATTCAGCAAAAAAGAGCGAGAAAACTCGCCCTTATTGAATTATACCATAATAAATATTAGTATGTGCGGAGTTGGAATACAATCTTGTTGCAGTACAACTCACCTTCGTGCAAGAGAATAGAAGGAAAATCTGGTTGATTTACTGCGTCAGGGTGTACCTGGCATTCGATTGCTACTCCTGAGTAGTCCTCGTAGCGGCTGCCTGACTTTGTGATAGGACAGCCTCCCGAAAGCCAATTGCCGGTATAGACCATACAGCCAGGTTGCGATGACAATACCTTAACCAAACGGCCGGTCTTTTCGCAACGCAACTCACCAACCTCGCCCAAGATGTTCTTCTGCCAGCCGTCAACCACGAAGAAGTGATCGTGACCGCGGAACAAATCGATGTGGTTGAAAATAGAGCCGATATCCTTGCCGAGGCGGTTCCAGTCGGTGAAATCCTGCGCCGAGTCCTTCATCGGAAGAAGTTTGCCGGTAGGAATCTGCACCTCGTTAGCCTCCAATACGTACGATGCGTTGAGCTTCAACTCGTGGTCAAAGATTGTCTCGCCACTCGCCTCGCCTGCCAAGTTCCAATAGACGTGGTTGGTGAGGTTTACAGGGGTTGTACCGTCGCTCTTTGCAAGGTAGGTTATTTCGAGGTTGTTCTCATCGTCAAAGTCGTATATAGCCTCGATTGTAAGTTCGTGCGGATAGCCCTGATCGCCGTCCTCCGATACCAACGAAAATACCACGCGGTTGGTCTCCACGCGCGACTCCCACAACTTGTTGGCATAGCCCTTTGTGCCACCGTGGAGGTGGTTAGGACCATTATTTACTTCGAGGCGATACTCCACACCCTCGATTGTCATCTTGCCACCTGCGATGCGGTTTGCCACACGACCTACCGACTTACCGCTTGCTGCGCCATCGCCAAAGTAGCTCATCGGGTCCTTGTAACCGAGTACTACGTCGTCGATATTGCCATTGCGGTCTGCGTATTTTACCGATACGATAGCTGCACCTACATTTGTGAGTTGCACCTCGCTACCGAGAGCATTCTTCAAGGTGTAGATGATTATCGCTTCGCCTTCGGGGGTTGCACCCCAAACGTTCTGTTCAATAGTCATAGTAGTTTAGTTTTGAAGTTTTATTCGAGCGGTTGAACATTCGCCAATAGGTGGTCGATACGCTTCAAGCACTCCTCCTTGCCGATGAATGATGTTACATCGTACATGCCAGGACCCTTGCCTGCGCCTACCAAAGCCAAACGCAATGTGTTCATAATCTGGCCCATGCCGTACTCCTTCTCGGTGATCCAAGCGTGAACAATCTGCTCGGTATTCTCCAATGAGAAATCCTCAGTCGAAGCCAAAACTTCGCGCAACTCTGCCAAATGAGCAGGGTTTTCGCCCTTCCAATACTTCTTCAACTGCTTCTCCTCGTACTCGGTAGGAGCGATGAAGAAATATGATGTCAAGTCCCACAAATCGCTAACGAATGTAGCGCGCTCCTTCATGATGAAGGCAGCCTTACCTGCAATCTCGTCCGAAACATCAATGCCGTGCTCTTTGAGAATTGGCTGATATATCGCGCTCAACTCCTCAGCCGACTTGTGGTGCATATACTGGGCATTGAACCACTTCGCCTTGTCAGGTTGGAAACGAGCTCCTGCCTTCGAAACGCGGTCAAGTGAGAATGCATCGATCAACTCCTGCATCGAGAAAATCTCCTGCTCGGTACCAGGATTCCAACCCAAGAGTGCCAACATGTTGATAAATGCATCGGCAAAATAGCCGTCCTCGCGGTAGCCACGAGCAGTCTCGCCTGTTGTTGGCGATACCCAATGGAGTGGGAATACAGGGAATCCCATCTTGTCGCCATCACGCTTCGAAAGCTTACCACCACCCGTAGGTTTCAATAGGAGTGGAAGGTGAGCGAACTCAGGCTGAGTATCTGTCCAACCGAATGCCTTGTACAAGAGGTAGTGCAAAGGCAACGAAGGCAACCACTCCTCGCCACGAATAACGTGCGAAATCTCCATCAAGTGGTCATCTACGATATTTGCCAAGTGGTAAGTTGGCAATGCATCAACCGACTTATAGAGTACCTTGTCGTCGAGTGTCGAGGTATTTACCTCTACATCACCACGAATCAAGTCGTGCATCTTGACAATCTCGTTTTCCGGCATCTTGAAGCGGATAACCCAGATGTCGCCACGAGCGATACGAGCCTCGACCTCCTCCTTCGACAACGAAAGCGATGTCGGAAGGGTAGTGCGTACCTTGAAGTTGTAGGCAAAAGTTTCGCCACGCTCCTCGTACTCCTTGCGAAGGGTGTCTAACTCCTCGGCAGTGTCGAATGCATAGTATGCCCAACCTGCCTCAACGAGCTGTGTAGCATACTTTAAGTACAACTCGCGACGCTCGCTCTGACGATATGGTGCGTGAGGACCTCCCACACCTACACCCTCGTCAATCTCGATGCCGCACCATTTGAGCGACTCGATGATATACTCCTCTGCTCCCGGCACGAAACGTTGCGAATCGGTATCCTCGATACGCAAAATCATCTTACCTCCGTGACGACGAGCAAAAAGGTAGTTGTATAACGCTGTGCGCACACCTCCGATATGGAGTGGGCCTGTTGGGCTTGGCGCAAAGCGAACTCTTACTTCTCTTGTCATAGTGCTTATTCCCACAAATTTCTTGGATATACACCCTCCTCAATCAACTTCTCAATCTTGGCAACCAACATCGGCTTATCCTCCTTATAAGTTACGCCAAACCACTGTGATGTAGTCTCGAGAACCTTCAACTTCGCTGTGCCGTTGCTAACAAGTTTGTTAACCATCAAAGGAATGAAAAACTCGGCTTTGAGATTTGTCTTAACCTCATCCGATGCGAGAAAATTCTTGAACTCCTCGTCCGAGTGAGCAAAGTAGTCAGGAGTAAAACCGAAGAAGTTCATCGAAACAGGAGTGTTCTCTGCGAGTGGCTCGTCGGTACCGAGGTCGTGGAATACGATAGTACCCTCTGCGTTGCGCTCAATCTTAGTACGCTCAACCATCGAAGTGAGGTAGCGATTCTCATCAACAGTACATACGCCACGCGATACGGTACCATTGTCAGACAAAGTCTTGTTAACCTCGTAGCCAACCATTGCGTACTGTCCCTTTGCACCGTCAAGCTGTGCGAGGTACTCGCCCATTACGCGATATGCGTCAGTTCCGTAGAAGTCGTCCGCGTTGATAACTGCGAATGGCTCGTGAACTGCCGAAGCGCCCTGCATTACTGCATGGTTTGTACCCCAAGGCTTCTCACGACCTTCAGGAACAGTAAAGCCCTCTGGCAAGTAGTCCAACTCCTGGAATACATAGTCAACAGCAATTTTGCCGCCAAAACGCTCTGGGGTAAAGATCTCCTTGAACTCCTTCTCGAAAGAGTGGCGGATAACGAATACTACCTTGCCAAATCCTGCGCGGATTGCATCGTAAATCGAGTAGTCGATGATAGCCTCATTGTTAGGACCAACTCCGTCCATCTGCTTCAACGATCCGTAGCGCGAGCCCATACCTGCAGCAAGCACTAAAAGTGTAGGTTTTACCATGATTTTAAAAGTTTTTTATTGTTATGAATTGTAAATGTATATGCACATTGAGTATAAAATACTCACAAAGATATATATTTTCCACAAAATAAAAAAGAGGAAACCGAAATTTCCTCTCTCTTATGCAAATTTTCTATTTTGCTCGTGCCTTGAACTCTGCTATCACATTGCCGAAAGCATCTTTTGCAACTACCTTTATTTCGGATTCAGGATCCATCGGTATATATTGCCAAATATGATATCCCTTCTTCGGAACCTGCCAAGCTGCCTTTTTAAGACGTGCTTCCTCGGGAACTTCGCCGGCATTACTGCGATCCAGCATAGGCCAATACCAATCGCGATATTGAAGGTCGAAATAGCGCTTTGCTGCTCTACCTTTACCACCGCTACTCTCTGTAAATTCGCAAGTGTATGCACCCCATACATTTACAAGAATTGCAGGTCTGTCTTCCGGCTTTGCTCCCTCGACCTCTTGTTCGTAACGAACCTTTGTACCTGTGCGCTCGGTGATAGGGTAGTGCCATTTGTGCTCGCCATTATCATATACACGATAAGGTGCTATGCCCTCGTTATCTCCATAAGGAATGTATGTTCTTTTGATTTTACCCTCCTTGAAAGAGTAATGTGCAATAGCCGCAGGCGTGCCTTCGCAATTGTCGAATGTGTACCAACCTGTTCCAGCACCGGAAGGGTGCATGAATTGATAGAATGGCTTGTCGTTCCACTTCTTCTTCTGTGAATGGTCTGCATGGTGATGGCCTATCAAGGCAACGACCTCAAATCCCTTGAAATAGTTGAGTACTCGCTCGTAATCAAGCTGTTGTGGCTTGCCTGAATAGCCGAATACTCCGGCATGAGCGATATATACTATACGGTCAATCTTTGAACGATCAAGGGCTGCAATATCCTGCTCGAGCCAGTGGTGCTGACGCTCACAAAGACGATACCAACAGCCTGTCGTAGCCTTAGGGTCACGTGTTGCGCGCGAATCAGATGTAAGGATAAATAGGTTATCTACCACTACAAAGTGCTCGCGGCCAACAGTGAACGAATAATATTCAGGACCAAGGTCGCGGTTGAAATCGGCGCGCGACTGATAGACTGTCTCCTCCGTAAAGTAGGTACCTTTCGGTGGTCGATTATGGTCGTGATTACCCATCGAGTTGAAGATAGGCGCATCAATAGGAGTATCCTCCATATAGTTCTTGAATGCATAACCTTCTTTGCGGCCCTTATAGCCAGGACGTGTGCCCGGATGAGTCATGTCGCCCAATGATACTACATATACCGGCTCTTTGCATGCTGCAACACTCTCTTTTAACGTCTTTGCCAGCGATGCGCGATAACGCTCGGTGTCGTGTTTGTGATTCCACTTAAATCGACCTGCGGTAACGTGTGTGTCAGCAATCGCAAATACCGAATACGAACTTTGGTCAACTTTTGTGAGTTTGAAGTCGAAAGATTGCCTCTTTAATTCGGGATTAACACGCTTGTAGAATTGTGGAGCATTGCCGATACGTTCAACTTCGTAACCGGAAGGTGTCGAAATATGGACGAATTGACAGTGAGGATCTTTGACCTTTGTAGGCAGAGTATATACACCTTTATCATTGGTCTTGGTCATGTTAACACCGTCAGTAACGACCACTCCTGCAATGCCCTTGCCCTCACATGTAACGGTTCCCGTAACACTCTTTTTGGCAGCAAAGGCAGGCGGTATGCTCAAACATACCGCCATTACCATTATTAGTATGGATTTTATAATTCTCATATTTTATGCCTATTTTGCGTGAGCCTCAAATTCTGCAACAACATTACCGAGAGCATCTTTTGCTACAACCTTGATTGTTGCATCAGGATCAGCAGGAATGTAACGCCAAATGTGATAACCGCGCTTTGGAGTCTGCCAACCTGCCTTGTAAAGGCGCTGACCTACCGGAAGTTCACCGGCCTCGCTCTTCTTGTATGCGTCCCAATACCAATCGCGGAAGGTCAAATCGTAGCAACGCTTCACTGTCTTGCCCTTGCCACCTGTGCTTTCTGTAAACTTGCAAGTGTATGCATTCCATACGTTTACCAGGATTGCAGGCTTGTCCTCAGGGGTGATTGTTGCCTCCTCGGTTGAACGCTTTTGCTTTGTACCGGTGCGCTCAGTGATAGGGTATGCCCACTTGTGATGACGGTTATCGTAAATGCGATACTGCTGGCCCTTATTTGGACCGTAAGGCACACATGTTCTGGTGAACTTACCATTCTTGAATGTGTAATCTACAAACGAAGCCGGAGTACCCTCACAGTTGTCGAAAGTGTACCATGCAGTACCTGCTGCCGATGTGTGATAGAACTGATAGAGAGGCTTATCGTTCCAAGTCTTCTTTATAGAGTGATCAGAGTGGTGGTGTCCGATAAGAGCGAGTACTTCGTAACCCTTGAAATTGTCGAGAACCTTCTCCAAGTCCATCTGCATCTTCTTGCCTGAATAACCGAAGAGTCCGCAATGCGCTACAATAACTACACGATCAACGTCTTCTTTGTTGACAGCAGCCATATCCTTCGCGAGCCAATCGTGCTGATACTTGTCGAGTTTGTACCAATAGCCCTTTGTTGCATTAGGGTCTGTTGTAGGACCAGAATCCTTTGTGATTACAAAAGTGTTGTCGAAAACTACATAGTGCTCACGACCAATATTGAATGAGTAGTACTCAGGACCTACTTCGCGGTGATAATCTTCGCGCGAGAGATATACGGTCTCGTCGTTGAACATCTCTCCTTTTGGAGCGTGGTTGTGGTCGTGATTTCCGATTGCATTGAAGAGGGGAATATCAACTTTGGTATCATCCAAATAGTTCTTGAAAGAGTATCCAGCCTCACGACCTTTCCAACCCGGACGAGTGCCGGTTTGTGTCATATCGCCCAATGTTACCATGTAAACAGGGTGCTTACACTGCGCAGCATACTCATTGATAGCAGGTACAACGTGCTCTTTGTAAATGGATGTGCCGCGATGATCTGCTCGTTTTCCGTAAACGTCTGTCAAATGTGGATCACCCAAAGCGAGTACCGAATATACACTCTGGTCAACCTTTGTGAGCTTGAAATCGAATGACTGCTTCTTTGCCTTTGGATTTACTCGCTTGTAGAACTGCGGAGCATTACCTATGCGCTCAACTTCGTATCCGGAAGGAATGGAAATGTGAACAAATTGGCAGTGAGGATCCTTAACCTTTGTAGGCAAAGCATACTCACCATTGGCATTGGTCTTGGTCATGTTGATACCATCGGTAACAACTACGCCTGCAACACCTTTTCCGTTACATGTTACAGTACCGGTAATCGTCTTTTTTGCTGCCGATACAGTCAGTACACTTGTACAGACCATCAATGTAGCAATGATGATGTTTTTGATTTTCATTTTGTTTAATATTTAAAGGTTTATGTATGTGTATTAACAGTAGTATGTTTTGTAGTGTCAAAATCTACGTATAAAGTGTTATGCACTGCAAAATTAATCACTTTATCCTTAATAAACAATAATAAATTCGAAAATTATTTGTACCTTTACCGAGTTAATTGGATTTTTTGAGAAATGGCACTTTTTAGTAAGATAAATTTGTTGTTCGGCAGTATTGTGCGTAAACGTCATATCGTTGTTTTCGATAATGAGGAGGAGCGTTGGCACACCGATCTCTCGCCGACAATGTTGACAGCAATCAGTATAGCCGTAGTAGCTCTTGTTTTCGGCGTTTTGCTTGTGCTGGTGGCATATACTCCGTTGCTTGATCTGATGCCGGGATATCGTACAAATGCAGGTCGCTCTCGCGAGATGCTTATACGCAGTATTGTGCGTATCGACTCGTTGGAGCGTAAGATGAACGATATGCTTACATATAACGAAAACCGTATCCTCGTTGTGAGTGGTAAAACTCCTGCCATGCAGTCTGTCAAGAACGACTCTCTGCATCGTAGTAAGACCTTTGTGGCTCCGTCGAAGGCGGATTCTTTGTTGCGCCAAAAGATTGAGAATGATGAACGATATCGTTTGAATGACACTAAACCTAATGTCGCAATTCAAAATACACTGAATGCTGTATCTCCGATGTATGGACTTATTTCAGAACGATTTAACTCGCAAGGTCTGCTTGGAGTACGTATTAACGGAACTAAAGATGCGCAGGTGTCGGCAATCGCTGATGGAGTGGTTGTATTGAGCGAGTGGACTCCTGAGTCGGGACATGGTGTCGTTATTCAGCACAAGGATAACTATTTGTCGGTATATCGTAATTTGTCGGGAGTGTTGCTTTCGAAAGGAGAACGTGTACAGGGTGCACAGGCAATCGGCTATGCCGGTGGCGACAAGGAGGCAGAACTCTCAATGCTTGAATTTGAACTTTGGCGTGAAGGCAAAGCGGTAAACCCTGAACTATATATTATCTTCTAAACGGAGTTTCTGATGGAAAAGCAACGACTTTCGATTTTGGGCTCGACCGGCTCGATAGGAGTGCAGACACTCGATATAGTACGTGAAAATCCAGAGCGTTTTGAGGTTGTGTCGCTTACGGCAAACCGTAATTGGCAGAAGTTGGCAGAACAAGCGATTGCTTTTGATGTCGATATGGTGGTTATTGGTGATGAGCAATACTATAAGCCTCTTTGCGACGCATTGGCCGACTATCCGATAAAAGTTTTTGCAGGTGATGATTCTATTGCATCGGTTGCATCGGCAGGGAATGTCGATACAGTAGTAAATGCCTTGGTCGGATATGCGGGACTGATACCTACGGCTCGTGCAATCGAGGTTCACAAGCGTATCGCTCTTGCAAACAAAGAGACATTGGTGGTTGGTGGTGCTACGATTATGCCGATGGCGATTAAGCATCAGGCTCCAATCCTGCCGATAGACTCGGAACATTCGGCTATATTTCAGTGTCTGATGGGCGAATATTCTCCGCTTCGTCGTCTGATAATAACTTGTAGCGGAGGTGCATTGCGCGACGTCCCAAAGGAGAAGTTGGCGGATATTACGGCTGAGCAGGCTTTGCGTCACCCTCGTTGGGATATGGGTGCAAAAATTACTATTGATTCGGCAACGCTTGTGAATAAGGGCTTTGAGGTTATTGAGGCACATTGGCTGTTCGGAACGCCTGCCGAAAAGATTGATGTTGTGATTCATCCGGAATCTATCATTCATTCGATGGTGGAGTTTGAAGATGGCTCGATTAAGGCCCAGATGGGCGAGCCCGATATGCGTACACCTATAAGTGTTGCGTTGATGTATCCGGAAAGAGTGGTGCGAGATACGCCTCCTTTCGACTTTGTTAAGAATTCGTCGCTTACATTCCGAGAAGTCGATAATGAACGCTTCCCTGCACTCGGTATTGCCTACGACTGCCTGCGCCGAGGAGGTTCGGTAGCGGCAACAATGAATGGTGCGAATGAGGTTGCTGTGGCAGCATTTCTTGCCGGAAAGTGTCGCTATACCGATATTGTAGGCACAATAGAACATGCTATTGCGAAGGCTCAATTTGTCGCAATGCCATCGCTCTCGGATTATGCCGATATTGATGCAGAATCGCGACGATTGGCTCGTGAATACCTGAAACTATAACGCGATGAATACTGATAGGCAAAAGGTTATATTTAAGTCTGTATATTACCTCCTGACATTCGTCTGTTTGGCGCTTGTTGCCTGGGCGATGTATTATGCCTATCTCTATTTTAATATCTCGCTGGTTCTTTGGATACTTCTCTATGCTGCTATTGCGACATATTTGGTGGTAGCAATTGTCTTTGTAAGCAAGAGATATGGCTTTCAACGGTTTATATCTCATAGTCTTATGTTGCAACTTGTGCCGATATGCGCCTCGATATTTACCTTCTGGTTGATATCTGAAAGCACAATTTACACACCGATTGAAGGAAAAGCCAAGATTTATGAGCGCTCGTTCAACGATATGCAGAACAAACAGAAGGCTGCTGCCATGGCGAATGGCCTTGCGCCATTCAAATCGAGAGCCGAGATAGAGAAAAATTACAATAAATTGCGTCTTGGCCGCAAGTTGGTATATATCGAGAGCAACTCGAAATATATTGTGCGCGAATTGACAAGTTCATCGCCTTATGTTGTGCCTAAGGTGCGTGATTTGCTTGATGATATAGCTGCACGTTTTCAAGAAAAAACGCAGTCGAAGGTTCGCTTTATGGTAACAAGTGTTTTGCGTACAGAGGAGGATGTTGCCAAGCTACGCAAGACGAATGTCAACGCGTCGACCAATTCGTGCCACTGCAACGCCACTACGATAGATATTTCGTATGTGCGTTTTGGTGTGGATAGGGTAAGGCCACGAGATAATTACCAACTGCGATTGGCATTGGCACAGACACTGCACGAACTTCGTAACGAGGGGCGTTGCTATGTTAAGATTGAACGCAAGCAATATTGCTACCACATAACCGTTAGATAATTATAACAGAAAAACAATATGGATATTTTAGTAAAAGTTTTACAGTTTTTTATGAGCCTCACGCTGTTGGTGGCTATTCATGAGTTCGGACACTTCATTGTGGCACGCATCTTCAAAATTCGTGTCGAGAAGTTCTACATCTTCTTCGATGCAGGCTTCTCGCTCTGGAAGAAGAAGTGGGGCGACACGGAGTATGGTTTGGGTTGGTTGCCTCTCGGTGGCTACTGCAAAATTGCGGGTATGGTCGATGAGAGTATGGATAAGGAGCAGTTGGCTTCGGCTCCGCAACCTTGGGAGTATCGTGCAAAACCCGCTTGGCAACGCTTCCTCGTGCTTGCAGCAGGCGTTACGATGAATGTAATCTTGGCATTCTTCATCTATTGCGGTATCTCGTTCTCGTATGGCTCGCAGTATATCTCGAATGAGGATATGATTTATGGCTACGAGTTCTCGCAGAGTGCTGAGCAGTTGGGCTTCCAAGATGGCGACCGCATCGTAACTATCGGTGGCGAGAAGATTGACAATATCAACTCTATACTCGGCAAGATTCTTCTTGCAAAGGAGAATTGCGAGGTGGAGGTTGTTCGTGGCGGTGTGGAGCATAAGTTCTTGCTCAACAACGAGATACTCAATCTGATGCGTAAGGATAACACTTTCGAGAAGGAGCGTCTGTACGCACCTTTGGTACCATTTGTGGTGGATAGCATAGCTTCGCCTACCGCTTTGGCTGCAGGTTTGGAGAAGGGTGATCGTATTATCGGTATCGGAGGTGAGAGTCTTCCATATTTCAGCCACTATGCCGAGCGCCTCTCGAAGTTGGCCGGCTCGAATGCCGAGTTGCAGGTGTTACGAGGTGCTGATACTTTGTCTTTGTCGGTTCCCGTAGATGCTGAGGGTAAGTTGGGTGTTATAAACCAAAATTTCTTTAAGGTGCGTACCGAGGAGTATAACTTCTTCCAGGCTATCCCTGCGGGTGCTCGTTTGACAGCCAAGACAATCAAAAATTATTGGGATCAGTTGGTGCTTATCGTGAAGCCTGACACCGGCTTGTATAAGCATGTTGGTGGCTTTATCGCTATCGGCAACATCTTCCCTTCGGAGTGGGATTGGCACCAGTTCTGGTCGATGACAGCGTTTTTGTCGATTATCTTGGCGGTTATGAATATCATTCCTATCCCCGGACTCGATGGCGGACACATGATATTCACCTTCTGGGAGATGATTACGGGCCGTAAAGTGAGCGATAAGGTCTTGGAGGTCGCACAGTATATCGGTATGGCGTTGATTTTGGCACTCGTCATCTTCGCCAACGGAAATGATATTTACAAACTATTCAAATAGTTTGCAAATTGGGAATTGAGAATTAAAGGTGCCGAGCAGATTATATTTTCTGCTCGGCTCTTTTCTTTTAGCCATTGGCTTTATAGTGAGATTAAAGAATTTAGGGAGTTTAGCGAAAAGCTATTCTCCCTATTTTCATTAAATTCCCTATATTCCCTATATTCCCTATGCCGGGTATCGTTTTCGATACCTATGGCATCGAGGAATTGCTCTCTTTGATTATTTGGTCGAATAGGTGTTCCAATTCTGCGGCTAATCGCCAATCATCACCGATATGCATCTCAATACCTTCACGATTAATACCTTTCAGATTGATTAACAAAGTGTAGTCGTGAATGAGAGTATCATTATTTTGCACAAGGTTTACCGATGAATGTTTTTGTGCAGTAGCACCACCTATAATAGCACCCGTCTTACCTCCCCAAAAATCGCCTGCCAAACTGCTGATTACAACATCTTTTGTGTCGGCTGATGTCGTAACACTTCCACTTATGTTTCCTTTGGTAATTTGGCAATTATCTACTAATTTATATGATGCAATGTCGGCAAATGGAAATGCGATATCATTGATATAGATAACTTTATGATTAACAAATAGTGCAAAGTAACCATAATCCGTTAGGTCATTGGGGCGTATAACTCTGTCAGGTGCTCCGTGCTTCTCGGTTAAGAGTTCTAGAGCATTATCTATTTTCGACTGGGTTGATTTAATCTTTTGCTGTTCCCTCTTTTGTGCATACTCCTCGTAGGCTTCTTGTTGTCTTGATTGCTCTTTTTCTGCACTATTTTTCGCAACAATAACCACTATAGCTATCGCTGCAACAATTCCTATAAATCCCAATATAACAGCAATATTTTCTACAATTAGAGCAAGCATAACAAAAAATACTACAAAAGAGGTTATACCGCCCGTAAGATTTGTTCTCATTTATTTCTCTATTTTAGTGATGGTTATACCTTCGATATTTGTATTGACGTGGGATAAAAAATTGGTAATAGTCCAAGGATACCAATCTTTGCATACATAAATAATTCCCAATTTATGGTCTTCTATTTTATAATATCTTTTGACATTCTTGTCTTCTATTTTTGCTCGTATAACTCCCAACCTGCTACCCTGCAAATCATCTAAGAAAATATCCTGCAATTGCTCTATGGATAAGATATTATACTGTTTTAGATACTCTTTAACAACTTCCTTTGGAAGAGGACATTTGCCATAACAACCTTTACCATTAATAGCATATTGTGACTTGTCTTTTCCCGAAGAAGTTGTAGTCCTATGTCTGTTGGTGCCAATATCGTGGTGAGGGTGAGTTGTAGCAACATTTGATTTGTCCGCAATTAAATCAACAAAGTGTCGTTTCACTACTTCTGAAAAATATACAAAGAGTTCTTGCGAAAGTTCTTTTCCACAAACTTTTTCTATAAAGAAATTCACTAAATCTTCAGAAGGAGAGTGGAGCTCGTTTTTGATTGTGTTCTTTAATTTAGTAGCCAAGTCTTCCGTATCTTTGCGTTTTCTTGCAGCATTCCGAATACGCTCAGCATCAAAGACAGACTTGTGAAATTTCTGAATTTCATCTATTTGCCAATCTTCGATATTTGTGAGATCAATCTCTATAAATGGCTTTTCATCCATTATATTTGGTTTTACAAGGTCTGTAAAAAATTGATATGTAATACCATTGGTTAAAATCGCAAACTTTGCTTCGGATACACTAAAATATCGAAATAGCTGATTGTAGTGAGTAGATAGATTTTCGCCATAACGCTTGCATTCTATCAAAATAATAGGCTCACCATTATTTAATATGCAGTAATCGACTTTCTCACCTTTCTTTATCCCTACATCACAATGCATTTCAGCCTTAACCTCCAATGGATTAGAACTATCATATCCCATTAAGCGAACAAACGGCTTAATCAAAGAGTCTTTTGTCTGCTCTTCATTATGCAATAGGTCTTTATAAGCAATTATGCGTTCTGATAAATCTTTAATAGACTCCTTGAAATCCATAGTTTCCTCATTTTGCCCACCAACCCCCGAATGTGCGGTTATTATAAAAAGAAAGTGTGAGGTTGATTTTCGTCTATTTGATAGAAGGTTCTGACAAAACCTTTGAGAAGATAAACGATATAAAGCCCCACACTTGAATAGTATGGGTATGCCAATTCTGGCATAGCGTCATAACTATACAAGGAATGAGTGCTATTCGCCGTTCCTTCTCATTGAAAACTGTCAGATTCTCTACCAAGAACAATACGAAAAACACTTTCTATATGTCTGCAATCCGAGGACTGCACCACAAATTTAGAAATTATTTTCGAGAGTTGCAAAGTTGCGCTAATAAATAGTGGTTATTAGTGGTGGTTAGGGGTAGTTAGCGATAGTTAGAGTGGCGCAACTCTAATTACCCCTAACTGCCGCTAAAATCCTCTCTTCAAAAACTTTTAATTCTTAATTCTCAATTTTTAATTTTTAATTCTTAATTTTGTGTCAAGCAAAATTAAGTACTATGGCAGAGGCAAAAAAGGCATATGTTTGTCGTGAGTGCGGTTACGATGCTCCGAAGTGGCTCGGAAAGTGCCCTTCGTGCGGTGCGTGGAACACTTTTGATGAGTTGGTAGTGGCGAAGAAGGGCTCTTCGGTGGCTGCGGCGGTAACATCGTCAGCAGTACCAAAGGCGAAGCCACAACGAGTGCAGGATATCAAGACGGGCGAAACAAAGCGCATAGATGTCGGTCAGAGCGAGGTCAATCGTGTCTTAGGTGGCGGTTTGGTGCCAGGCTCGGTTATCCTTGTGGGTGGTGAGCCGGGTATCGGAAAATCTACGCTTGCCCTGCAACTCGCCTTGGCGGACAACAACCTACGCACGCTCTATGTGTCGGGCGAGGAGTCTGCCGAGCAGATTAAGATGCGTGCCGAGCGACTCGGCATTCACAACGAGGAGTGTGTGGTATACACCGAAACTTTGCTCGAAAATATCGTTGCGCAGTGCGAGGCGATAAAGCCCGATATGGTGGTTGTCGATTCCATTCAGACCATCTACACCGACTTGGTCGATGCCTCTGCGGGTAGTGTGTCGCAGATTCGTGAGTGCGCCTCTACCCTGCTTAAATACGCCAAAGGCAGCGGTACGCCCGTATTTATAATAGGTCATATCACCAAGGAGGGTACGATTGCAGGCCCGAAGGTGTTGGAGCATATTGTTGATGTGGTGTTGCAGTTTGAGGGCGATGGAAACAACACCTACCGCATCTTGCGAGGTATCAAAAACCGCTTCGGAGCGACCTTCGAGATTGGAGTATTCGAGATGCTCGAAAAGGGGTTGCGCTCGGTCGAAAACCCTTCGGAGGTGCTTTTGTCGCACTACGACGAGCCCCTGTCGGGTATTGCCGTAGCGGCTACGGTAGATGGCATTCGCCCATATTTGTTGGAGGTGCAGGCGCTGGTGAGTCAGGCGGCATACGGAACGCCACAGCGCAACGCTACGGGCTACGACTCGCGCCGAATGAATATGTTGCTTGCGATTTTGGAGAAGCGTGTAGGCTTGAAGATGTTCCAGAAGGATGTATTCCTCAACTTTGCAGGTGGCTTCAAGGTGTCGGACCCCGGTTTGGACTTGGCGGTAGTGGCGGCGGTGCTGTCGTCATACTTTGACCGCCCAATAAACGATGGATTGGCTTTGGCCGGTGAGATAGGTCTTTCGGGAGAGGTGCGTCCGGCACCACGTACCGAACAACGCATTAGCGAGGCGGCACGATTGGGCTTCAAGAAGATTGTTGTTTCTGGCTATGCGTCGATGCCGACCAAAAAGATTAAGGGTATCGAAATAGCCCGTATCAACACAGTCAGCGAATTAGCACGACATCTGTTCTCCGAGAAGATGGATTAAACTATTAAAGGCGACCTCAATTCTGGGGTCGCCTTTAATATTAGTGTGTTGCCTTATACCATGCGGTCTGTTGCCAGTCGGTAGAGTAGTGCTCTACCATTGCAGAGGTTGTAATGCCACTGTAATAGTTGATATTGTGGTAATACTTATTGTCGTTGCCATATACCGAGTAAAAACGATCAGTGTGATAGCGTGAAGTTACCGTTTTATCCAACTGCGCTTTAAATGTAGCCGCTACCGAACTATCAGCGCACGACTGCTCTACCATGTCTCCTAAATCGTAGAATGAATGAGGATTTTGTCCCTCGTAATATTGTACGTTATCGAGCGAGAAATTTACCTTCTTATCCGCTGCATTTACTGCTTTCATTGCAGTAGCTAATGCCTCCAATTCGGCAGTATGAGTTATTGCTACGCATGCAGAAGGAGTTGACGCCTCGGTTTCGTAGTAATCGACATACTTGTTACATATCTTATCGAGATTGTATGTAGTACCACTATCCAAGAGCATGTATTGCATTATGTGAGCATAAGGGAAACCGTAGCCCATAACTTCGCATGGCGAAGCCACTATATGGTTGGTTGTATTGCGAAGCTCGTATGCGCTCTCAACGTTACTCATAAAGCATGCATCGAAGAGAATATACTCGAATTTGATGTTGTTAACCTCAATTGCTGCTGCAATTTCTTCGATATCATAGCGAACAGGAGACTTGTCGCCCACATGACGAGTCATCTCTGCATTCTCTCGACGTTTCCACAGCTGCGTTGTCGATAGTCCGAGTCGTTGTAGTGCAAGAGTATGGCTTGAAGAGTTGTTTTTAGGTATCCAGGCGAGACCGTGCGAGCCAATAACTAATGCGTATTTCTCGGCAGGAGCAAAGTTGAGCGCCTCTCTCAGATTGTTCTCAAAGAGTGCCGAATCATAAGGTGTCGGTAACGGCAACTCCTTAACCTTCTCTTGCACCGCTTTGCCGAGAATGGCATCGTATCGCAACTCGTAAAGTGTTGCATCGTTAGTAGAGTCGGTTGTTATTGCTACAATTTGTGCATCACCCTGAATATCGTCATCTAACGCTTCGAGAATCTTTTTGATATTCTGATTGAAGTAGTGTTGCAGAGCTGTACCGATAAAATGAATAATGATGGTTTGTGGCGCTTGTGCCTTACGCTGTTTAACGTTGATGGTCGTCTTACAGTCGGGAGCATCTTTCAACGAAATCTCAATCGCGCCCAGTGTCAACATCTCCGAACCATTGTTGTCGTGCATGGCTGTAATTGTGAAGGTGTTGTTATCGCGAGATATGTGGAAATTTTCGGAATGACTTGAAGCCTCTACCTCGAAATCGCTATTCACTACTAAAATATTTTGACCACCGGCCTTTCCCGACAGAACTATCTCGCTGCGATCCAATACTATCGCCGAAATTTGTATAACCTCTATTTTGCTCTCCTGTATTACTCCATCAATATCGAAAGCAATAGTTCCAATCTTCTGGTTTGTTGCAGAGTCATTGGATATTGTTGTTGTTACTGTTATAGTATATTCGTTCTTGTCGTTTTTCGTGCTCAATGATGCTGTTATATCTCCATTGGCAATAAGCTTAATGTTGTCACTGCCGGATATGAAGCTTAAAGTGGCAGTCGAGCCTTTGAGTGCATCAATAATAATGTTGTTCCCTTTTGGTAAACGAATTTGAGGTAGCTGGTATGCCGAAAGACCTACAAAACGAGTGGATAGCAACTTGAAATTCAGGTCGCTCAAACGAATTGTATCGGCGGTATTGTTCGATTTGAGAGGCGTTGCCACTACGCTTATGACTTCGCCATCTTTACTCTTCGCTCCCATCGACGGATTGCATGTAAATCCGCTATAATCTATGATCTTCCAATCGTAATTTGCCTTGAATGAGAATGTCGAGCTTATGCCTTCGCTACCGTCCAGCATTAATTTGCGATCAGAGATGCCACTCATAATAGTAAGGTCATCTACTTTCGCACTACCTTCCTTGCTGTTAAAACAACCTACCAACAACAGGACTGGTAAAGTTATTGCTACCAATTTTGCAAATATCTTCATCTTATTTCTCTCGTTCTTATTTATACTCTCTTGGTTTGAGATTGTTAAACTGCCATGTGCGCTCGCGCTTGAATGTGTAGTTCTCAGGTTTATTCCAATATATGCGACTATAATCGAAATAGTATCCTTTGACCTTCTCGCGAGGAGTATCAAATGGTACAAATTCTACCGTGCGACTCATGATTTGGCCTTTGCGGTAGCCTATATTCTTTGATGCTATAAGATCTGTTCCGTGTGAGAACATTATTATATGCATCGGACTCTTCTCCTTTAATCCATCGCCCGATTGCTCTATACAACGCAAAATGCCATTCAGATGGTCGGAGTATGCCAACTCTCGAACTCTGTCGCCTGATGCGCCATAGGCATACACCAAAATATTGAGTAGTGTAGGCGAGAATGGGTCGTACTCCATCGCTGCTATGCCCGCCGCAATCAATTCGTCAATATCGTGTACAGATGGTTTCTCGATAGATATGCGAGCCATAATCTCTTGCACACGAGTCATCGACGGATTTACTTCGAGAGGCTTGTACGATGGCTGGAAAGCATATCCGTAGTAGAGATGATGATACTCTTCTGCCGACATTGGCTTACCCTCCTTGTATCGCAACATCAAATTCGGATAGTAGAATGGCGAATTGACATCGTTGATATTAGCGAAAATAAGGTCGTTATTCGGAGTCTTTGCCGATATCGAAAAGACTACGAACAGAGCTGTAAGTATTGCTATAATATGCTTCATCTTGACCTATTAACGCCTTGGATATTATTTTTCGTACTCTGCAATCTGTTTTTTTAATTTTGTCTGCAAGGCTTCGCTGCCCGAAACAAGAGGTAGGCGCATTGTGTTTGTGCATACACCCTTCAAGTAGAGGGCAGTTTTTATACCCACAGGATTACCCTCCTCGAATAACGATGAAATAATATCGTCGAAAGCGTGTAACTTGTACTCAGCATCTTCAATGTTGCCATTTAATGCAAGGTGGACAACTTCGGCAGTCTCGGCAGGATAGGCATTTGCCAATACAGAGATAACACCTACACCACCACGCTTAATAACCTCTATGGTCAAACCATCATCACCCGATATCAGTAGAAAGTCGCTTGGCGTGAGAGCTTTAATATGCTCCATCTGCTCTAAATTGCCCGAAGCCTCCTTTACACCAAGAATGTTGTCGCAATCTTTGGCCAAACGAGCAATTGTTTCAGGTGTCATATTTACACCAGTTCTACCCGGAATATTGTAGAGCATAATAGGAAGTGGAGAAGCTTCAGCAATAGCCTTGAAGTGCTGATATAATCCCTCCTGGTTGGGCTTGTTGTAGTATGGATTAACGCTCAAAACAGCATCGTAACCTCTCAAATCCCAACTTCTTAGAGATTTTACGACATCGTGAGTGCAGTTGCCACCGATGCCTACCATCAAGCCTACTCTTCCTCCAACTCTATCGCGAACAAAACGAATAAGCGCTTTACGCTCGTCGCCCGAAAGGGTAGGTGTCTCGCCCGTAGTACCGAGTACGAGGATGTAATCTACGCCACCTGCTATGAGATTATCCACAATCTTTGCTACGGCTGCAAAGTCAATCGCTCCGTTCTGCATAAACGGAGTAACCAACGCAACGCCTAATCCTTTGAATATAGTTCTATCCATATCTCTACTGCTTAAAACAGGCTTCCCTGTATAAACTCCTCTTGTTTCTTCTCTTTTGGTTCCGTCATCTCTATAACGGTATTTTCGGAGATGTTATTTTTTGCCTCACCTCCAATAAGTGCAATGAAATCACTCTCCGAGAGAATTGTTACACCTAACTTCTCTGCTTTCTGCAACTTGGCAGGTCCCATATTCTCGCCTGCTACGATAAAATCGGTATTTGCCGACACTCCCGATTGGTTTTTACCTCCGTGCAACTCGATCAACTCCTTCAATTCGTCGCGCGAGTGGTCGAGAAATTTTCCCGAAATAACAATATTCTTACCCTCCAAACAGTTCGAGTGCAATACCTTGGCCTCTTCCTCGAATTGTAGGCCTGCTGCGCGCAGACGCTCTACGATAGCAATGTTATGCTCGTCGGCAAAGTACTCCAATATTGCATCGGCAATCTTGTCGCCTACCTCCTCGGCTTCGAGCAGCTGCTCTTTTGATGCCGACATCACTGCATCGAGGTTTTTGAAGTGAGCAGCAAGATATTTCGCTGTTGTTTCGCCCACAAAACGGATACCCAAACCGAATAATACACGCGCAAACGGCACCTCTTTCGAGGTGTTGATACTGCGAATGATGTTATCTGCCGACTTCTCGCCCAAGCGAGGCAATACTGCCAAATCAACAGCCTTCAAATCGTAGATATCGGCAATATTATTCAGAAGCCCGCTTTCGTGTAACAACTCCACCGTTTCGTTGCCCAAACCGTCAATATCGAGAGCTTTACGACGGATAAAATGGACTATTCGCCCGAGAATTTGAGGACGACAACCGCCCTGATTTGGACAATAGTGTTTCGCTTCACCCTCATAACGCACCAATGGTGTACCACATTCAGGGCACTCTGTTATATATTGGAAAGGTTTACTATCTGTGCTGCGTTCTGACAACTCCACCTCAGTAATCTTTGGGATAATCTCTCCTCCCTTCTCTACATATACCATATCACCAAGACGGATATCCAATAACTCTATCTGCTCGGCATTGTGGAGTGTGGCGCGCTTTACAACCGTACCGGCCAATAATATCGGTTCGAGATTTGCTACGGGAGTAATAGCACCAGTTCTTCCAACCTGAAAATCTACGCTCAATAGACGTGTCAAAGCTTGTTCTGCCTTGAACTTGTATGCCACAGCCCAACGAGGTGATTTGCTCGTGAATCCCAAGCGACGACGCTTTGCAAAGTCATTTACCTTGATTACAACTCCATCTGTGGGGTAAGGCAACTCTTTGCGTGCCGCATCCCAATGTTCTATGTAGGCGCGAATATCCTCTGCGGAACGACAAATGCGGGCATGCTCCGATACCTTGAATCCCCAACGACGAGCCGACTCCAATGCTGCCCAATGGGTAGTGAATGGCAACTCGCGTGATGCGATTTGGTAGAGCGTACAATCCAAACCTCGCTTTGCGACAATCGAAGATTGTTGCTGTTTGAGCGTTCCTGCTGCAGCATTTCGTGGATTTGCAAAGAGCTGTTCGCCTGCCGCCTCGCGCTCGGAGTTCAAACGGTCAAACGATGCGTATGGCATGAATATCTCGCCACGAATCTCGAACTCGGCAGGGTAGTCGCCGGTAAGAGTTAGCGGAATAGAGCCTATGGTGCGAACATTTGCGGTAACATCATCACCGCTTTCGCCATCGCCTCGTGTTACGGCACGGAGTAGCTTGCCGTTCTCGTAGGTCAGCGATATGGCAGTGCCATCAAATTTTAACTCGCAGACAAACTCCGTCTCACCCTCCTCTTTCTCGATGCGCTCGATGAATTCGTTCAAACTCTCAATTGAGTAGGTGTTCGATAACGAGAGCATAGGGTAGCGGTGCTTTACATTCTGGAACTCGGAGGTCTTGTCGCTACCGACACGCATGGTCGGAGAGTTCTCGTCGGCATACTCCGGGTGAGCCTCTTCCAATTCGATAAGATGTTGCATCATGTGGTCGAACTCGAAATCTGAAATTTCGGGTGCGTTCTCCACATAATATTTGCGATTATGGTGGTGTAGAGCCTCTCGCAAGGCAACAATTTCATCGTAAATGGTTTCGGGCATACCTATTTTTTATATTACTGCGTAAAGGTACGGAGAATTTCTGAATTGTTGAAAAAAAAGGTGAATAAAATTTGTTGCAATCATTTCCTTGCAATATATTTGCGCCATATTTCAGAACAAATAAAACAGAATTCATATATGGCACCAAGCGCAAAAAAACGATTAGTAGTAAGTTTTAATAACCTTGCTCCTGAGTTGCAGGAGGATGTCAAAGCTGCATACCCGGCAGGCTTTGCTGATTTTATGATGCGTATCCCTAAACCAAACGGAGAGTTCTTTTTTGCAGTACCTTTCGAGACGGAGGAGATTAGCTACCTTGTGAAGATTGATGTAAAGATTGATGACGCTTCACACGAGGAGGAGGATCGCGACTATTACGATGACGATTTGAAGGGCGCAGATGAGTTGGCAAACGACGACTCAGAGGAGGACGAGCCAGCTGATAATGCGGATTTCGATATTTAAACTTAGATACTACTGAAACAAATAAGTGCCACGATATTCGCGTGGCACTTATTTGTTTCAGCTATCTCGATTTAAAAGTCGTAGCCGACAATATACGATTTGTAGTCTTTCCAATACTGTGCGGATTTATACGCATCTACCGAATTGCGAGGTACATAAATCTTTCTGCCGGAAGCATTGTCGTCAAACATATAAGAATTTCCCGTTGGCGGAGTTGTCGGCTTGCAATATACATGTGCAAGGCTTGTACACTCATTAAAGGCCTCATATCCAATCGAAGTAATACTTTCAGGAATTGTTACGCTCGTTAGACTGAAATTCTTATTAAAGGCGTAGTTGCCTATGTTTGTTAGATTAGTTCCGAGGTTGATAGTCTCGATGTTATGACATTCGGAGAAGGCATCTTTTCCAATCTCGGTAACATTATTGCCAATAGTTAAGCTTCTTATATTTTGATAGTCATAGAATGCCGTAGATCCAATCTTTGTGATACTATCTCCAATTACAATTTCAGTAAAATTTGAGCCTGCTAACCATGTTGGAGAGCTCCAATTCGGACGATCTTTCTCAACAACTTTACTGTCAATTATTAACCTACCTGAGCAACCATAGAATGCATAATCTCCAATCGAGGTAACGCTATTAGGAATTGTAACACTTGTCAGGCTACTGCAATCACGGAATGCAGAACTTCCAATCGAAGTAACTCTATCAGGAATTGTAATACTTGTCAGCGAGGTGCAACCATAGAATGCATACTCTCCAATCGAAGAAATGCTATCGGGAATTGTAACACTTGTCAGGCTACTGCAATAAGCGAATGCTGCATCTCCAATCGAAGAAGCATCGTCGTCAAAAGTTATAACGCCCTTGCCATTCTCGTAGGTGTTTGATACGATATTTGCGCCGAAAACATCGGTTGCGTATGGCGTTACAATTTCGCCATTAGACGAAGTGTACCAAATCTGATTGTTCGGGATAGAGGTGTCTGAACCTTGCTCCGAGCCTGCCTCCTGCACGATGGTGAGTGTTGCCGAGAGGTTATAGTCATCGCAGAAAAAGGTGATAACGCCCTCACGCTCAGCGCCGCTATTGTTCTTTGCTACGGTGAAATAGAGCGTACAATAATCCGGACCGCAACTACCTCCCGAAGTGGTAATCCAATCGGCATTTGTAATTGTTTCGTAGCTATATTCAGTGAAAACATCTACCGAAAATTCGCCACCCTCAGCATCTACCATCATCTGCTCTTGCGATAGTTTCAACGCACCGACAATTGGTACCTCCGGGCCCAGAGGCTTGTCAGGAGGTATACAGCCGACAACTAATGATAGATTTAAAACTATTATCAATAATATGTATAGAAGTCTTTTCATTATTGCTTATTTATAGCTGTTTAGTATTGCTCTTTTTCGTTTGGGAAGTCGCACGACTTTACAGCCACGACATAGTGCGAGATAGTCTGGGTCATAATGGTATATAGGTCGGCATAGCGACGCAAGAAGCGTGGCGAAAAACCCTTGTTAATGCCGAGCATATCGTGTACTACCAAAACCTGACCATCGGTTGCACCTCCCGCACCGATACCGATTGTCGGGATAGACAACTCCTTTGATACTCGCGCAGCTAATGACGCAGGAATCTTCTCCAAAACGATAGCGAAACAGCCGGCTTCCTCCAATAACTTAGCATCGCGAATCAGCTTCTCTGCCTCAGCCTCCTCCTTAGCACGTACGCTATATGTTCCAAACTTGTGGATAGACTGTGGAGTGAGTCCAAGGTGGCCCATAACAGGGATACCTGCGGCCAAAATACGTTTTACCGAGTCGAGAATCTCCTCGCCACCCTCCATCTTTACCGAGTCGGCACCTGTCTCCTTCATAATACGGATAGCCGAGTCGAGTGCAGCCTGCGAGTCACTCTGGTATGTTCCGAATGGCATGTCGCAAACAACCAATGCGCGCTCTACGGCACGAACAACCGACGATGCGTGATAAATCATTTGGTCGAGTGTGATAGGCAGGGTAGTCTCCCAGCCCGCCATTACATTTGCAGCCGAATCGCCAACCAGAATAACATCTACACCGGCCTTATCGACAATCTTTGCCATCGAATAGTCGTACGAGGTGAGCATCGAAATTTTCTCACCTCTATCCTTCATCTCTTTGAGTCGCAAGGTTGTTACGGCTCTTACTTTGCTTTCTACCGACATTTTATTGCGCTGATTAAGGTGTTATACATGACGCAAAATCTCATCGAGGCCGTTGAAGTGGTTTTTGTAGTCCTCCAACGAGCGAGAGATAACTTCGTATGCCTCTTCGCGACCAAATACATCGGTAATCTCAACCTTCTTCTGCGACTCCGAATCCGGCATATCCTTGTAGGTAAGGAAGTAGTGCTTCAATCGGTTGATAACACCCTTTGGTAACTCTGAAATGTCGTTGTAGCCGCTGTAAGTTACATCGTGGCGCAATACGGCGATGATCTTATCGTCAGCTTCGTTGCCGTCCAACATTCGGAAACCTCCGATTGGGCGAACATTTACAATAATATCGCCATGAGCAATATCGCGCTCGGTTAATACGCAGATATCGAGAGGATCGCCGTCACCAACGATGTCGGTACGGCTGGTCTGCTGCATACAATACTCTGCTACACTCTCTCCGCAGAAACTCTGTGGCACGAAACCATAGAGTGCAGGGATAACATTCGAATATTTCTGCGGACGGTCTATTTTGAGATAGCCGCTAACCTTATCCAACTCGTACTTTACCGTGTCGGTAGGAACCATTTCGATAAAGGCGGTAATCACTTCCGGTGCTTTCTCGCCCACTTCGATACCGTGCCAAGGATGCGACTTGTAACGCAAACCCATCAATCTGGCAATAGGGTCATTGATTTTGTTTCCCATAATGTCGTATAATTTGTGTTATTATTAAATTTATTCGTTACTCGGTATAAAGAGCGTAGGTCATATCTGTTCCTTCTGTTATTTTCGAACAGGTGTAAACATTGCCTTTTCTATCAGTAGCTCTTACTTCAACCTTCGATTTCTTGTTTTTCAGTTTGTATTTCCATAGCTGGTAACAGTGCTTGTAGAATAAGCCACCATTATTTCTGCCGAGGTATCCGCAAAGCACTCCCACTGCCCAAAAATCACGGCCACATTCTGCGCCGACAGGAGGTCGTTTAGGGTCGTCATATACACCACTACCGATAAGTTCGTTGTATGTTATATCCCAATGATAGGCAGCCAAACTTGTCATATTTCCCGAATAGACTCCGTTTTCGTATACCTCTACTTTCCATTGAGAGTCGGAGTTAAATACGTTTGCCAAAAGGGTGTCATCGCTATATCCAAATTGATAATAACCCTTTGTGCCATTGCTGTCACTACCGGTAAGTTGTGCTCCGGTGATGGCGTTACCGCGATATAATCGTATCTGATAATCGCGCGAGTCCATGCCTTTTGCATAACCCTTGTAATACCAATCCTTTATGGTGTTGCCGTCGAAATGATAAACTCCATAGCCATTCGGCACACCATCGCCATTGATGTTGCTACTCCAACTTGCACCATTTACGGCTGCTTGTGCATGCTCGTATATTTTGTGAGGCGAACTGCTTACAGCGGTATGGTCGTAATTTCTTTGGTAGTGCAGATGTCCTGATAGAACATGAGCTTCGGCAAAATCATCGAGGAGTGTTAAAATCTCTTGGCGATATGATCCATCACCGATACTGCCGTTGTTGTAGAGCGGAACATGCACACAAAGTATAACGATTTTATCTTTTGGTACTTGTGCGAGGTCCGCTACAAGCCAATTGTATTGATCTTCGGTAAAGGCAGTTCGGGTGTTGGCAGTAGCGCAATTATCTCCCGATTTCCATTGCACATTACGCATTCCTACAATATGGGCATCACCACGATTGAAAGAGTAGTTTATTGGACCGAATGCATCTTCGAACATGCGTTGTATGTTGAGATTTATCTCACGAATATCTTTGCCTTTGACAGGCTTCTTCGATGACATGAAGCAGTTGTCGTGGTTACCCATAACTTGGAATACAGGCATACCCATGTAGTCGATATGCATAGCAGCTCTCATGGCAGGCAGTACATCCTTGGATATATCTGTTGAGCCCATCGAGATAACATCACCAAGAGTGATGCCGTAACAAGGCTTGCCGAGCGATGAAGAGTATGACTTGATTTCCGGAGCAGCCTGCTTCGAAAATCTGTTTACGGCAGACACGCTGCCTGTTTGTGGATCCGCAAAGGCAAAGAGCATAAATTCGTTCTCTTTCCCTCCCGGCAATTTTTCCAACGTGAAGTTGTATAATTGCGAATATCCTGGATATGGCTTGAAGAAACATGGTTGTCCATCACGATTTATCGGAATCTTGTACTCTGATGGTACCGATATGAAGATATACCAAGCATCCTGCAAGACGTTGATGTAGTAGAATCCTTTGTGGTTGGTTGTAGTAACCGAGAAACCATCACTTACAACAACACCCTCTATCGGATTGCCCTCTGTGTCGCGAACATAACCAAAAATGGTCGGATATCGATGTAAAAAGCTGTCATCAACGCCCTTCATTTCTTGGATATAACCTTCGCTATCCTGCTTAAATGTGAAAGCCTTGAATTCTCGCACAACACCCGGTTCTATCTTGCTCGAATTCCACTTTGTCTGCATGCTACAACCATTTGTTGTGGTGAATACAATTGTGCAGGATCCAAGCGTAACGGCCGGTATGGAGATATAGAAAACATTGCTCTCCGCTGTGGATAGCGTATAGCCCTCAGGAAGATAATAGGTGATTTTGCTCGATGTATTTGCCGTAGGTCTTATCTCTCCGGTCTCCATATCGACTGAAAATTCTCCTGATAATCGTTTTCCACTCTCTGACGTAATGGTTATTGTGGATAATTCGATGCCCTCAACATCGGCAAGCATCTCGAAACGGAGTATGCAGGCGAGGTGTTGAAGGAAAAGACCATCTTTGCGATTCTCTATGTATCCGAACATAGGGACACTATTCAGCGAAAAGCTACCCTCAACGTGATTTTGTTTCTCCGGAAATATTACTTTGGGCTCCTCAATGCTATTTGCCTCGTTGTAAGGAAAGATGATTTGATAAGGATACGTCAAGACGTTGTCATTAAATGAGAATGTGGCTTTTCTCGGATCCTTCTCATTGATGCTTATACTGCTTGACGCTATGCCATTAACAGCAATACAGTCGCCCTCTGACCAATACATCGGGTATTCATCGTCTGATTTTGGTCCCATACTTGTACGGGTTGCAGCAGGCAATGTTATGCTTAATGTGTTGGAGCCAGAATGCTCCATAGGAGTATCCACGCTTGGAACCTCTACGTTGCATGATGTACTTAGCACAATGGTTGCAACAAGGAAGAAAATGTGTTGCTTTCTCATCATCTTTGTTATAATAGGTTATAATAGCGCGAGGGAAATACCTCAACTTAATATTTATGGTTTATACGCAATATCGTTGTCTTGATAATCGGTAAGTTTTGTTTCGGTGTATTCGGTTCCAAAACGGTCAATTGCTACAACCTTTATCTTTGCCGAAGGGTCGTTTAGGGTGTACTTATAGAGGTGTTTGCAAGATGTCCAACCTGTAGCTGATTTGACAGAAGTGCCTAAGCCTAAGTGAATTCCAGCAACCCACATCTCATATCTTGCTTCGATGTCATCCTCGATACGATATGGATCATCGATTGAACCATCGCCAATCAATGTACTGAATGCTACCTCAGTAGCATCGACCTTTTCCATGTCGCCGGAGTATATATCGTCTTCGTAGACCTCTATCTTCCAAGAATTATCTGCATTGTATACATTTGCTAACAATACATCATCTCCGAAATTAAACTGATAATATCCCGAATTTTTATTTTTGTTTTTTGGACCACCTGTGATAGCATTTCCGCGATATAGTCGCATCTGGTGCTCTCGGGAATCCATTCCCTTCGAATAGCCCATGTAGTACCAATCCGAGAAGGTGTTGCCCTTGCCAACAAATACGCCATATCCGTTTGGACAGCCATCTCCGCTGAGGTTAGATGCCCACCAAGCACCACATACAGCAGCCATATTATGCTCGTAGATGTTGTAATCTTCGTGCTCGTGATTGGTTTGTGTGTGAATGTGTCCCGAAAGAATGTGCGCCTCGGCAAACTCGTCAAGCAACTCGTGAACTTCCTTTATGTAGTGGCCCTTCTCTCCGCTATTTTTAACTTTGGAATACAATGGGCTATGGACACACAATACGACCATCTTATCTTTTGGTACGAGATCCAAGTCCTGTTTTAACCACTCATACTGCTCTTTGAGGAATCCGGTAACATAATCGCTGGTAGTTGTGTTTTTAGAGTAGATTATATCTCGCATACCTACGATATGAACATTTCCGCGATTGAATGAGTAGTTGATAGGACCAAATACTCCCTCGAATGCTCGTTGAGCCTTAATTTCGAAGTTGCTACCTTGACTATCCGGCTCAGTCGGCATTGGGTTATCCTTTGAGAATGGAATACAATCGTGGTTGCCCATAACTTGGAATACAGGCATTCCAATTTCAGAGTTAAGCATAGCCTCTCGCATCGGCTCCATATATCCGATGGTGTTAGAGGTGTCAGACGATGATACAATATCACCCAAAGTTATTCCGTAGCATGGAATATTCAATGATTGTGCATGGTACCTAATCGCTGGAACAGCCTCCTTCTTGAATCGTTTGAGATTGGTATCCGATGCAACCTGAGGATCGGCAAAAGCGAAGAGCGCGAAACTCTCCTCCGGGCCCTCAGGGCGAACTCTCAATTCGAAGTTGTACTCGTTATTGCTTGGTGATAAACGAGTGTAGAATGATGGACCATGAGCACTCTTTACGACGTTGCAGTTCGATGGAACCGAGTAGAACACATACCAAGCATCTACGTGTGGTTTAAATGTGTATAAACCATCTTGGTCGGTGGTTGTACATGTAAAGCCGTCGCTGATAACAACGTCTTTTACCGGCTTGCCGGTTGATCTGTCATAGGTGTAGCCGTAGATGTAACCTTCTTGAATATTTAGGTGTCGTACAACTTTGATGTTGTCGATGCAAATCTGCTTACTTGCTTCGGTAGATTTAATCTCTAAACAGCAGTCCGATGTAACGCCCTCCGCTGAAAACGAGAAGTTGCTCCATGAAGGCTTGCCGTTTACACTTTTAAGGTTAAATGTCTTTGTCTTGAATACTGTTCCGTCGGCTTTTACGATAGATGCTACAACCTGGCCACCCTCAGCCTGCAAAGTCTTGCTGAATATACATGCGCTGAAACTGATGTCGAGGTTTTCTGCCTTGTCTTCGAGAGTAGCGAATGCAGGCGAGAATAATCTTCCAATTTCGTATGCGGTTCCGAGCTTTACATATCCAGGAAGTATGCGTACATCTTTGTTCTTGTCGGTAGGCCAACCCTCAAAGCCCATTAATTCGCGCATTGATGGACGGTATTTGAAGAGCAAACCACCATTGTCATCTACTTTTGTGGTAGGATACGAATCTGCTCTGGCGTCCAATAGATTATCAACGATATAGGTGTTCGGCTTTTTATCTTCCGACAAAATAACTCCGTGAGCCAAGTTGATATAATCGTAACCCCAGAATAAGTTGTCGAAGTTTTGTGATAAAACCTCTCGGCGGATAGGCGATGCAGAGAGAGAAATCTCGAATGGTTTAGATTTGTAACCCAAAATATTCTCTACGCAGATGTAGTATTTTTGTGCGCAATCCAAGTAAGGAACGGAAAATTTCTTCTCCTCGCCATCGTTGAATGTCAATGTGTATTCTTGGTGTAATACTTTGCAATCTGCATCAGAAAAGACTTTGAGCGTGTAGTTCTTGTTGTCGCCTTTGTCGTCAACCCAAGAGATTGTAACACCTGTTGTCGAAGATGCAAGTTGTGTGATTTTAACGTGTAATTTGTCCTCTTCCTGAGTTTGGGAACTATCGACGGTGCACGATGTTGTTGCAATAATCGCCATAGCGAAGAGTGTAACCCAAAGATTGAATTTAAGCTTCATGATTAGATGTGATTTTTTTATAATTTTATTATAACTGCGCAAAATTATCTCTTTTTTACTATATTTGCAAAGTTTTTGACGATAATTTTAATTCTGATGCTATGAAAAAAGCGTGTGTTTTTCCTGGTCAAGGGGCGCAGTATTGCGGAATGGGCAAGGAACTCTACGAAAATAGTGAGGCTGCTCGCGAAATGTTCGAGAAGGCAAATGCGATTCTCGGCTTTCGTATTACCGATGTAATGTTTGAAGGTTCTTCCGAAGATTTGAAGCAGACGAAGGTTACCCAGCCTGCCGTTTTTCTTCACTCTGTGGTGTTGGCAAAGACGCTTGGGGTTGAGCCGTCGGCAGTTGCGGGACACTCGCTCGGCGAGTTCTCGGCATTGGTTGTAGCAGGAGCGTTGTCGTTTGAAGACGGCTTGCAACTTGTTGCTAAACGAGCAATGGCTATGCAGGAGGCATGCGAGATCGAGAATGGTACTATGGCAGCGGTGTTGGCATTGCCGGATTCTACCATTGAGCAAATCTGCGAAAGCGTTGAAGGTGTGGTTGTTGCGGCTAATTATAACTGTCCGGGACAGCTCGTTATTTCGGGGGCCGTAGATGCTGTAAATGAGGCGTGCGTAAAGTTGAAAGAGGCCGGTGCGCGTCGAGCTTTGGTCTTGCCTGTGGGTGGAGCATTCCACTCGCCACTTATGGAACCTGCGCGCAAGGAGTTGGCAGCGGCTATCGAGGCTGCCGATTTTAAAGCGCCTTGTTGTCCTATATATCAAAATGTAGATGCGTTGCCTCACACCTCGCCAGAAGAGATTAAGGCGAATCTGATAGCGCAACTTACGGCTCCGGTACGTTGGACTCAGATTGTTGAGCGAATGACCGCTGATGGCGTAACCGACTTTGTGGAACTTGGTCCCGGAACGGTGTTGCAGGGCTTAATTCGTAAAATTTCACCCGAAGCAGGGGTTGAAAGCAAGGCTATTTTTTGAAAATTATAAATATTTTTTGAAAAAAATTTAACAAAGGCGGATAATCTTCGCCTTTTTTTATTATCTTTGCATTAGGTTAGTTAAAAATAATGGAAGATAATGAGCTCTTTGATTGATTTTTTCAATAATCAAACCGACAAAGGTTTGTCGCATAAGAATAATCTTATCAAGCGAAATATTATCGCTTATATGGTTACGAATGGTGAAGTGACGCTCGCCGAACTTACCAAGGAGTTAAAGATAAGTATCCCTACGATGACCAAACTCGTTCAAGAGTTGGTTGACGAGGATATTGTTTCGGATTTGGGCAAGGTTGAAACGTCTGGTGGTCGCCGTCCTAATGTCTATGGCTTGACATGTTCGACGCTCTATTTTGCGGGTGTTCATGTTGGTCGTGACAGCATGACTTGCGTGATTACCGATATGCAGAATAATCTCGTCTGCGAGTCAGTGTTTGATGATTTTGAATTGGTGGACAGAGAACAGTGTCTTGGCACGATTTGTTCTAATATAAATAAGTTCCTTGACGAGTGTGACTGTGATCGCTCAAAGATTCTCGGCCTGGGAGTCTGTATCGTAGGTCGTGTAAATACCTCGGAGGGCCGTTCATTCCACTACTTTACATCGCTTGACGAGTCGTTGCGCGAAATTATCGAGAGCAGGGTAGGCTTGCGTGTGTTGGTTGAGAACGATACTCGTGCTCGTTGCTATGCCGAATACAACTTCTCGCGCTCAAAGACAGAGAGTAATGTTATCTATCTTCACCTCGGTTTGGGTGTTGCGATTGGTATCGTGAGCGATGGTAAATTGTATTATGGTAAGAATGGCTTTGCGGGCGAGTTCGGTCATATTCCGTTCTTCGATAACGAGAAGATCTGCTTCTGTGGTAAGAAGGGCTGTCTTGAAACCGAGGTGTCGGGTATTGCCATCGAGGAGAAGATGAACGAGTTGGTGCGTAACGGCGCAAATACTATTCTCCGTAAGCGCTACGAGGCAAAGGAGCAGATTCATATCAACGACATCGTAAATGCCGCTTGCAATGACGATAACCTCTCTATCGAACTTATCGAAGAGGCCGGCGAGAAGGTCGGCAAGGCTGTGGCGTTCTTGATTAACATCTTCAATCCAGAGAGTGTTATTGTGGGAGGTAACCTCGCAGCTGCGGGAGATTATATAATGCTTCCGTTGAAGTCTGCAACTAACAAATACTCATTGAGTTTGGTCTATAAGGATACCAAGTTCCGCGTGTCGAAGTTGGGTGCAAATGCCAATGCGTGGGGTGTTGCAATGTTGATGCGTAACCTGGTTATCGGTTTGTAAACTTATTCGCTATGAATGTTCGCATTGAGGGCGAAAAGATAATTTTGCGTAGTGTCGATTCTTCGGATATCGACACTATCCTTTTATGGGAGAACTCCTCGGCGGAGCCTCTTTATGGTGTCTATGATGAGGAGTACACCCGTGAAGATGTGGTGCAATTTGTCGAAAATCAACAACGCTATTCGCTTGCCGAAAACGAGCAGTTGCGACTGATGATTTGCTCTCATGAAGGCGAATGTTTGGGTGCTCTCGACCTCACCGAATACGATGGCGAAAAGGCGTTTGTCTCAATCTTAATCTTTGATTTAGATAATCGACGTAAAGGCTTTGCTGAAAATGCGTTGCGACTTGCTATTTCTTACGCCGAATCGCTTGGTGTGCACACCCTTTATGCCAATATATTCCCCGAAAATTTACCAAGCATTTCGCTCTTCAAAAAAGTGGGTTTTGAGGTTGTTGATGCTATGCTATATCGCAAGGAGTTGTAGGCGAAAAATGGTATTGAATGGCGGCTAATGCCATTACAATAAAAGTTTTCCGTTTTCCGCTTTTCGTTTTCAGTTTATTTTCCTATTTTTGCAAAAAAATAGAAAAAGAGTATGAGAATAGTTGCTCCATCGATACTTTCTGCCGATTTCGGCAACCTCGAAAGAGATATCAAAATGATTGATCGCTCGCAAGCCGAGTGGGTGCATATCGACGTTATGGACGGCGTATTTGTGCCCAATATTTCGTTTGGTTTTCCTGTGATGAAGCCTGTGCGCAAGGCGACAAACAAAGTGCTTGATGTCCACCTGATGATTGTAGAGCCAGAGAGATATGTGAAGCGTTTTGTGGAGGCTGGTGCTGACTATGTAACATTTCATCACGAGGCGTGTGCCGATCCTCGCGCTACGATTGCCGAGATTAAGACTGCGGGAGCAAAGGCGGGTGTGAGCATTAAGCCTGCAACCCCTGCCGAGGCTATTTCCGACTACCTTTCGGAGTTGGACTTGGTGCTTGTGATGAGTGTAGAGCCGGGCTTTGGCGGTCAGTCGTTTATGCCTGCGTCGCTCGATAAGGTGCGAGCACTGCGCAAGGAGATTGACGAGAAGGGTTACAGCTGCCTGATTGAGATTGACGGCGGCATCTCGGCAAAGAATGCAAAGGAGGTATTCGATGCAGGTGTTGATGCCGTAGTGGCAGGTTCGTCGGTGTTCGGTGCCGAAAATCAGGAACAGGCTATAATTGATATTTTGAACGCATAATGATATCTATTGATAACCTCACCGTAAGTTTTGGCGGTTGGACCTTGTTTGATGGAATTTCATTCCTCGTAAATCCGAAGGAACGCATCGGTCTTGTCGGCAAGAACGGAGCGGGTAAAACCACAATTCTGAAACTTATTGCAGGCTTGCAACAGCCCACCTCTGGTGCTGTAACCAAAAATGCCGACTGCACGATAGGCTACTTGCCACAACAGATGCAGGTGGCCGATACTACGACACTCCTTGCCGAAACGGCAAAGGCATTCGAGGAGGTGTTGGCAATCGAGGCTGAAATCGAGCGATTGACTGCCGAGATTGCGGTACGCACCGATTACGAGAGCGAAGAATACGAGAAGTTGTTGCATCGCTTGAACGATGCGAATGACCGCTACCATATCCTCGGTGGAGATACCCGTGATGCCGATATCGAGAAGACTCTGCTCGGTTTGGGCTTCCGTCGTGAGGAGTTCGAAAAACCTACACGCGAGTTCTCGGGCGGTTGGCGTATGCGTATTGAGTTGGCGAAGTTGCTCTTGCGTCGACCTTCGATATTCTTGCTCGATGAGCCTACTAACCACCTCGACATCGAGTCTATTCAGTGGTTGGAGGAGTATTTGAAAAGCTACAATGGTGCAGTGCTTCTCATTTCGCATGACCGTGCTTTCCTCGATAATGTAACCACTCGCACAATCGAGCTTTCGCTGGGTAAGATTTATGACTACAAGGTGCCATATTCGCACTTCGTAACCCTCCGTGCCGAGCGTAGAGCGCAGCAGTTGGCCGCATATCAAAATCAGCAACGCCTGATCGAAAAGAGTGAGGAGTTTATCGAGAAGTTCCGCTATAAACCTACCAAGTCGAACCAGGTGCAGTCACGTATCAAGCAGCTCGATAAGTTGGAACGCATCGAGGTCGAGGAGGAGGATTTGGCGACTCTAAACATAAAATTCCCACCGGCACCACGTTCCGGACAGATTGTTGCCGACATCAAGGGCGTAGGTAAGGCTTTTGGCGATCATCGTGTATTCTCGGGTGCGGAGTTTACCATTCATAAGGGCGATAAAATAGCTCTCGTAGGCCGAAATGGTGAGGGTAAGACTACCTTTGCCCGTATGTTGATTGGTGAGTTGGAACAGTCGGAGGGTGAGATAAAGATTGGTGCAAATGTAAGCATCGGCTACTATGCGCAGAATCAGGACGACTTGATGAATGGCGAGTTTACCGTCTATGATACGCTCGACAGAGTGGCTGTGGGCGATATTCGTACTCGTCTGCGCGATATTCTTGGTGCATTCTTGTTCCGTGGCGAGGATATCGATAAGAAGGTTAAGGTGCTTTCGGGTGGCGAGCGCTCGCGCCTGGCAATGGCGAGAATGATGCTCGAACCTCACAACTTGCTGATTCTCGACGAGCCTACTAACCATATGGATATGCGCTCGAAGGATATCCTTAAAACTGCATTGCAGAAGTTCGACGGAACGGTTGTGGTTGTGTCGCACGATAGAGAGTTTCTCGATGGTATTGTCGATAAGGTTTACGAATTCCGTGATGGGGGAGTGCGTGAGTACTTGGGTGGTATCTACTACTTCCTCGAAAAGCGTAAACTTGAAAATTTGCACGAAATAGAACGCAAAGCGCCTGTGGTCGCTGCGACAAAGGGTGAGCCTGCGTCGTCGGGCAAACTCTCCTATGAGCAGAAGAAGGAGCAGGAAAAGTTGTTGCGTAAACTCCGTAAAAATGTGGAGATGATTGAGTCGGAGTTGGCTGATGTGGAGCAGAAAATTGCTGAGTATGATGCTCGTTTTGCTACGGCAACCGACTATAACGCCGACGATTACAAGGCGTATGATGAATTGAAGGGACGCTATGACCACTTGATGCACGAGTGGGAGAAGGCGTCGTATGAAGTGGAAATAACAGAACAGCAATAATATGGAAAATATCGTTTTTGGTATTCGCCCCGTAGCCGAGGCTATCGAGTCGGGCAAGCACATTGAGAAGATTTATATCCGCAAGGGTGCCGAAGGTCAGCTAATGACCGACTTGAAGGACCTTTGCTATCGCCATCGTCGCCACTATCAGGAGGTGCCTGTCGAAAAGTTGAATCGTATGACTCGCGGTAATCACCAGGGTGTAGTGGCAGTTATTGCCGCTATCGAGTATGTAGAGGTGCAGGATATCTTGGATCGTGTGCCCGAGGACGAAACCCCGCTTATTATCGTATTTGACAATGTTACCGATGTGCGTAACTTCGGTGGTATCGCACGTTCTGCGGAGTGCGCAGGTGCTCACGGCATTATCTCGTCGTTGAAAAACTCGGCTCCGGTAAATGCAGAGTCTATCCGCTCGTCAGCGGGTGCTTTAACCCGTATTCCGGTGGCTCGCGTAGGCTCAATTCGCAATACTTTGAAGTCGTTGCAAGCCGATGGCTTTCAGATTGTTGCCGCTACGGAGCATAGCCGCAAGTTGATGTATGATGCAGACTTGACAAAGCCTACGGTTATCGTTATGGGCTCGGAGGAGAACGGTATTTCGAAGGAGGTTTTGAAGTTGTGTGATGAGCAACTTGCAATCCCGATGATTGGAGCAATAGAGTCGTTGAATGTTTCGGCTGCGGCTGCAATTATGATTTATGAGGTTGTGCGTCAGCGCATTGGTAATTAAGAATTTACAAGCTCTTATCTTAGCTAATGGATAAGGTATATAAGCATCCTCGTCTTGGAGATGTTTTATTGCGTCAACGATGGACTACAAGTCGCATTTCGCTCTCGGTAAAACCGTCGGGCGAGGTGCGATTGTCGTATCCGCGTCTTATATCGACCGCGAAGGCTTTGCGCTTTTTGGAAGAGAAGGCGGATTGGGTGATGCAGATGCGCGAGAGGGTTGCCGAAAGAGCTATGCAGGGGGCGGATTATACGCCTGAGCAGATTGAGTCTTTACGCCAGGAGGCGAAACGCGTTTTGCCTGTTATGGTCGAGCGCCTGGCTCGCGAAAACGCTCTTTCGTATGGTCGTGTAACTATTCGCGCAACTCGTTCAAAATGGGGGTGTTGCACCTCGCATAACAATCTGTCGTTGTCGTTGTTTTTGATGACTTTGCCGACTCATTTGCAGGAGTTTGTGGTGCTGCACGAATTGTGTCATACGGTGCATCATAACCATTCGAAAGAATTTCATGCTCTGTTGAATAAAGTTACGGGTGGTCGCGAAAAAGAGTTAAATCGCCAGCTAAAAGGTGTTCGTAAAAACCTTCGTTTCCGCAGAGGTAAGGAGCGTGATTTAGAGCGTGTGATGGAGCTGGTTGCCGATGCTCAAAATTGGCTGCGAAAACAAAACGTGGATCAATGGCAAGATGGCTATCCTACTCGCGAATTGATATTAAGTGATATTTTAGGTGGCGAAAATTATATTGTTGAATTAAATGGTGTTGTGATTGCTACTGCCGTAATATCTTTTGCGGGTGAACCGACATACTCTGAAATAAAAGGTAAGGGGTGGAAGAATGATAATTCGTATGCAGTAGTGCATCGAATTGCCGTGTCGGACACATGCCGCAGAATGGGTATCGCCAAAGAGTTTCTGTACTTTGCGGAGGAACTGTGTGCTGAACGTGGAGTTGCAGATATACGCATCGATACTCATTGCGACAATAAGGCAATGCGTGCGTTGTTGAGAAAGATGGGTTATACTCATTGTGGTCGCATAACACTTGCTTCGGGAGCGAGTCGAGAAGCATATCAAAAAGAGTTAAACAATTAAAATCAGATACTATGTCGTATAATTTATTGAAAGGTAAGCGTGGTATTATTTTTGGCGCATTGAATGATCAGTCGATTGCTTGGAAGGTTGCTGAGCGTGCCGTAGAAGAGGGAGCGGAAATTATCCTTACAAATACGCCTGTGGCACTGCGTATCGGTGCAACACAAAAGTTGGCAGAGAAGAGTGGAACTATCGTTGTGCCTGCCGATGCAACTTCGGTGGAGGATTTGCAGAATTTGATAGATAAGGCGCTCGAACATTTCGGAGGAAAGATAGATTTTGTGCTTCATTCGGTAGGAATGTCGCCAAATGTTCGTAAAAATATCCCTTATGAGGCTCTTGATTACAATAATTACATGAAGACGATAGATATCTCGGCTTTGTCGTTCCATAAGTTGTTGCAGGCGCTTTACGAAAAAGATGCAATGGCGGAGTATGGCTCGGTGGTGGCGTTGTCTTATATTGCGGCACAACGTACCGTAGAGGGATATTCCGATATGGCCGAAGCAAAGGCTATGTTGGAGAGTATAGCGCGCTCATTCGGAGCAATTTATGGCCGTAAGTGCAAGGTGCGTGTTAATACTGTCTCGCAGTCGCCAACAATGACTACCGCAGGACAGGGTATTGCAGGTATGAGTGATATGTATGGCTATGCTGATGCGCTTTCGCCACTTGGTAATGCCTCAGCCGAGGAGTGTGCTGATTATGTCGTAACGCTCTTTTCGGACTTGACACGCAAGGTTACGATGCAAAATCTCTATCATGATGGAGGTTATTCGTCTATGGGTATCTCGGCATCGGTAATCGATGGCTTTAAGAAGGGTAGAGAGTAGAGTTTCGGCTTTTTTGTTGCGGTTTTGGCGCAAGGGTGGCAATTATTGCGAAAAATAGTTTACCTTTGCACCCGAAAAACAGAGAAAGAAATAATAATTATATAAGTATGAAGAATTTTAATAGCGACTCATCATCAGCATTATCGCGCTTTGCTAAGGATAAGCGTTTGCGAACCGAGCGTACTCCTCGCACAGAGAGAAGTGTTTCGTCGCGTCCGGAGCGTGCTAAGCGCGCATCATTCAATCCTAATTTCACCGAGGATAATCGCCCTAAGCGTGGCGTAGAGGGTGGTGAGCGCGGTGAGCGAAAGCAGTTTGGTGCAAAGCTGGCTGCTCGCAAGCCTTTTGGCGCAGGTCGTCCGGAGCGTAATGAGCGTACCGAGCGTACTTTTAAGGGTAGAAGCGAAGGATTTAAGTCGAAGGGCGATGGATTCAAAGGTGGTCGTAAGCCTATGGGCAAAAGCGAAGGCTACAAAGGTAAGGGCAAATCTACTGCCGAGCGTAGCTATCCGAAATACAACCCTAATAAGGTTACCGGCGAAATTCGTCTTAATCGCTTTGTTGCGCAGTCAGGACTCTGCTCGCGTCGTGAGGCAGACGACTTTATTGCAGCAGGTTTGGTTAGCGTAAATGGTGTAATAGTAACCGAGCTCGGAACAAAGGTTTGGCCTACCGATGTCGTTAAGTTCAACGATGAACGCTTGCAGGGCGAGAAGAATGTCTATCTCGTGCTGAATAAGCCAAAGGGCTACGTTACAACTCTCGAAGATGACCATGCCGAGAAGACCGTTATGGAGTTGGTCCAGAACGCTTGCAAGGAGCGCATCTACCCTGTTGGTCGCCTCGATAAGAACTCGTTGGGATTGTTGCTCTTTACCAACGATGGCGATATTACCCGTCAGTTGACACACCCTTCGTTGCGTAAGAAGAAGATTTACGAAGTTACTTTGGATAAGTCACTCACTCGTGCTGATTTTGAGCAGCTTGCAGAGGGTATCACTCTCGAAGACGGCGATATTTTCTTTGATGAGATTTCGTACATCAAAGATGATAAGAAGTCGGTGGGCGTAGAGATTCACTCTGGTCGTAACCGTATCGTGCGTCGTATGTTCGAACATCTCGGATATAAGGTTACTAAACTTGATCGTGTATATTACGCAGGTTTGACCAAGAAGAACTTGAAGCGTGGCGCTTGGCGATTCCTCACCTCTGACGAGGTGGCACGCCTCAAAGCAGGACGATATGAGTAAAAAGGTTTTTTTTGATTGTTAGAGCGAGATTTTTCTCGCTCTTTTTATTTATCTAAACTCCCGAATGCCAATAATAGCGCTAAAAATTTCTAATTTTTAATTCTCAATTCTTATTTTTTTTGTATCTTTGTTGCAATAATGTATATTTAACTCAAAAACAGTATAACCATGGTAATTTTAGTATTGAATTGCGGTAGCTCGTCTATCAAGTATCAGGTGCTTGATGTAGAGGCTACTTCGCACAAATTGCTTGCAAAAGGTATCGTTGATCGTATTGGTTTGCCGGAAGGCGACCTCGTACACAAACCGGTAGGTAAGGAGAATTTCCACCTTCATCAGCCAATCGCTGACCACACCACAGGTATCAGCCTTGTGTTGGAGGCTTTGACACATGCTGAACACGGCGTGATTGCTTCGCTCGACGAGGTTAAGGCCGTAGGTCATCGTGTGGCTCACGGTGGCGAGTTCTTCGCTGATAGCGAAGTTGTTACAGAGGAGGTTAAGGAGAAGATTCGCTCGTTGTTCGCTATCGCTCCATTGCACAACCCTGCGAACTTGGAGGGTATCCTCTCTATTGAGAAGGTGTTGCCTTCGGTACCACAGGTAGCAGTATTTGACACCTCGTTCCATCAGTCAATCCCTGCACGCAACTACTTGTATGCACTCCCAATGGAGTATTACGACAAGTATCGTGTGCGTCGATACGGTTTCCACGGAACAAGTCATAAGTTCGTAGCAAAGCGTGGTGCGGAATTCTGCGGTCTCGACCTCGAAAATTCGAAGATTGTAACTTGCCATGTTGGTAATGGTGGTTCGGTAACTGCTGTTTTGAACGGTAAGTCATACTGTACTTCGATGGGCTTCTCGCCTGTTGATGGTTTGATGATGGGTACTCGTTGCGGTGATGTTGACCCAAGCGCAGTTCTCTATATTGCAGAGAAAGAGGGAATGTCGTTTGGCGAGATTAACACAATGATTAATAAGAAGTCGGGTGTAGAGGCTGTGTCGGGCGTATCGAGCGATATGCGTGATATTGACGATGCTTACGAGGCTGGCAACGAGCGCGCAATTCTCGCTCGCGATATGTACTATGACCGCGTAAAGCAGTACGTTGGTAAGTATGCAGCTTTGATGGGTGGTATCGATATGCTCATCTTTACCGGTGGAGTAGGTGAGAACTCGAATGATTTGCGTCGTTGGGTTTGTCACAATATGGAGTTCTTGGGTATCGAGATCAACGATGCTATCAACGATAAAACTCGTGGCGTAGATACTCTCCTCTCGACAGAGAATTCGAAGGTAAAGGTTGCTGTAATCGCTACAAACGAGGAGTTGGTTATCGCACAGGATACTTACAGATTGATTAACAAATAAAAAGCGAATTGCTAAAAATATGAAACATTTATCAGAAATTGTTGATGCTGCGTTGGCGAAGGGTAGAAAGCGCTTGGCGGTAGCATACGGTCAGGACTCGCACACTATCGAGGCTGTATACGACGCATATAAGGATGGTTTGGTTGACGCAACACTCTTTGGTGACAAGGAGGTTATCCTCGCAACTTGTGCAGAGTTGGGTATCGACCCATCGATCTTTACAATCGTTGATGAGAAGAGCGATGTAAAGTGCGTTGAGTTGGCAGTTAAGGCTGTTGTTGCAGGCGAGTGCCAGGTTTTGATGAAGGGTATGGTTTCGACTGACAAGTATATGCGTGGCATCTTGAACAAGGAGGCTGGTTTGTTCCCTCCAAAGGGTACGTTGAGCCATGTTTCGGTGTTCGAGTGGGCTGGCTATCCAAAGTTGTTGCTTGCATCGGATATCGCAGTGTTGCCACAGCCCGATTTCAAGCAGAAGCTTACTCTTATTAAGTATTTGGCTCAGACCGCTAAGTTGCTCGGCGTAGATTGCCCTAAGATTGCTTGCGTAGCGGCTATGGAGTTGGTTAACGCAAATATGCCGGCTATGGCTGAGGGTGCAATCATCTCGAAGATGGCAGACCGTGGTCAGTTGGGCAATGTGATTGTTGATGGTCCGTTGTCGCTCGACGTAGCTCTCTATCCGGAGGTCGCTGAGCACAAGAAGGTTAAGGGATCGGCAGTTGCAGGCGATGCAGATGCTTTGTTGTTCCCTAACTTGGAGTCGGGTAACGTATTCTTCAAGAGCGTATCGCACATTGGTCATGGCGAGTTGGCTGCAATGGTTGTTGGTACTAACAAGCCTTGTGTTTTGACTTCGCGTGGCGATTCGGCTCTGTCGAAGAAGTATTCGATTGCGTTGGCTTGTTTGGCTGCAAAATAGAATAGATAAAAAGTGAAACTTTTAATCTTAAATGGTCCTAACCTCAATTTGCAGTGTAGGCGAGATAAATCGGTATATGGTGCGGAGAGTTTCGAGGAGTTTATTCCTCGACTCCGTGCCTTGTATCCGTCACATATCCTCGATTATGCTCAATCGAATATCGAGGGTGAGTTGATAGATGCTCTCCATCAGGCGGAAGGAGAGTACGATGGCGTATTGTTCAATGCAGGAGGTTATACTCATACCTCGGTGGCGTTGCGCGATGCCATAGATGCAGTTTCGGTGCCTGTCATTGAGATTCATATCTCGAATGTTGCGGCACGCGAGGAGTTCCGTCATACATCTCTTATCGGTGCAACTTGCATTGGAACTATTGCAGGTTTTGGCTTGGACTCCTATCGTCTGGGTGTCGAGGCTCTTCTTAACCGATAAAAATAGACTTCAAGTATGAAGAATCGTCTTATCGACCAAGTAGCAAAAGGTGTTGCGTGGAGTACTGCCGAGAAGGTTTGCTCCATGCTTTTGCAAATGGTGGTAAGTATCATCGTAGCGCGTCTGTTGGTGCCGGAGGACTTCGGTGTGATGGCGATTCTGACATTCTTTACTGCTATTGCACTTGTTGTTGTCGATAGCGGTTTCTCGCAGACATTGCTTCGTAAGGAATCTCCGACGAATGACGACTACAAGTCGGTCTTTGTCTTCAATTTGGCGGTATCGCTATTGTTGTATCTGCTTTTTGTGGGATTATCACCTCTCTTGGCAAGATTCTATGAATTGGCGATAATCTCTAAAATAGCACCCGTATTGTTCCTGTTGTTGCCGTTGAATGCGCTGGGTATAATCCAAAATACAAAACTTTCGCGTGAGTTTCGCTTCGGGGTGTTGTCGCGAATTAATTTTGTGGCATCGCTTGTAGCTGGCGCGGTAGCTATTACGATTGCTGTATGCGGTGGTGGTGTATGGGCTTTGGTGGCGCAACGACTCTCGTTGGTGGCGGTGAAATCGTTGCTGCTGTGGTGGCGAGGTGATTGGCGAGGCGAGGGACAATTTAATGGTGTGGCATGGCGTACGATGGCACCATTCTCGTTCCGACTGATGAGTACCGATATAGTTTCGGCGATGTATAACAATGTGGCACAACTCTTTATCGGAAAGATCTACTCGGCAGATACACTTGGCTATTTCAATCAAGCGCAGAAAATCAAGGATTTACCTGTTCAATCAGCCGTATTGTCGGTGCAGAGTGTTACATATCCTGCCTTGGCGAAGATTAAGGATAATACTGAAAAGTTCGCCGAGAGTTTCCGTAAGGTACTCATGATAAACATCTTCGTTATGGCTCCGTTGGTAGTTGGCATGTCGGCTGTGGCACAACCTCTTTTTGAAGTTCTGCTTGGCGAGAGATGGTTGCCGACAGTACCATATTTTGAGGTTATTGCTTTGGCCGGTTTGTTCTATCCACTTGCAATGGTGACATATAATGTATTGAAAGTACATAGCAACGGAGCGATAATCTTCCGTTTGGAGTTGCTAAAAAAAGCGATAATGACAATTGTCCTGGCAATAACAATTACACATTCGACAATGGCTGTTGCTTATGGTTTGGTGGCAATGTCAATAATTGAGTTTGGTGTAAATTTCGCTGCAACAAGGCGTTATACTACGCTCTCGTGGTGGCAAACGATAAAGACCTTGCTACCTTCGTTAGTGCTTACGACAGTGATGTATATGGCGGTTAAGACGGTAGGGTATTACGCAGCTTCTCTCGCTCCTGCTTGGCTGTTGCTTTCGCAAATAGGAGTCGGTATCTTGTCATACGCTTTATCTGCATGGGCTTTCCGTGTAGAGGCATTTAAGGAGTTTGTCAAAACAATCAAAGGCGTTTTGAAACGATGAGAGAGTATGGCGAATTCGACTTTATAGCATCAATACGCGAGATGTTTGCCGATATCCCGAAGAGAGGCTTCGAGGGTATTGGTGATGACTGCGCAGTGTTGCCTATCGGTGATGAAGTGTTGGTCTTTACTACCGATATGCTCAATGAGGGTGTCCATTTCCTTACGGATAGAAGTACTGCCTATCAGATTGGATATAAGTCGTTGATGGTCAATATAAGCGATGTGGCAGCTATGGGCGCAAAACCCGTAGCAACATTGTTGTCGTTGGCATTACCAGAGGAGCGATTTGGAGAGTGGTCGCAGGCATTTATGGATGGATACTATGCCGCTTCTAAAAAGTATGGCGTAAAGATCGTTGGTGGCGATACTACAAAGTCCGAATCGGGTGTATGTGTGAGTGTTACGGCTATTGGTCGCGCTCCAAAAGCGAATATCAAGCGTCGCTCGGCAGCCAAAACCGGAGATGTGGTTATGGTTACCGGAGAGCTTGGAGCATCGGCAGCCGGTCTGCGCGATGTGTTGGCGGGAAAGTTGCGAACCCGAAATGCCAAGATACATCTTATGCCTGAGGCGCAAGTGCTTGAAGGAGAATGGCTTGGAAAACAAGCGTGCGTTCATGCAATGTGTGATATATCTGATGGTATAGCATCGGACTTGCAACATATCATAGATGCGTCGAAAAAAGGAGTTATAGTAGAAGACCTACCGAGCGCCAAGGGTGCAACATGGAAAGATGCATTTGATGGAGGCGAAGATTATAAGCTCCTTATTACGGTTGATAAGAATCAAGCTGACGACTTGGCAAGACGCTTTAAGCAAAAATTTGGCACACCTCTATATATAATAGGTAAAATTAAGAGTAACGGAGGTGGCAGTGGATACTGTATAGGAGTAAAGGTTAAAAATGGAGATGTTATAACTCAATCCACCGGTTGGGGAGGTTATCATCACTTTTAGTGGCTACTCCACAATAAATACCTGCTCGTTTTTACCCTGCATAAAGTATTTTTCGCGAGCATAACGCTCCAAGAACTCATCGTTTTTAAGGTTCTCGATAAGTAGGCTATCCTTGCGAATACTTGCTTCGTAGAGAGCTTTCTCTTTGTTGAGCTGGGATATTTCGATAGATGTCTTTACGAATGAGAATAGCGGGCGGCCAATCAGGATAATGCCGAGTACTGTGACTCCGACAAGTGTGATGCGCCACGCATACTCCTTGCCTTTGCTGATAGTTCTTTCGACCTGCTTGCCAACCTTTTTACCCAATTTCATACCTATTTCGGATTAAGGTATTCTCATGTATTTGTGACTCTGAATAGAGATACTCCATTGAGGATTGCGCTTGGCGTACTCAACCAATATAGGCATAATCTCCTCTGCAACACTCCATTCGGGTTGTAGGAAGAGTCGGCACTCCTTGCTGACCTTTGCTGCGCACTCTTCTGCCCATTTTAAGTCATCTTCGCTTTGAATGATAACCTTCAACTCGTGGGCGCGACCATACGCCTCCGCGAGAGGTGCAGATTTGCGTTTTGGCGAAAGACATACCCAATCAAATACGCCCGAGAATGGGTGAGAGCCCGATGTTTCGAGAAAAATGGCAAGACCTCGCTCTTTGAGCGACTGTGTCAAGAAATCGAGAGGGTAGAGCAGAGGCTCTCCTCCTGTAATTACAATAGATTGTGCTGCGCAAGATACCGCGCGCTCAACAATCTTTTCGATAGCCGTTGGCGGGTACATGCGCGGGTTCCAGGTGTACTTGGCATCACACCATGCACAACCTACATCACAACCTCCAAGGCGAATAAAATAGGCGGGCTTTCCTGTGTGGAAGCCCTCGCCCTGAATGGTGTAGAAATCCTCTACGAGTGGCAACTTGCGACCACCCTCCAATACTTCGTTGTTAGTCATTAGCCAATACGTAAATATCTTTGAGGTTGCGACCTAATTGGTCGTAATCGAGTCCGTAACCTACAATAAACTCGTTGCCGATCTCCATTGCGCAATACTTGATAGGCATATCATAGAGATACTTCTCCGGCTTGAAGAAAAGTGTGCAAACCTCCACCGAGTTAGGGTTGAACGACTTGATATAGTTGAGCATGTGGTTGATGCTGTGGCCTGTTTCAACAATATCCTCCACTACGATAATATCGCGTCCCTCGATGTCGAAGTCGATGCCGAGTTTTTGCTTGATGGTGCCTGTTGACTGTGTTCCCTCATAAGAAGAGATCTGAACGAAGGTAATCTCGTTGTTGAAATTGGTCTTGCGTACAAGGTCGGCAAGGAACATATACGAACCATTCAAAACACCTACGAAAATAGGTGCTTTTGCTGTCGATGCATAGTCGGCATTAAGCTGCTCGGCAACCTTTGCCACTGCCTTGTCAATCTCCTCAGCAGGTATCATTACCTCGAAGGTCTTGTCGTTAAGCGTTACTTTTTGTTTCATTGCGAAATGATATTTTTTTGTAACCGCAAAGATAACGATAATTCCTCGAAAAAATTGAGAATTGAGAATTATTTTTCAAACTTGCTTAAATGTTGCACGTTGTTGCAGTATTGCAAAGGGGAGTGTGGAAAAACTCGTAATCTCCATGAGATATAACGATTCGTGCCCCAAATTTTTAAATTTTCACTTTTAACTTTTAATTAAAAAATGTATCTTTGTAATAGATAAAACCTAAAAACTACCAATATGAAACGACTAACAACCCTCTTGATGTCGTTGTTGTTTATCTCGACAACCGTATCGGCGCAGCTAAAAGCCGGTGATTACGCATGGCTTAACTCACTTCGTGCCGACCACCCTCGTCTTTTCTTTACGGCTGAGGAGATTCCGCAGATTGTGAATAATTCGATGTTGTTCGATGCGCGAACATTCAACGGAATGCAAAAACGTATCGATAGAGTGATAACAAAAGGCTTTGAGTTCAAGAACGAACATGCGAAAGAGGCCGGAGCAAACGCCCAATTTGGCTATCGCGCAGCCGAAGCTGCAATGCTTTGGATTGTCACCAAAGATGCTAAGTATCTCGATTTTACGAAGGTGCTATTGGATAGAGTGATTGGCTACTACGATTTGCGACTATCCAATAATTTAAATATTAGCGGACAGGCTTTCACTATAATAGCAACACTCTGTGCCTACGACTGGATATACAATGACCTTACGGCAGAGGAGCGTGCCGACTTGGGCAAGCGACTCTATAAAGCGACTTACGATATCGCATGGCATGGACAGGATATTAGACCTAAGCGACCACGTGAGAATACAAGCGCCCCGACGTCAGCCTTTAATGGTACGGCTGTATTGCCTTGGTATGTAGGCTTGACATTCTATGGTGAGGGTATTGACGATAATGAGTGCAATACCATGCTTCGCAATGGCTACGACTTGCATCAGAAGATGAGCGCATATCGTGCCAAATGGTTAGGTAAGAATGGCGGTATCGACACAGGCTCTATCAGCAACTTTGGCACATATCCTTATGCTGAGTATGATTTTATCTACACATTCTGCTCTGCTACGGGAATTGATATTGCTCCACAGATGAGCTATATGTTGGGCTATTTGAAGTATCTGGATTGGGCTCGTCTGCCAGGTAATCGCGAATTTGGCCTCGGAAACTCGCTTCATTCGAACAATAAACTGCCTCGCCATCTTGTGTCGCACATTAAGGAGATTGCAAATCTCTTGGTTAAGAGCAAACCGGAGATATTTAACTGGTGCGCAACTCTGCTATCGCGATATAATGACTCGAATGGTCGCACTATTGCAATGCCGTTCTTGCCTCTTCTGCATCGTTTCCACTTCGAAACAGATGAGGTAGAGTATGTTGCCGATGCGGCAGATAAGCAATCTCTCTATTTTGAGTCGTTAGGCCAAATCATCATGCGCTCAGGTGTTGGCGACAAAGATACATACGCCGTATTTTCGACTGCTCGCAAGGATAAGAGTCGTCAACATTTCGATATAAATAACTTTGTGATTTATAAGAACGGATATCGTGCACTCGATTCGGGTACTCGCCCACAGCCGGGATTACATCAGTCGCACTATTATTGCCGTACTGTTGCACACAACTGTGTAACGATACAAATGCCTGACGAGAAGATGCCTCGTTATGCTGGTAAAGCTGCTCAAAATGAAGATCCTGATACTCCGATACCTAACGATGGAGGACAACGCAATAATCGAAAAGGTAGATTGCTGGCTCATAAGGAGAGTGCTGACTATGTGTATATTGCTTCCGATGCGACAGAGTGCTATCATCTTAGTAAGGTAGATCAGGTTGTGAGAGAGTTCGTATGGATTAAGCCCGATATCTTCGTTGTCTATGATAGAGTAGTGTCGGATAAGGCTGAGTATCCAAAGAGATGGCTCTATCATACAGTATCGGAGCCTGTGATGAATGGCAAGACCGAATTTGCAGAGGTGTCGCAAGGCGGAAAATCTATATGTCGTACACTCTTGCCAAAGGCTGCTGTGGTGGAGCGTATAGGAGGCGAAGGTAAACAGTTCTGGTCAGATGGACAAAACTGGGCAATACCTGAATATAAGAAGGAGGATTCTATGTATAAGCGTAATCGCAATATCCCTCGCAATAATCACCCGTTGGTAGGACAGTGGCGCGTGGAGGTGTCGCCTAAGAAAGCGGCTACACATGACAACTTCCTCCATATTATTCAGGTTGGAGATGAATCGCTGCAATCATTGCCAAAAACAGAGTGTAAAGAGGGCAAAGAGGTTGTATCACTCGCTTTCGAATATGCGGGTAAAAGTTATTCGCTCTCTTTTGACAAGACGAAGAAATATGGTTGCAAGATTAAAGTGACGAAATAAACGGGATAAACATAATAAACAAAATGCAGGAGATTATCCTGCATTTTGTTTATTGCTCTATTTGACGATAAATATCTCTCAATCTGTCTGCCATAAAGTATTGCAGTACAAGACGGAAGATGATGTACATCAGAAATGCCAACCATAATGCATCGTTGCCGATAACGGGCAGTAGGGCATAGTAGATGCCAAAAAATACGATTGTTGCCCATACCATCGAGTTTCGCATTGCTCGTGTGAGGGTTGCTCCCGCATAGACACCATCGAGCATAAACGGCATGGCGGCAAAGAGTGGGATAACTACAATCCAGCCAATATACTCTTTCGCAGTTGCCAATACCGTTGCCAATTCTTGCTCGGAACTATTGCCGAGGAAGAACGAAAAGAGCCACTCCCAACCTGCGAGATATGCAGTAATGGCTATTGCCGCAGTGGCAAAAGTCCAAACGACACAGTAGCGCAAACATTTTTTTAGCGAAGGAAGATCCTTTGCTCCGATAAATCTACCGGTCATTGCTTCTGCTGCATAGGCAAATCCATCATTCATATACGAGAATAACATCAGCAACTGCATCAGTGTAGTGTTTACTGCCAGAATAGCGGCATCACCCATTCGTGCCGAAGCAGCAGTAAAGAAGGTGTAGACACCTACATTGCAGAATGTGCGTACGATAATATCGCCATTGACTTTGTAGAATCGCTTCATCGAAGCGAAGTCTAACACCTCGCGCAGAACAATCTTACGTATTGTTTTGCGGAAGCATATAATTACCAAAATGGTTGCCAATACAAGTCCAATCCATTGTGATACTACCGATGCGTAGGCGATACCCACTATGCCCATGTCGAAGGAGTAGACAAACCACCAACCAAAGATAATATGTAGCGAATTGACGGTAATAGATACTGCCATTGGAATTACTCCGTTCTGCATGCCTACGAACCAACCATAGAGCCCAAACAACAGAATGCCCGCAGGAACAGCCCAAATACGTGCAAAGAAGTAATCGGCAACAACCTCATCACCGCCCATCAGCCATAATGATAGTTCTCCGAGCGGGCGTTGGAAGATTAGTACTAATGCACTTAATGCCAGCGATATAACTACTGCGCGAGCCAACATGGCCGTAGTCTCGTGGAAGTCGCCGGCACCATAAGCTTGTGCTGTTAAACCGCTTGTTCCCATGCGGATAAAAGAGCAGTTCCAATAGATGAAATTGAATATCGAAACACCGAGTGCCAATGCTCCAATAATCTCAGCCGAGCCACTCCATGTACCTACAATACCTGTTGAAACCAATCCCATAAGTGGAACGGTTATGTTTGATATGATATTGGGTATCGCTATGCGGAAAATCTCTCTATTCATCTTCATGTTTATCTCCTTATCTTTGTGGTATCAATTCCACTTTTATCGCTTGGGTTTTACCTGCTGCAACCAAACATTCAAAACCTACACGCCATGAGCCTTTGTTTGGGGCGTCGTATGATTCCGGTGGATTATTATCTTTGATGTAAGCCTTTGCACTCTTTGGCGCAACAATTCGCATAATAACCTCCTTGCCATCTTTTGTGAGAGAGATTGTCTGGTTATTTATGATGCGCGCAGTCGTTGTCGTGGTCATATTCCAGCGCACATTGCAATCGGTCTGTTTAGCTGTAATAAGATCAATGCAGGTTACTTTATCTTCTTTGTCTATATATAGAGTTCGGGTTGCTTTCGATAATTGTGGCAGGAGAGATGTCATCTCGAATTGTGCACCATGCTTACCTTTCGAATCATAGATCTTTGTAATCGTTGCCATGCCATTTACAAGGTGCAACTCGTCGTTTATTGTAAGTGTGTTGTGTGGATAGTTGTTTAATCGGAAAACCCGCCAACGTTGAGAATTTTGACCTCGGCTCCATAGCTTGACACCTTTTGACTCCAAAGAGTTATAGTTCTGTGAGCCAAGATCGCTTGCCCAGCGTACGCCTCCCCACTCGAAAATGAATGAGCCACTGTCCATGTGTGCATGATTGCTAGATGGAGAGCCTCCTTTGGCTGCGAGATAACAATCCTGCTCGCTTTCGAAGCCGCTACGATATATAAAGAGCGGTTGCTTGCCTACTCCTGCCCAAAAATTATCCTTTATCGGGTATATATGTTCCGTATTGCATCGAGCGGCAAAGAGCATTGCTATCGGTGTGTGTCGATTTATGCCACGTACTTGTTCCTCGTCGAGAAGACGCTTTCTGTCTTGCCACACGAGCGACATATCACTCGTTTCGAGGGCAAACCAATAGAGTAGAGGGTTTATTGTGTTAAGAGGATTGCCGCTATCAGCAAAATTGAAAACCTCTCCCGAAGGTGCCTGCATGAAGTTCATGAACTTGGCAGACTCTAAAAATCCGGGATACTTTTCCAGGCCGAAACTTGTGCCGAGGGCAGTACGCAATGATTCTATCAGCAATACCTCGTACCATGTTCCATACTCCCAATAGCCAAAACCTTCGGGATATACACCGTCGGGAGCATAACAAGTTTGTGCCTTTGGATTGCCTTTTAGGGAACGCTCAATCATTATCTGAGCCTCCTCGGGGATACGCTCATAAACGGCTAATGCTCCCATGATCATACCTCCATTGCAGACTTGGTTCCAGTTGTTGTCTGCGCGATACCACCACATGTTCGGCTTTGCTGTTCGTAGTCCCTTTTCGATAATGGCATCTTCGATTATTGCGCGACTTTTTGGCGAGAGCCAATCATAAAGCCAGTCGTAGCCCAGTGCCATGGCTGCGGTCATCTCTCCGACATCTAGGAAGTGCGACGGATTCCAATCGCTAAAATCTGCTGCGGCCAACATCTCCTTCTCGGCTCGACGGGCGTACATCTCATCTCCGTCGATAAGATACATGTATGAACAATAACATACTCGCTCTAACACCTTGCGAGATATGGTCAGTAGTCGTCTGCCTGTCTGAGTGCGTTTGCACGGCTCGGCAAGCATATAGTTGTTGGCTCGCTCTTCAATGATGTTATGAATGGCTTTTAGGGCTGAGTCGTCATTGATCTTTCGACGTACTGCCTCGATATCGCCACTCTTTAAGATGAGGCGAGGGTGAGCTGATAACTTCTCGTAATCTGGTACGATCTGGGCCGTTGCCGATATTGAGAAGAGTAGGGCAATGGCTAACGTAAACCTTTTCATATAGAGAGGATTTATCGCATTAGCTGCTTGTAGATTTCGATGCATACCCACGCATCGGTGGCTGCGTACATCTGCTGTTGCGGAGTGAGCTTATTGGCAGCCCAATTGCTCAATCGTTGAGCCTTAGAAACTTTTTTACCGAGAACGATGCCTGAGATCTTGCGCAGGCTCTTGTCCTCGATACCGTATTTGCCAACCTCGTTTTGCAAATCTATAAAACCGTTGGCCGTAAAATGACGTAACTTATTGAGCGCTGAGATATCGTTGCGAACATCTGCTCCGATTTTCTTTATCTCATTGCTCGATAATATCGCTATGATCTCACGCGAGAGAGGAAGCTTATTTAGGCGTATGAGGAAACAGACGTTTGCAGTAGATAGCTGCAACAACGAAACTTTATGACTTACGCCTGCTTGAAACGAAGGTCTTGTTTCGGTGTCGAAGCCGATCAATTTCTCTTTTGATAATATTTTACACGCTTCGGTGAGCGCATCGGGGGTCTCAACGACCTCGATACGCCCATCGAAGTGTACTGCTTCCAATGCAGCAACATCGTCATTCGATATGTTTGCTACAAATGCCATTGCAACGTTATTATCGCTTAGTCTGTTTCTGCTGAGCCTCGGCCTGTTTCATCAACTCTTCGTAGCGTTGTTGAAAACGCGATTTCTTACCCTTTGTATTCTTTGCGCGAGCTGTCATCTTGGCAAGAATCTTCTCGTCGTTCAAAGTGAAACGTATAATCGTAGTCTGCAAAATGGTAAAGAGGTTCGAGAGGAGATAGTAGTAGCAAAGTCCACTCGCATAGTCGTTGAACCAGAACAACATCATGGCCGGCATCATATAGACGGTCATAAACTTCATGCCTGCCATCTGTGGCTGTGTCGAGCCCTGCTGCTGGTAGTTGATGTACGAGTAGATGAACATTACAATCGTCATCAACAAACAGAATAATGAAACGTGGTCTCCGTAGAACGGAATGTTGAACGGCAAGTCGAGAATGCTATCGTAAGATGAGAGGTCATCGCTCCACAAGAACGATTTACCGCGCAACTCGATACTTGCAGGGAAGAAGCGGAACATTGCGATCAGAATAGGCATCTGAATCAACATCGGCAAACAACCACCCATAGGACTGATACCCGCCTTGTTGTAGAGAGCCATCATCTCCTGTTGCTTCTTCATTGCATCTTCCTGACGAGGATATTTCGCGTTCAAAGCATAAATCTCCGGCTTGATAACTCGCATCTTTGCAGTCGAAAGATAACTCTTATAGGTGAGAGGGAAGATAACCAACTTCACCAACAGCGTGAGAATGAAAATAATCAAACCAAATGATGCGATATACTTCTGCAAGAAATCGAAAACAGGAATTACTACCCAGCGGCTAATATATGTAGAGAATACCCAGCCGAGCGGAATAATACGCTCCATTTCGAGCGATGCTCCATTCGCGTCGGTCAATTTCTTCAACAATGAGAACTTGTTAGGGCCGAGGTAGAACGAAAAGTCGTATTGAGAGGTCTGCGGAGAGTAGTCCACCGACGAAGACATCGCGAAATCTTTGATATATCCCGATTTAGCTTCTGCCGTATTATACGAAACCTGTGGCTGACGAAAAACAGTTGAGCGACCAATCAATGCCGAAGAGAAGAACTGCTGCTTGAACGATACCCAATCAACCGAAGCCGAAATATCCTTGTCCTTCGCCGACTCGGAAATGCCCAAATCCTCTACATCTCCCTCGCCAGGGAAGTGATATGCAAGAGTGGTGTACATATTCTCATTCTTGAAACTGCGCTCGTTCTGATATGAACGATTACTCCATTCTATGGCAATGCTCCTCTGATTAGCCATCAAAGGGGCAATATCGTTGAGTCGCACCTCGAAATCTACGAGATAGTCGCGCTCTGGCTTTTGCTCGTTGTAGAGGGTGTAGATGTGTTCAATTGAACCCTCGCCAACAGGCAGACGCATTGTAATAACGGTCTTATTGCCCAACTCCTCGATAGGCAATAACTCGAAGTTGCGATATGCCGTTGCCATTTCGGTAGTATGAAGGTTATCCTTCAAATAGTACGACATGTTGAAATATGCCGACTCCGGATCGAAGAGGTGCACCAACTCGTTACGCTCCTCTTTTGGCGCATATTTGGTGTAATCCTTCAAGGTTACATCCATAATCTTTGCGCCGAGTGTCGAAAAGCGAATCTGCATAACGTCATTTTCGACAACAATCTCCTCGACCTTTGCAGCGTCGCTTACCAATGCTGACTTTGCAGGAACCTTCTTCTCTGTCTTTGTGGCTCCCGATACGGCATCTTTGGCCGGAGTGTCAAGCGCTTGTGATGCTTGCTCGGCAAGCTGCTCTATTTGTGCGGTTGTTTGAGCCTCTTGTTGTTTCTTTGCCTGGTAGTTCGCATAAAACATATAACCCACGAATACCAAGGTCATAAGGACAAAGCCTATAATCGTACTTTTGTTCTCTTTCATTGTCTAAAAAATAAATCGTATAGAAAAATAATATGTTTTTACTCTTGTGAATCGATCAACTTTACTCGCTCAATAGCATCTGCCATATCTTGTTTTGCACGAGAGATCTTCTCTTGAACGGAGATGATCATCGCCTCGGCGCCCTTCGACTTAGCGAAGAAACCGATGTTGTTTTCCAGGGTTTGAATCTCCTGTTCGAGTTGCTTTACGCGATTATACAGTTTCTCTCGCTCGGAACGGAGTCGCTTGTCGCCCGCTTCGCGCATAGAAGAAACCTTATTCTTGAATTTGTTGATTTGTTGCTCGCGATCTGCATTGCGGATTGTAGCAAAAAGTTTATCGAGAGCAGCCTTGTACTGCTTATGTAACTCCTCCTTGTGGCGAATAGGCACGAAGCCAATCTCGCTCCAACGTCGCTGGAATTCTTTGATGTCATCGAATGTCTTTACCTCTGCCTGAGCCATCTCTTCCAATAGAGCCTGTTTGGCAGCAAGATTTGCCGAATATTCGTTGTCCACCGATGAGAAGTGTTGCGATTTGCGCTCGAAGAATTTGTCGCAAGCAGCACGGAATCGCTTCCAAATAGCATCAGCGTACTTTCTTGCAACTGTGCCCGACTTCTTCCATTCTGCCTGTAATGCCAGCAACTCCTCGGTTGCCTTTGCCCAATCCTCGCGCTCGGCGATAGCCTCGGCACGCTCGCAAAGAGAGTTCTTAATCTCCAAGCTCTTTGCCATGTCATCTTTTGCCTCGGAATAGAAAGCGTGCTTTGTCTCGAAGAACTTGTCGCAAGCGGTACGGAAACGGTCATATACTTTATTGTTGTCCTTCTTTGGAGCAAAACCGATAGTGCGCCATTCCGCCTGAATAGCTTGCAATCTCTCGCTTGCCTTTATCCAAATTTTGTGCGATGTCGGTGCTTCCGAAATCATCTTCTCGATCTCCTCGCAGAGAGCCGATTTGCGCTCGAAGTTGCGTACTTGCTCAGCTTTGATATTCTCGAAGTGCTCTTGGTGACGACGATTGATGATTGTTGATGCTGCTTTGAAGCGTTCCCACATAACCTCCTTGTGCTCCATTGATACAGGGCCAATCTCACGCCACTCCTCGTGTAACTTTTGCAATTTGTGGAATGCCTCGACAATAGCCGTTGCTTCGGCCAAAGCCTCCGCCTGCTCGCAAAGTGCGCTCTTCGCTTCGAGATTTCTCTTCCAATCGAGATCACGCAACTCCTTATTGATTTTTACATAGTCATAGAAATTCTCGATATGGAGATTGTATGTCTCGTATATGTCTGCAACCTTTGCTTGTGGAACTTGACCGATAGCGCGCCAACGAGTCTGCAAATCGTGGAACTTTGCGAAGGTGGTGTTGAGAGCCTCCTCCGAATCTACCAACTGTTTCAACTCTTCGATAATAGCCAACTTTGCTTTGTAGTTATCCTCCTTCTCCTTGTCGGAAAGGGCTGCGGCTTCATCTCGCTTCGAGCGATAGATGTTATACAACTCTTTGAAACGATTTTCTGCTTCGTCGGTTTGAGGTTTATACTCTGCATCTGCTCCATACTCCTCGAAGAATGATTTGCGACGAGCCTCCATGTCGGCACGATGCAGTTTGTAGAATGCTACCTTCAATGCTTCTACTTCGCTACGCAACTCAGCAGAGGACTCCTCCGATACCTTCTCGGCAAGACGGGCAAGTATTCCATCTTTGTCGAGCTTGGTAATCTCTTCAACAGCGGATTCAGCTTCGTCAGAGTGAATTTCCGGTGTGGTAACGTTCTCATCTACATGCTCTTGTGTAGCAATTTCGCTTTGAATAGTCTGTTCCTCTACGGGAACTTCGATAGTAGTCTTGGTAGCCATAATATGCTTCTGTTTAGTTTTACACTTTATACCTTATATGGTATAACCCGACAAAGATACGAAGAAAAACGCAAAACTAAAAGCAGAAAACGGAAAACTTTATAAAAAGTTCTCCCTAAAATATATATCTTTGCCTCATGAAAATGCATAAAATTTTATTTGAGGAGAGAGAAACAACGGTATTGATGGCATTAATTCCGATTGCCGTGCTCGTTACAATACTTGCGCTTGTTATTAAAGTATTTGGTGTTGATGCAGTCGAAGGTAGTAGCCAAATTGCGTTATTGGTTGCATCATCTGTTGCTGCGTTTATTGCTATTGTGATATGTCGTTGCAAATGGTCAACTCTCGAAAAAGCCATTGCCGAAAATATAAAGACCTCGGCCTCTGCAATTATTATTCTGTTGCTAATTGGTGCAGTGGCCGGAACGTGGATGCTGAGTGGAGTAGTGCCTACGCTGATGTATTACGGCTTACATATAATTCACCCGAAAGTCTTTCTTGCCGTAGCATGTATTATATGCGCCATTGTGGCTATTGTTACGGGTAGCTCGTGGACTACAATTGCTACAATCGGTGTTGCACTTATGGGAGTAGGTGAGGCGCAGGGTTTTTCGGAAGGCTGGGTTGCCGGCGCTATTATTTCAGGTGCCTATTTTGGTGATAAAATATCTGCCTTGTCAGATACTACGGTGCTAGCTTCTTCTACGGTGCGAGTATCTCTTTTTGAGCACATACGATATATGACTATCACCACTATCCCTTCGTTTGCGATAGCCCTGGTTGTCTTTTTAATAGTAAGCTTTACGTATGCGGCCAATAATGTGGTAAATGTTGCCGAACTATCCGATGTGTTGAATAATTCATTTAATATTTCGGCTTGGTTGTTGATTGTGCCTTTTGTGACCATGGTACTTATAGCCAGACGATTACCTGCCCTTGTTACACTCTTTCTGTCTGTCGCTATGGCGTGTGTGGCTATGGTTATCTTTCAGCCCGAAATTGTACAGGAGATTGGAGGCGGAGGGGAGTATTCAACCTTCCGTGCATTAATACAGATATGCTCCACCTCTACATCGCTGGATACGGGAAATGCCATGGTGAATGACTTGGTTGCAACTTCCGGAATGCAGGGTATGCTCAATACCATTTGGCTCGTATTGTGTGCGATGTGTTTTGGTGGAGTAATGTCGGGTAGCGGAATGTTGTCGGCAATAACCCGATTGTTTGCTAAATTTGTTTATCGTACGGCAAGTATTGTCGCTTCGACTCTTGCTACGGGAATCTTTGCAAATATATTAATTGCCGATCAATATATATCTATTATCATTACGGGCGAAACCTTCCGAGAACTATATAAAAAGCGTGGATTGGAAGGTCGATTATTGAGCCGCTCGGTAGAGGATGCTGCGACGGTTGTATCTGTGCTTATACCTTGGAATTCGTGCGGTATGACTCAGTCCACAGTGCTCGGAGTCGCCACTATGACCTATTTGCCATGCTGCTTATTTAATCTTATAAGTCCGTTGATGTCGTTGCTAATGGCAATTGTAGGTTATAAGATTGTTCGCAAGCCCGAAGAAAATCAATAGTTGTTAGCTCTATTTCGGTGCTCAAATTTCACTAAAAGTTCTTCGTTTTTCGCTTTACGTTTTTCGTTTGGTCTGGTTGTTGTTTGGTTTAGGCGTACAAACCAATACAACAAGAAAATGAAAAAGATTTTACTTTCCGTTTTGGCTTTGGGTGTAAGCACTGTGGTTTCGGCTCAAAGCAATCAGGCTCCGGCTGCAAATGCCGTTCTTGTATCGCAAACCCGTAGCGGCGACGTTATTACAACGCGCTACAAAATTCCTCACAATGAAGGTAAAAATGCCGAATTTGATGTGCATTATGCCATCAATAAGGCTAATATTGTACCTTCCTATTCTGATAATACTCAGCAAATTGCCGAGTTAAAGGACTTTATGGCGCAGAGCCAGGACTCTACGATGCATATCTCTGCGATTCACATTGTAGGTTATGCCTCGCCTGATGGTAATACCACTCTGAATGACACTTTGGCCTCTAAGCGCGCACAGTCGTTGTATCACTACGCGGTAAATACCTACCATCCGGAGCAGAAAATTGATACTCAGCACAAAACTTTTAAATGGAGCGATTGCGTCGCTGCGGTAGAAAAATCTGATATTCCGCAAAAGGAGCAGGTGTTGGCAATTCTTAAATCGACCAATCACACCGAGTCTCAGAAGGAGAGTGCTCTACGCAAACTGCCGGAGTCGTGGCGATATCTTGCAACACAAATTTTGCCTCAGATGCGATATGCCGACATCGAGTTTGATTATGGCGTTGACGAGTTTGTTACACGCACAACTATTGCGCCTAAAACAGAACCTGCAAAGCCTATTCAGACATCACAGCCGGCTCAACCCGAGGTTGTGGTTGTCGATGAAGAGATGGGCGTTATTATAGCAACACCACGTCATAGCTATGTTGACAGCGATGAGAATAAACGCAATCAGCGCAAGGCTCGAAAGGCCGATAAAAAGAATGCCAAAGGCGGATATGAGGCCGTATATTGGTAAAAAAATAGAGTAAAAACGATAAAAAAGTTCGAAAATCTTTGCACCATATTCTTTTTTTCTTATCTTTGTACCTACGAAAGAACAATAAAATAAGATAAGACTATGGCAAATTTACGATTTTTGAAGAAAGAGATCGACTATCGTCTCGAAGAGTTGGTGTTTGATTGCGACATGACTATCTATTTCCGTCCGGACAAGGAACAGGAGATTTTCGCAATCATGCAGGAGGGTGTAGAGCTTCGCAACGAGCTCTATCATAAGGCTAATAATCCTGTTGAGCCAAAGAATGCATCGCTCGTACGTAAGTATTATGCTGCATTCCGTAACGAGATGGTAGAGGGTTTTGGCAAGTTGTTCGAGAAGTTGAGCGCATTGCACGACTAATTAAAACAACAAGTTTTGACCTAAAAGGCGCAATGGCTCCCATTGCGCCTTAATTTTAAAATTCTCCTAAATACTCAAACTCTATGCGAATACTTGTAGTTGATGATGAGCTGGATATCCGAGAATTTGTGAAGTACAACCTTGTAAAAGAGGGGTATGAGGTTGTTTGTGCCACAAATGGACGTGAAGCGCTGGAACGAGCCGTCGAGTTTCGTCCACATCTTATTCTGATGGATATGATGATGCCTGAGATGGACGGACGTGAGGCGTGTAGGGAATTGCGTGCTAATCCGGAAACTTCTAAGATGATGATAGTCTTTCTGTCTGCTGTTTGCGAAGAGGAAAGTCTTGTCGAGAGCTATGAAGCAGGAGCAGACGACTATATCACCAAGCCTGTAAGTATGAAGGTGTTGTGCTCGCGCGTAGGAGCTATATGTAAGAGAATAAAGAGTGGTGAGCGAGAGGTCTTCCCTAAATCTGCTCGTCTTGTTGAAGAGCACCACGCTTTTGTTGCTGACAATGGAGAAAAGGTACGTCTTGCAGTCAAGGAGTTCGAGATCCTGCGACTTCTCTTTTCGGAGCCAAGAGTATTTACTCGTGAGGAGATTTTTGATACCGTATGGGGAACAGGCGTTGTTGTCGGCTCTCGCACTCTCGATGTACATATCCGCCATCTTCGTACCAAGATAGGTGATAATCATATTTCGACCTACAAAGGCGTCGGCTTTCGTTATGAGGAGTGATGAACCTTATATATTATAATCTATGATTTCGATGTTGAAACTTCTGGCTTTAACCATTCTGGTAGGCTCGAATACGACTTATTGGGGGCATACCTATCTCGCGGAGGATAACGATAAAGTCTATGCTCTCCGTAGCCTTTCGCCTGCTTCATCGCTTTGTGTTTTCGATGCGGAAGTGTTGAAGGGCAGAGAAGGCGTTGTCGAGTTGGCGTCGCTGCAGGTACCGATGAAGGAGAGTAAAACCGACGGTGACGAGTCCTGTCATATAACCTTGTTGCAGCGAGAGGCGGTGGTATCGGACTATTCAAGCGGAACATTGTCGTTGTTCTCGCTCGATAAAAATGGTGATGTTAAGGGTAATACTCGCTTGATACATTTTAACGGTTCGGGACCTCACCCGACACGTCAAAAAAGTTCGCATATCCACTCTTCGGCACTATCGCCCGATGGCAAGATGTTGGTGGTGATTGACCTCGGAAGCGATAAAATATATCGTTTTCCTGTCGATAAAGGCCGTATTGCAGAGCAATACTCAACAGTGGCCACTCCTGCGGGTAGCGGACCTCGTTTTAGTACATTTAGCGCAGATGGCAACTATCTTTATGTTGTAACAGAACTGAGCGATGAAGTTTTGACCTATCGTACTTCGGATTTTGCTTTGTTAGGGAGATATCCGCTTCATACGGAGAATCCGGGAGGTGGAGCGCATATTGCATTGAGCCCTAATGGTCGCTATCTATATGCCTCGTTGCGAGTGAGTAGCGTAGCAAAAAATTGTTCTATATCTGATGGCGTTGCAATATTTGAGTGCTTCGCAGATGGCAGTTTGAAGAAATTATGCTATTTGCCAACAGGTGGTCATCCTCGCCATTTTGCAGTCTCGGCAGACGGAAAAGCACTGGTGGTGGCATGCCGTGATGATAATGTTATAGAGCTTTATCCTCTCGAAAATGGCTTGCCTACGGGTAAGGTCGAAAAAATTATGGTGGAAAAACCTGTATATGTAGGATTAAAATAGAAGAAAAGACAAGCAATACCGCTTGTCTTTTTCTTTGTGATTAGAATGCGAAAGTTGCCGAGGCGTAGAATGTGCGCGGATAGGCGAACATATAGCGTGAAGGCTGGCGGTTGTAGATGTATTCTCCTGCGAGCTTATGTCGTTGAAGACGAGATGATTCGTATCCGCTATATATAATATTGCTTGAACCGAGCAGGTTACGTACACCTACTCGGAATATAAGTCGACTTTTAGGGTGCTTGTCTTCGAAGCGAGGTGTGGCTACGGTGCGGTAAATACGCTTGTTTAAACGACTAATATATATGCTTTTGGATAACGAGAAGTCTATTGTGAAAGCATCTTGCAGGCGCTCTTGATTGTAGAGTGAAGAGTGTTGCTCCGGAGAAGTAGCCATGGCTAAAACTCGATTTGTACGCATTGCGGCTGATGGCTCTATATATCGCAGGCCGGCATAGTTGGCATTTATCGCTACCCGCCAGCCTTTATTGTAATACGACACTCCTGCGGTAATGGCAACTTGTGGAGCATTTCCGAGTGAAAGTCCTTTGGTGTAACTCTCGATATGGTCGGCAAGCACTGTATTTGATGTGTCGGTGTAAATTGTTACAAGCGAATTGCCGGCATATTTGTATCTGCCAATAGTTATTGCCGCTGTTGTGCGGAAATGGTCCGCAAAACGATACTCCGTTTCAATTTCTAAACCATAACAAATGGTGTTTATGCGATTCGTTACGATATCGACATATTCGCCCTCTAAATCGTCGTAAAGATGACGCACCTGCGTATTGTTTAGCTCTGATGAGAGAAACATGGTGGCGCTCACTGCGAAATTTGGCTTTTGATAGGTGTAGCGAATCTCTCCATTGTAGGTTGAACACATCGCAGGGTTTGCAATGGTACGATTGTTATATTGACTCTGCAAAAACAGATCTCCCTCATTACAAGGTGTAGCTTCGGTGGCGAGGACGATATTTATAAAATGATTGTCATCAATTAGATAGCCGGCTTTAAGGCGTAGCAGATATGGCGAAAATTTTAGATGTTGCGAAGTTCCTAACGAACTGTCGGCAAATAACTCTTTTCGATAGAAACCTCGTCTTGAAATATTGCTATATCCAACTTCTGCTGCTATATCCAGGTCGAAGCGATGGGTGGAGTAGTGATAGTTCGCAAATGCCGATGCATCATATCTGCGAATAGCGTAGTCATAACCGAAACGATCACCCTCTTTAATGTGTCGGTTTGGGGTTGCAAGGTTGTTTTGTAGGGAATTACCAAAGGTGTCGTCATCGAGTAAAAAATAGTCTAAATCAATAATATATTCTGCTCCGAGCAGATCTCTCATCTGCTTGTAATTGCGGTAGTTAGCAGTTGATACCTCTATGCCGTATGAGATGGAGCCTTTCTCTAATGCAGTGGCTGCTCCACCACGAAAGGTCGTAAGAACTGAACGACAAACGCGATCCGAAACGGCATACACCGCTTGGCCGTTGTTTAACCGGTTTGTTGCTATAAGATGGTCGAAATTGATTTGTGTATAGCGAGTGTTGTTGTTTATCCATGCACTCTCGACAGCGAGAAAGATGTCCTCTTCGTCGTTGAAATAGCTCGGCATGTAACGATAATTATCTGGCGCCGGCGTTTGTGCGTCAAACCAATCGAGTGAACTATATTTCTCTACGCCTGCTGTTAGTGTGGCTGCAAAATTGATCTTTGTGCGCTCGCTTATCTTGCCCTCATAGCCGATGAAAGCCGTTGGCAGAAACTCTCTGCGAATGCGTGAATTTCGTACCTTGCCGTTCTGATAGCCCCAAGAAGGGTTGTAAAGATTGTTCCCGGTCAGACGAAATGCCTCATTGGTAGATGCAAGACGTGTACTACGCATCGAAGGTTTAGCAAAAATTGCCATGGAAAGGGTGTGCCTGTCGCTCCAATACTTAGATGTCGCCACATTGAATTCCAGCGAGTTGCCAAACAATCCTTCGATATGTAAATCGTTGCCGGTACGAGCCATAAGATTTGCTGCCAAAGACCAATCTTTGCCGAACTTTTGAGCCGTAGCAAACGAAACTGAGAAGGGCATGTTGCGCGACGAAAATGCAAAACCTGTCGAACTGCGACTCTCCTTCAAAGAGTCTATTTTTAATCTTGTCTCATCAGCAGTGTGCTCCTCGGTAAGTTGTAATGCGCGAATAGTCGAAAATGGTATGAATGGGACTTCGAGGTTGTTTAGATATATTTTACGCTTATAAGATGGAATGCCTCGTCTTGCAAAACGTACTGCCGAAAAGTTGTAGTCGAGTGCGCGAGTGGAAAAACTGCGATTAAGAATGAACTTTGCTACCGCAGTTGTGTCGGTTACGGGTACGAGCAACTCCTCGACAGTGTCGAAACGCTTGTAATATCTAAAATCATAGAGGTCAAACTCCTGCGCGGAGAGACCTCTATAACATAGTAACAAGAGTAGTACAAATATGTAGCGTAAGCCTCGCATTATTCGTGCAGAGCGGTCCACAACATATCCTTCAATTTCTGAATATTCAAACCTGCAACCGACGAGATAAATACTGACTTAATGCCCTCCGGCAAGTGTGCCTTCATCTCCTCAATTAACTCGTCATCAAGCATATCACACTTTGTGATAGCCAAAATGCGGCTCTTGTCGAGAAGCTCGGGGTTGTATTGTGTAAGCTCGCCGAGAAGAATTTCGTAATCCTTCTGGATATCATCGCTGTCGGCAGGAACCATAAAGAGTAGAATCGAATTTCGCTCGATATGACGCAAGAAGCGAGTTCCCAAGCCCTTGCCTTCGTGCGCACCCTCGATAATACCCGGAATATCAGCCATAACAAATGAGTGGCCGTCGCGAACCTCTACGATACCGAGGTTTGGTTCCAAGGTTGTAAATGCGTAGTTAGCAATCTTTGGCTTTGCAGCTGAAACAACTGAAAGTAGAGTACTCTTACCCGCATTCGGAAAACCTACCAAACCGACATCTGCCAATACCTTCAATTCGAGGATAAATGCACCTTCAGAGCCCTCCTCGCCCGGCTGTGAGTAGCGTGGAGCCTGATTTGTAGCGGTGCGGAAGTGCCAGTTGCCCAAACCACCACGGCCACCTTTGAGGAGTACAAGCTGCTCGCCGTGCTCTGTTACCTCGCCTACGACTTCGGTGTAGGTCTCGCCTGTTTCCTCATCTGTAAAAATCTGCTTGGCTACCGTGCCGAGAGGTACTGGAATGATAATATCCTTCGCATCTTTACCATGTGAACGAGCACCCGAACCACATTCGCCGTCCTCGGCAAACTGGTGACGCTGGTATTTCAAGTGGATAAGTGTCCAATATTGACGATCTCCTTGCAAGATGATTGAGCCACCTTTGCCGCCATCACCGCCATCGGGACCACCGAAAGCTACAAACTTCTCGCGACGGAAGTGTGCTGAACCTGCTCCTCCGTGGCCTGAACGAGCAAATATCTTTACATAATCTACGAAATTTGATCCTGCCATAATCTCTTACATTCTTTCTGGTACATCAATGCCTAACAAACGCATTGAACGGTTGATAACTCGCGCCACTTGCTGTGCCAATGCAAGACGCATTTTCTTTACAGCCTCGTTCTCCTCGCGGAGGATTGAGTGGTCGTGATAGTAGCCGTTGAAGGTCTTACACAACTCGTAGGTGTATGCTGCAATCATCGATGGCGCGAATGCCTCGCCTGCATCTGCAACAACGGTAGGGTAGTCGCACAACATCTTGATCAAAACAATCTCCTCCGGCAACAATTCGCAAGCGATATTCTCGCCCTCGAATGCAATGTTCTGCTCTGCCGCCTTACGGAGTACCGAGCAGATACGAGCGTGAGTGTATTGGATAAATGGTCCTGTATTTCCGTTGAAGTCGATAGACTCGCGTGGATCGAACAACATGGTCTTCTTTGGGTCAACTTTGAGAATAAAGTACTTCAAAGCACCCAAACCTACCATCGACGAGATAGCCAAAGCCTCCTCTTCGCTGCAACCGTCGAGCTTGCCCAACTCCTGCGACATCTCGCGTGCGGTGTTAATCATAGCCTCGCACAAGTCGTCAGCATCGACAACAGTGCCCTCGCGCGACTTCATCTTACCCTCAGGCAACTCCACCATACCGTACGAGAGGTGGAAAATATCATCACTCCACTCATAACCCAACTTTTTGAGTATCAACTTTAAAACTTGGAAGTGGTAGTTCTGCTCGTTACCTACAACATAGATAATACCATTCAAAGCATTCTGCTCGAAACGCTGCAACGCAGTTCCGAGGTCCTGAGTCATATATACCGATGTTCCGTCACCACGGAGCAACAACTTCTGATCGAGTCCGTCAGCTTCGAGGTCGATCCAAACCGAGCCATCCTCCTTGCGGAAGAAGATACCTCTTGCCAAGCCATCTTCAACGAGTCCCTTGCCGAGGATATAGGTCTGCGACTCGTAGTAAACCTTGTCGAAATCAACACCGAGAGTCTTGTATGTTACGTCGAAACCGTCATAAACCCAACCATTCATCTTCTCCCATAGTGCGCGAACCTCTTCGTCCTTTGCCTCCCACTTGCGGAGCATCTCCTGCGCTTCGAGAAGGATTGGAGCCTGCTTCTTTGCATCCTCCTCGCTCATTCCACCTGCAACGAGTTCCTTGATTTCTGCTTTGTAGTGCTTGTCGAACTCTACATAGTAGTCGCCTACGAGGTGGTCGCCCTTCTTGCCGGTAGACTCTGGTGTAGCACCATTGCCATAGCGCAACCATGCAACCATCGACTTGCAGATATGAATACCGCGGTCATTTACAAGGTTTGCCTTGATGACATTGTGACCATTTGCTGCCAAAATCTGCGCCACCGAATAACCCAAGAGGTTGTTGCGGATGTGACCGAGGTGGAGTGGCTTGTTGGTGTTAGGCGACGAGTACTCAATCATTATGGTGCGACCTGTCGGCTCGGCTACGCCATAGTTGTCGTTGGCTGCGATTTCACCAAAGCGCTCTACCCAGAACGAAGGGTCAAGCGAGAGATTCAAGAAACCCTTGATTACATTGAACGAGCTAAACTCCGCAGCCGATGCAACCACCTTCTCGCCAATCTCGGTAGCCACTGCCTCAGGTGCTTTGCGAGCCATCTTTACGAGTGGGAAGGTTACGAGGGTGTAGTCGCCCTCGAACTCCTTACGAGTCTTCTGAATCTGGATCTGCGAATCGGCAACCTCGCCATAGAGAGCCTCCACAGCCGCCTTTACTACGCTTGAAATGTGTTGTTCGATATTCATTTTGTCGATTTTTTTTCTATTATTTATTATTGGGCGCAAAGATAGTGAAAAGTTGCCGACTTTTCAATTAAAAATCAAAAATTAAGAATTAAAAATTGAGAATAATTGCGGTTTGCCGAAAAAAAGAGATAATAAGTAACCTTATTATCCCTATTATACCCTTAAATAAGCTAATTGCCAATGGTGAATGGCTAAAAGCATTAAGAAATAGTTGCCTCTACTTCTTGAATATAAAGAACACCGCCAAGACAAGGCATACGAAGCCGGCGAAATGATTCCAACGTAGGGCTTCGTTCTTCATAATAAGCTGAACGACAATCGCAAAGACGGTGAGTGATACCACCTCCTGAATGACTTTTAGCTCCCAAATAGAGAATGGACCGCCATATTCCAAGCTACCAAGACGATTGGCAGGCACCATAAAGCAATACTCAAAAAAAGCAACCAGCCAGCTGATGAAAATAACAGCTACCAAGCCGATGCGCTCGAATTTGCTCTTAAACATCACTTGACCATACCAAGCTAAGGTCATAAACAAGTTTGAGCATATCAAAAGTCCTACTGCGGATAAACCTCTTACCATAATTTCTCTATTTTGACTGCGAAAGTATGAAAAATTTGGCGAATTGCGTCAATTTTTGCCGAAAAATAGATACTTTTGCGCTATGAAATTTACTTTAATCACAGGTGCTTCATCGGGAATAGGGCTCTGCTATGCCGAGCAATTCGCTGCCAAAGGCGAAAATATTATCGTTGTGAGCAACCAAAAGGAGCGCAACGAGGAGGTTGCTGATGAGTTGAAGCAACGCTTTGGCGTAGAGGCGGTTGCACTCTATTCGGATCTCTCACAGGCTAACGCTGCCGAGCAGATTTACGAGTGGTGCAAGGAGCACGGTTACGAGGTTGATACTCTCGTCAGCAACGCGGGAATTTTGCAGTTCGGAATGTTTTTGAATACAAAGCCTTCGATGGCCGATTTTATCACAAATCTCCATTGTGTAACCCCTGCGAAGTTGTGCCGATTCTTTGGTGAGGATATGCGCGAGCGAGGTGGTGGTCGTATCTTGATTATGTCATCGATGACCGCTTGGACGCCTTATATTACGGTATCGTACTATGCTGCAACAAAGGCTTATTTGAAGAGCTTTGCTCAGTCATTGTGGTATGAGTTCCGCCCACACAATATCACCGTCACAACGGTCTATCCGGGTGCTGTCGATACACCTCTCTATTCACTTGAAGAGAAACATCGCAAGTGGTTGAGAGCCATAGGTTTTATGATGACGCCTGAAAAGATGGCTCGTGCCGGTATCCGCGCATTAGAGCGCGGTCGCAGAGAGGCGATTCCGGGACTATTTACGAAGGTTGCAGTTGCGGCATGTTGGTTACTTCCGGCGCATGCAATTCTCCCCGTTCTGAAAATTCCGGCAATTAAACGATTGCTACAAAGATTGTAATAAAAAAGGCTGTCGCAGAGAACGACAGCCTTAATTTTTGCCAAGGGCAGACTATTTGATAGTTAACCAAGGGTGATTTTTCTTGGTATGCTCAAGCATATGAGCAGGAATGTCTGTGCAGTGGATATCTGCGCCCAAAGCCCAAGCACGAAGTATCGACTCATCGCTTCTGCCCGGCCATAAGTTTACGAGGATTCCCTTTTTGTGGGCACGCTTCATATCTTCAATTGTCGTGCGAGTTATGTGCGCAGCGATACGCTTTGCTCCGATAGCCTCTGCTATGGCGATGGTCTCGCGATTAACACCCTTAGATGTTATGTAACCGGTCTCGATAGAAGGGTAGTGCTCCTTTACATAGCGCAATGCACGAGCATTAAATGATGTCATGGCATAGTTAGATCCCTTTGGCTGCGACTTGATAATAGCCTTTGCAATCTTATCAAGGTAACCGGTGCCGTAGAGGAACTCGTCGGTGTACTTACTGCACTTTAACTCAACCTCCACGAATATGCCTTGGTGCTTACTCATAAGCTTCAAAAATTCGTCGAAGAAACATAGTTTCGAGCCATCTTTAAGGGTAATCTCGCGCAACTCCTTCTCGGTAAGATCCTCTACGCGCTTGTCAATGCCTGCGGTACGTTTGAGGGTTTCGTCGTGCTGTAAAACGATCTTGCCGTCTTTGGTGATGCGAACATCAATTTCGAAAGCCTTGATACCGGCAGCGAGAGTCTTCTCGAAGGTGCCGATAGTGTTCTCCATGCCCTCGCCACAGCCGCCACGATGAGCCAAGAGAATAATCTCATTTGTCTGCGCAAAGGCATTGGTTGATACCAATGCCAATATTGCGATTGCGAATAATTTTAAGAACTTCATAATGTTTAGGGTTAAGTGTTTTTTTGCGGAGTTAGGCGATTTCCCAAACTCCGCCCTTGCCGAACACCTTCTCTACCAACTCCTCGTAGAAACCTCCGCGAAGAGCCAAGTCGAACATGTTCATACGCCAACGCATCAGCTGCACGAAAGGCATCATATCCTTCAACTGCTGACGAGTTACGCCAATATCGGCAGGATCTGCCGGCGCTCCAACCTTGCGGAAACACTCCTGCATCTTCTCAAACGGATAGACCTGCTTGCGGTATTGAGCCTTCAATAAAGGCCAATGCTTCTTGATGGTATTCAACTGCTCGCGAACAGTCTCCTTGTCGTTGTACTTGATGGTGATTTGGTCGTATCCCAACTTTGGCGATACGAAATCCTTGAAGATATCAAGTGCACGCTGCTGCTCCTCTTCGAGTGAAGGCCAAGCCTCTACGCACTTCTCTACATCGATATTTCGCAAGTCCATTTCGAGGAGAGCATCAAAGAATGCGCACATGGTCAGAGTTCCGATAGCAACCTGGAATCCATGCGACTGCAACTTTCCATTGAATGTATGACCTGTCATGTCGAGGTAGTGACTGAAAAGGTGGTCTGCACATGAAGCCGGACGGCTGGAACGTGCTGCCTGCATTGCGAAACCGCTGAGTGTCAAGCCCTCAAAAAGTGCTGCAATAGCATCTTTATCACATGCTGCAACTCCGTCAGGATTAGAGAGTTGGTCATCAAGTACATCCTGCAAAACGTGCCATGCCTCAGGAATGATAGGCTCGGCGTCCATGATGTCGGCAATCATCCACTCACCACCGCAAGGAATCTTTGCTGCGAGGTCTGCGTAACCGGCAGCAGTCATCTCCTTTGGAGCATTGGCAATTACGTCAACGTCTGCCAAAATCGCCAATGGCGCAGGGCAGTCAAAAGTCTGCTTTAAGCCCTCATAGCTGATTGAAGATCCAAACGATGAATAACCGTCAACCGATGCTGCGGTAGGGATAGTGAGGTACTGCTGGTTAAGATGGTGTGATGCAAGTTTGCAGAGGTCGTTAATAACACCCGAACCTACCGAAACCATAATTGCTCCGGCCTCCTTGGCTGCCTCTTCTACCTCCATTACATAGCACCACTCAGCATGAAACTCATCTTTCTGGATAATATGTTTAACGGTGTCAATGCCTGCATTAACAAGGTGGTTGAAAACATCTTCGCCTGCTACACGCCACGTATTCTTGTCGGCTATGACAATGGCGCGGGCATCACCAAACTGCTCTTTGAAAATTGATGGTGCAAGATGTAAAATATTGCTGTCCATCTCGAAAACCTTGGTGTCGGTAGCAACAGCCAAGGCTTTCGCAATGCGTTCCTTTGTGGTCATATATTATATATGTATTAAATAAGTTCCAATTCGGCCTTGATAGCCTCAATCTTTGTATCGAGTTCATTCTGTACCTTCTCGAACTCCTCAACCGATGCGAGTGGGGCCTTTACACCAAAGTAGAATTTAATCTTTGGCTCTGTTCCCGAAGGACGCACCGAAACCTTTGTGCCATCTTCGGTAATCCACTGCAATACGTTGCTCTTATCCTCGATGCCCGGAATAGGAGATACCTCGCCTGTTACGGTATTCTTCAACTCCAAAGTCTTGTAGTCGTAAATCTCGACAACCTTAGAACCGAGAATGGTCTGTGGTGGGGTAGCACGATAGTCAACCATCATCTTCTGAATTTGCTCTGCTCCGTCCTTTCCTTCACGAACTACGTTTACGAGGCTTTCGCGATAGAAGCCAAACTTAACATAGAGATCCTGCAACCACTCGTAGAGTGTTACACCCTTTGTATCACGGCACCAAGCTGCTGCCTCAGCTGCCAACGAACAAGCCGAAACACCGTCCTTGTCACGAACATAGTCGCCTGCAAGGTAGCCGAATGACTCTTCGCCACCGCCGATATATTGAGCCTTGCCCTCGTTCTCGCGGATAATCTTTGCAATGAACTTAAATCCTGTCAAGCAGTTGTAGCACTTTACTCCATAAGCCTCGGCCACAGCGTCAGGCATCATTGAACTAACGATAGTCTTAACAACATAGTCGCCATTCTTGATACGGCCTGTCTCTGCCCAACGAGTGAGCTGGTAGCACATCAAAAGCACCAAGGTTTGGTTTCCATTCAAGAGTACATATTCGCCCTTGCTGTTACGCAAAGCCAAACCGATACGGTCAGAATCCGGATCGGTTGCCATTGCGAGGTCTGCCTGCTCTTTCTCTGCAAGATCAATCGCCATCTTCATTGTAGGACGATTCTCAGGATTTGGAGACTCTACGGTAGGGAAGTTTCCGTCCAAAACGGTCTGCTCCTTAACCGAGATTACATTTGTGAAACCAAAATTCTTTAACGACATAGGTGTAAGACGTACACCTGCACCATGGAGAGGGGTGTAGATAATCTTCATGTCGTGGAAACGAGCTACGCTGTCGGCAGAGAGTTGCAACTCCTTAATCTTTGCAAGGTACTTCTTGTCGAACTCCTCGTCAAGAATTGTGATGTTCTCAGCGTGCAAGCCTGTCAATACCTGCGACACTTCGGTAATCTTCTCTACTTCTTTAATAATATTAACATCGTGCGGAGATGTAACCTGTGAACCATCGCTCCAATAAGCCTTGTAGCCATTATACTCCTTAGGGTTGTGCGATGCAGTAACCATAACACCCGACTGGCAATTCAACTCGCGGATTGCAAAAGAAAGCTCCGGAGTAGGGCGCAATTCGTCAAAGAGGAATACTTTGAAGCCATTTGATGCAAAGATGTCGGCAACGTGCTCGGCAAATGTGCGCGAATTGTTACGTGAATCGTGTGCGATAGCTACGCGGATCTCCTCGTTAGGGAAGTTGATTTTGAGGTAGTTAGCCAAACCTTGTGTAGCAAAACCTACGGTGTAGTTGTTCATTCGGTTTGTACCGACGCCCATAATACCACGCAAGCCTCCTGTTCCGAATTCCAAGTCCTTGTAGAAGCACTCTATAAGCTCTTTCGGGTTGTTATCAATCAGATTCTTAACCTCTTGGCGAGTTGTCTCGTCGAACTCTGCACCTAACCACTTCTCGGCCTTTGATGCGACTAATTGTTGTAAGTTATCCATAGTTGTAGTTATATAAGTTTTGTTTATGATATTCTAAAAAAGTATTTGATTTTTAATCACTGCAAATATACAAAAATTATTTGTAAATGTAGTGTATCAGCGAGTTAAAAAATGCACGATGAAATAAAGATTTTATCTCCATAACAAATAATAATTAAAAAACAATAGTTGCGACATTTTTTTTTCCACAATTTTATTTCCACCTTTGCAATGTCAAACCGCACAACTCTTGCGATTTGATACGATATATTGATCCAAACTATTTATACTCAATAATTTATGCTTGCAAATGCTGCGACATATAATGATGCTTGGCAAAATTGCCTCAGTGAATTGAAGATGAAAACCTCAGCGGAGGAGTTCGCTCAGTGGTTTCTCCCTATCGAGCCGTTGGAGTTCGACGGAGAGCGACTTCGCATCAAGGTACCTAATCGCGACTTTGCAAAGACTATTGAGGATAATTATAGTCAGGTGTTAAAGCCGATTATTGCGCAGCTGTTTGGTCGTGATACTCGCTTGTACTACGCTATACCAAAGAACAATCGTCCTATTGCTGTGCCGAGCGAAAGTGATGTTACGATTACCGAACATTCGTTTAGCCAGCAAACCGACACGTCAAATATACGAAATCCTTTTGTAATTCCAGGCATAAATCGCCTAAGAATTGAGCCGCAACTCAACAAAAACTACACTTTCGATAATTTTATCGAGGGAGAGTGCAATCGCCTGGTGCGTTCTGCGGCGATGTCGGTGTCG